>CAIKOJ010000141.1 GCA_903829015.1 uncultured Bacteroidota bacterium
CCGTACAGCAGTATGTTCAGTTGCTTCTGCGGTATTGTCCTGATCGGTTTATCAAGCGGTATTTTATTTTTCTTTGCCAGAATGGTCGCCATCTGAAAAGCCCATGCATCCCTTTCGCCGCCCAGAGGGGCAATGCCTCCTTCGGTGATGCTCTTCTCCATATCGGGCAATACTTCCTGCATATTCACTTCATACACACTGCCCAGGCCTTTGCACTTAGGGCAGGCACCATAGGGCGAGTTGAAAGAAAACGTATTTGGCGATGGCTCTTCGTACGCCAGTCCGGTTTCGGCGCACATCAGCTGCTTGCTGTACTGTGTTATCTTGTTTGTATCAGCATCTGCTACAAACATCAGCTCCTTGCCCATCTGCAAAGATTTCTGTATGCTCTGACTGAGCCTTGTTCTCGCATCCGCTTGCACCGCCAGGCGGTCTACTACCAGTTCTATATCATGTATTTTGTAGCGGTCCAGCTGCATGCGCTCTTTCAGGTCCACTACTTCGCCATCAACTCTCACTTTCAGGTACCCCTGCTTGCGCAGTTGTTCAAACAGTTCACGGTAATGACCTTTTCTGCCCCTCACCACCGGTGCCAGCAGCATGATCTTCTTCCCAGCAAAATTCTCCTGTATATGGGTCACTATCTCTTCTTCACTGAACTTCACCATCTTCTTACCCGTATTGTAAGAGTATGCTTCAGCTACCCTCGCATACAGCAAGCGCATAAAATCATACACCTCTGTAACCGTGCCCACTGTTGATCTGGGATTGCGGTTCGTTGTTTTTTGCTCAATGGATATTACCGGCGAAAGCCCTGATATCTTATCTACATCCGGCCTGTCCAGATCACCCATGAACTGCCTTGCGTACGATGCAAAACTCTCCATGTACCTCCGCTGTCCCTCTGCAAATATGGTATCGAATGCCAGTGAAGATTTGCCGCTGCCACTGATACCGGTGATCACCACTAGTTTGTTCTTAGGTATGCTTATGTCTATATTCTTTAGGTTGTGCACACGTGCCCCCATCACCTCAATACTGCTCCCAATACTGCTCTTCTCTGTTTTTTCCGTAACCATTGCATCGGCAATTTACGTATCATTTTTTGTATCCTGACCCAAATCATTGTGCGGGAAATGTTATCTATTTTATTTGGTAGGTATATCCAAAACTTAGGAAATGGTTGATTGAAAATTATGATCAGAGCTCCAGTCTCAGCACATGGTCGTTCATAAAATATCCGCCGCCTATATCTATATCCTCATCCTTTACATGCTTAAATCCTACTTTCTGATAAAATGCTTTAGCTGTTGTATTGTATATGTTCACGTTCAGCAGGAGTGAATGCGCACCCTCCTTTTTTAGTTCATCGGTGATGTGGTTGAGCATAAACCGCCCGATACCATTGCCCTGTAGCCCCGGCAAAATATAAAGTTTGTGCAGTTTGAAAGTCTCGGCCCCGATATCTGAAAAGGACGCAAAACCCACAGGCTTGTCGTCTTTAAAACAAATAATGAATCGATGACCGGATTGTTCCATTTGTGTTTTGAGCGCATCAGGATTGTAAAACAGGTTGAGCATATAGGTAACCTGTACAGGCCCAAGAATTGGGGTGTAGGTTTGCGGCCATACCTGATAGGTCAGTTCGCTGATCAGTTCAATATCTCCTGTAGTAGCTTTTTTAATAGACAGCATTTGAAAGTGTACCGGGGATGCAGGAGCCGTAACACAGCCCTCACAGCCTTTTTATATTAGTTAAAAATTATTTTCAAGTCGAATAAAAAATCAATAATTGATTTCCTGTTCAAAGATAAATAAACTAAATTCGCACAGATTCAAAACAGGAAATAATGAAAAAGCGTAGTTATACATGGGTTATTTTATTGGCTGGTTTAATTTCTGTGGTTTCTTGCAGGAAACAATATCATTGTCATTGCATGTATAATAATACACTTATGGCCAGCTTTGATCTGGGTAACAAGACCAAATCTGATGCCGAAAGTGCCTGTACTGCTCACGATTCCGACAGGGCAGGTGAGGTTTGGACCTGCACCACCTACTAATTTCTTACCGAATTCCTGATTTGTTACTACTTAAGCCTGAGTTCCACCACTCAGAAGTATTTGCTTTTCTGAACCGGTGCTTTTCTGCTCGGGAGTTGTTTTTTGGTATGGTCAGATAGATGAATCTTATTCATAGAAATGTCTGTTGCCTATTGCCGTCCTTTTTATGCTAATTTTGCCGCATATTTTCTCTAAGCGTATCGTTTCCTAAATATGTATCACCGCCTTGTTCTCTCATTTCTACTCCTGATCCACACCGCAGTTAATGCAGTTGCGCAGGCGCCGAAACGATCTGAAGGTGGGCAAGTCACGGAGGGTACACCAACAGAGGCAACTTTCGTATCTGGTAACGCTGAGATACAGGAGTCGATGACATTGGAAGACTGTGTGAGGTTCGCGCTGAAAAATCAGCCGGCAGTACACAAGGCGCAAATCGACGAAGCTATAGCCGGTAAAAACAAATCGATAGCATCTTCATCCTGGATGCCGCAGGTGTCCGGATCAGCCAATTTTCAACATTATTTTCAGTTGCGTACTGCTGTTTCTAATTTCGGTGGCACGCAGACCCTGCTTAGTTCGGGTGCTTATAATTACTCCTTGCCCCAACTAACTGCCACACAGTCATTGTTTAGCAATGATGTTCTGTACGCCATCAAGGCTGCAAAGCTCATTGTGCGCCAATCTAAAGAAACAACTAAAGCAACAAAGATTGCAGTCATTTCTGAAGTGACAAAAGCGTTTTATGGGTTGCTGCTATCTATGGAGCAGATTGCTGTGTATAAAGAAGATACCGGCAGGCTTCGTAAAAATCAGCAGGATGCTTACCATAGATATATGAGCGGCATCGCCGATAAAGTTGATTACAAACAGGCATCCATTTCATTGAACAATGCCGTTTCCCGACTGAAGTCTGCCTCCGAAACTGTACAATCAAAATTTGCGTTACTGAAACAGCTTATGGGCTGTCCGTTCGATAAAACCTTCACTGTAAGATTCGACACCGCCCGCCTAATGCAGGAAATCTATGCAGACACGCTTAAAGGACTTCAGTTTGAAAAAAGGATAGAGTATCAGATATTACAGACCGAAAAGAAGATCCGCCGCGAGAACACAAACTATTACAGCACCGGTTTTCTGCCCTCCCTATCTGGGTTCTACAATTATGTACATGAGTATCAAAACAATAAGTTCTCAGACCTGTACAACCGCGCCTACCCTTACTCTTCTTTCGGGTTACAATTGAACATTCCGGTATTTTCGGGTTTCAAAAGAATAGAAGAAGTGCGCAAAAGCAGGCTGCAGGAGCAGCGCACAGACTGGGATGAAGTGAATCTGAAATTGGCGATCTATACCGAATACCAGACTGCCTTATCTGAATACAAAACAAACTTGTTTTATCTGCGATCTCAGAGCGAAAATGTAGCCATGGCCAGGGAGGTATATAATATTGTAAAGCTGCAGTACAGCGAGGGTATTAAAGCCTATCTCGATGTAATTGTTGCCGAGTCAGACTTGCAGACTTCTGAAATAAATTATTTGAATGCTTTGTTCAATCTGTTGGAAAGTAAGATCAACCTCGAGCGTTCGATGGGTGATATTTCCGCAGATATTTAACTAAATACGAATGGCCATGAAAAGGTACTGTCTTAATTTGCTTGGTGTAGTGAGCGTTGTTTTCGTGTTGGCATCGTGCGGAGAAAAGAAAGGGAGCGCACCTAATCCGGCAACTATTCCGGTGCCGGTCAATCTCTTCGAAGTGCTTCCGGAGAAGGTTGTGTACTTTGATAAATACCCCGGCACAGTAACAGCCATGATGCAGGTAGATCTAAGACCCGAAGCAGAGGGATATGTGACAGGTATGTATTTTACCGAAGGTACGCATGTCACCAAAGGGCAAAAACTGTATACTATTGATAACAGTAAATACGAAGCCAGCTATAATCAAGCGATGGCTAATCTAAAAGTGGCTGAGGCTAATCAGGAGCAGGCGCAGAAGGATGCTGACAGATACAATTACCTGAATCAGCACGATGCAGTTGCCAAACAGACACTGGATCACGCCCTTACCGCTTTGCAGAATACCAAGCAGCAGGTGAGCGCAGCCAAACAGGAGTTGGCCAGGACACAGACCGATCTGGGATATTCGGTGATCAAAGCTCCTTTTGACGGGGTCATCGGCATTTCTCAGGTGAAGGTCGGCAGTTCCGTCATTAAGGGGCAGACTGTTCTCAATACCATTTCTACAAACGACCCTATGGTGGTTGATTTTGTGGTGAACGAGAAACTGATACCCCGCTTTGTTGCTTTACAGCAAAATAAGGCAGGGACTACCGACTCAATGTTCACAATCCTGATGCCCGATAACAGTGTATATGGTTACCCGGGTCAGATTCATGTTATAGACCGTGGTGTCAATCCGCAGACCGGTTCCGTGATCGTACGCCTTAAATTCCCCAACCAGTCTTCTGTGCTGCGTGCCGGTATGAGTTGTACGGTAAGGATCAGGAACGAAGATACATCTAAGCAGTTGGTAGTGCCAATGCGCTCCGTAGTGGAGCAGATGGGCGAATACTTTGTCTACATAGCAAAGGATTCTGTGATTGCAGCATCAAATAAGGGAGAGAAGCAAGCATCTGCACCAACCGGCAACGTTACTATTGCCGCTCAAAAGAAAGTCGTATTGGGGCAGAACATCAACGACCGTGTCATCATTAAGTCTGGTTTGGAGGCAGGTGACCGGCTGATCGTTGACGGTGTACAGAAGTTGCATGATGGCTCGTTTATTAAGCTAGGCGGTGCAGAAGGGCAAAAGAAATAGGAAGTAGAAAAGGAAGATTTTTTAAGAACCCGATATTCATATGATACCAGAATGATCGCAGATGTATTTATAAAAAGGCCGGTTACAGCTATTGTAATATCACTGGTTTTGGTGCTGGTGGGTACTATCTGTATCATTAACCTGCCTATTGGCCAGTACCCCGAGATCACGCCACCGATCGTTGCCGTTACAGGCCAGTACACCGGTGCCGATGCGCTCACCGTGGAGCAAACCATGTCTACTCCGGTCGAAACTCAGATAAACGGTTCACCGGGCATGTCGTATATTCAGAGCAACAGCATGGGCAATGGTGCAATGGCCATCAATGTTACTTTCAACATTGGTACCAATATAGACATCGCCACCCTCGATGTTCAGAACCGGGTGAGTATTGCTACACCACAACTGCCTGATGTAGTAAAACGTCTGGGGCTGACAGTAAGAAAGAAAAACCCCAGCATGTTGATGCTGGTGGCTATGTACTCGCCTAAAGGATCGCACGATGTAACGTTTGTGGACAACTTCACCAATATATTTATCAGGGATGCTCTTTCGCGCATAAAGGGCGTGGGCGATATCGTAACCCGCGCCGATGATTTCAGCATGCGTGTGTGGCTGAAACCCGATAAGATGGCTGAATACGGCATATCAGCAAGTGACATTAACAACGCCCTTGCGGAACAAAACATACAGGTAGCGGCTGGTGCGGTTGGGGTGCCACCACAGCAAAATACACAGGTGTTTGAATATAGCCTGCTGGTAAATGGCCGCTTATCCAGAGTGGTTGATTTTGAGAACGTAATAGTAAAGGCTATGCCGGCCACCGGTGCGCTGGTTTATCTGAAAGATGTAGCCCGCGTTTCTCTGGGTAAGTTTTCCTACGCCAGCAATGCATTTGTAGATGGCAGACGTGCTTCTTATCTCCTGGTCTATCAGGCGCCAGGTAGTAATGCCCTTGCCACTGCCGAGGGGGTTTATGCCCGTATGGAGGAACTGAAGAAAACGTTCCCCACAGATATTGATTATGTAGTGCCTTTCGAAACGGTTACGGTGGTAAAGGTGTCTATGCACGAGGTACTCATAACACTGCTCGAGGCTTTGGGTTTGGTGGCCATTGTGGTGTTTCTGTTTTTGCAGAACTGGAGGGCGACGATCATTCCACTGCTGGCCATACCGGTTTCTATTATTGGTACGTTCATCTTCTTCATTCCCTTGGGCTTCACCATAAACACGCTTACTATGTTTGGTTTCGTGTTGGCAATTGGTATAGTGGTCGATGATGCCATCATTGTAGTAGAGGCTACCCAGCACTACATTGATGAAAAGAAGATGTCGGCAAAAGATGCTGTGATCCATGCCATGCGCGATATTTCTGGTCCGGTGGTGGCTATTGCTTTGATTCTGGCTGCGGTATTTATCCCAGTTGGTTTCATTCCCGGTATTGTAGGTCGTTTATACCAGCAGTTCGCAATCACAATCGCGGTTTCAGTTATTTTGTCTGCTTTTGTCGCGTTATCCTTAACTCCGGCGCTTTGTTCATTGTTATTGAAACCCACCCATACAGGTAAGGATGTAAATGCGCTGGATCGTATGTTTATGCGATTCAATAATTGGTTTCAGCGACTCACGGAGGGATATACTCATGGTGTGCAGCGCTGCATCAAAGCTTCCAAATACGTTCTGATTCTGCTGATCTGCATTGGTGCAGCAACCATTTTCTTATTTAAGAACAAACCAACCGGATTCTTACCACTGGAAGACGAAGGTCGGTTGTTCATTACCTACGAATTGCCTGAAGCGTCTTCTACAGTGCGCTCTGTTGAGGTGTTGAATAAGATTCTGACAGCAGCCGGCAGAACCCCTGGTATTGGCCACTATGCGGGTCTTGGAGGTTTCAATATTCTCACCAACGCTACCAAATCAAATGCCGGTAACGTATTCTGCCAGCTGAAGCCATGGGACGAACGTACAAAACCTTCTGAGCAGGTGCCGGGTATTGTTGAAGTGCTGGAAAAGAACATAGCAGCAGAAGGCGTAAAGCAAGCCAATGTAGTTGTGATAAAGCCGCCACCAATTCAGGGGCTTGGACAGACCGCCGGTTTCAGTATGCAGATAGAACAACGCCAGACTGCCGATGATGTGCGTACGTTTGAAAAAGTGGTCAACAATTTCGTTGCAGAGATGCGCAAAAGTCCGCTAATAGGCAAGGCGTTTACATTCTATGGTGCCCATACGCCTAGTTACAGCGTTACGGTTGATCGTGAGAAATGTAAGAAGCTAGGCGTATCACTAACCGAAGTGTTCAGCACCATTCAAACATGCATGGGTAGTTTTTATGTCAATGATATGTCGTTGTACAATCGCAACTTCCATGTAGTGGTTCAGGCAGATACCAACTACCGTACTATGATCTCAGACATGGATAAATTCTTTGTTCGGAATCAGATGGGGCAGATGGTTCCGCTGAGTACACTGATCAGTTACAAGCCTATTGAGACAGCTCCGCTGGTTTCACACTTTAATATCTTCCGTTCTGCCGAGGTTGATGGCGAACCTAAGCCCGGCGTAAGCAGTGGGCAGGCTATTGATGAATTAAAAGCTATTGCCGACCGAACATTGCCCCAGGGTTATGGTTACGAGTTCTCCGGCCTCAGTTTTGAGGAGATACAGGCAGGTTCGAAAACGATTTACATTTTCCTCCTGTCCATCATATTTGTATTCCTGTTCCTTGCTGCTTTGTATGAAAGTTGGTCGGTTCCATTCTCTGTTATTTTTGCTGTGCCTATCGGTGCCTTCGGTGCCATCCTCACACTCACCTTTATACCGAGCCTTACTGATAACGTTTATGCACAGATAGGTCTGATCACGCTTATTGGTCTGGCTGCAAAAAATGCGATACTTATTGTCGAGTTCGCGAAGGAGCGTGTAGATCAGGGTCATGAAGTAGTTACTGCAACACTAGAGGCAGTAAAACTGCGTCTTCGCCCTATCATCATGACGTCGTTGGCTTTCATTTTCGGCGTCATGCCGTTGGTGCTGGCATCAGGTGCGGGTGCAGTTGCCCGCCGCACTATTGGGTTTACTGTATTAGGTGGTATGGTTGCGGCTACATCGCTGGCAATATTCATTGTGCCGGTTTTGTTTGTGGTCATAACCAAGATCGCATACGGTAGGAAAGAACTGGCTAATCTGAGTGCTCATCACGACAAAACGAAGGAAAACAAATAAGTGACGATTTATTTATAATTTTATGGTGGCAACTGGTTGCCATATTTTCATTAATTATAATTGATCATGAATAGGTTTGCCTTGTCGTTTTTATTGTTGTTCATTTTTGCAGGTCGTATGCAGGGGCAGATCATTACCACATTTGCTGGTACTGGTGCTACCGGTTATACTGGCGATGGCGGACCAGCTACAAATGCCCAATTGAATGTTCCCTACGATGTTGCCATAGATGCTGCCGGTAATATTTATTTTGTTGAGGAGCTGAATAATATTATTCGCAAGGTCAATACATCAGGCATCACCTCAACAGTCGCCGGTTCTGGCTCTACTGGTTTTAGCGGCGACGGTGGTCCGGCTACAGCAGCGACTTTTTTCCAACCCACAGCAGTAGCAATAGATGGTATCGGCAATTTGTACATCGCAGACAAATACAATAACCGGATAAGGAAAGTAGACACGGCAGGCATGATCACAACAATAGCCGGTACCGGAATTTTTGGGTTTGGTGGCGACGGCGGACCGGCAACTGCGGCACAGTTTGCCTCGCCAGGCGGTCTTAATGTCGATGCTGCAGGAAATGTTTTTGTGGCAGATGCGGGAAATAACCGCATCAGAAAGATTGCCCCCGGAGGTACAGTCACAACAGTTGCAGGTAATGGCACAGGTGGTTTTGCCGGTGATGGTAGTGCTGCTACTATGGCTAATCTTTTCTCGCCAAACAGCGTTTGTGTAGATGCGGCAGGTAACCTCTATATTTCTGATGGTAGTAACCAACGCATACGAAAAGTGAATACAGCAGGCATCATCAGCACATTTGCCGGCAACGGTGTAGGTGGCTACGGTGGCGATGCCGGTCCTGCAACACTTTGTCAGTTATTGAACCCTGATGGTATTGAGACAGACAATCTTGGGAATATTTACATTGCAGATGCCAGCAACCACCGCATTCGGAAAATAGATACTTCGGGATTTATTGTTACCGTAGCTGGCACAGGTTCTGGAATGTTTGGCGGAGATGGTGGCCCTGCAGTGGTGGCTCAATTGTATTCGCCTACCGGCCTGGCTGTAGATTATGCGGGGAATATTTTCATAGCAGATCTGGGTAACGACAGGGTGCGTAAAGTTGTATCTCCACTTGGACCTATTACAGGGCCCTCGTCAGTTTGCACCGGCGACACTGTTTCGTTTGCCGATGCTACCCCCGGCGGCTTTTGGATCAGTAAGGATACTATAGTAGCCCGGGTGGACAGCTTTACAGGTAAGGTAGTGGGCATAGTTCCCGGCATAGACACAATCAGGTACCTGGCACTTGGGCGTTCGGTCTACAAGGTGATCACCGTAAACCCAACTCCATGGCTCACCAGCTCCCTTTTTCCAACTTCTACCTGCAATAATACTTTGTTCAAATACAAGCCCACCAGCGCAGATTCCAACACAAACTACGCATGGACACGTGCCTTTGTGCCCGGTATAGCCAACCCGGCAGCAAGCGGTATCGATAGTATTAATGAGTCACTTATTGCCACTACTTTTTTTCCGGATACCGTGGTGTATGTGTATACATTATCACTGCATGGCTGCGTTAATACTCAGCGTGTAACGCTGGTGGTGTTCCCTGGGCCGGTTTTGACCAGTTCACTGATCGCACCAACTGTTTGCGATTCCTCGGTCTTCCATTACATACCTACCTGCGCTATCCCAGGTACCTTGTTCACATGGGTGCGACCTGCTGTAGCGGGTATTAGTAATTCATATGCGTGGGGTGGATTTGATCCGGCAGAACGATTGGATAATACTACTTCATCACCAGTTCAGGTTGCCTATTATTTCACTCTAACCAAAGACGGCTGCTCCAACATGCAGCAGGTAAAAGTTGTTGTAGACACGTGCTCCAGATTAGCAGTTAACTCGGTTGCGTGTTCATCAGGCTATCTGAAGATTTACCCAAATCCGGGTAGTGGCATTTTTAACATTGAGTTACCTCAGGGGCAAAACATTGCTTCGGTTTCGGTAAGAGATGTGCTTGGAAATGTAATATTGAACCGAACTCTTGATAATAATTCAACTGCGTTGCAGCAATTCGACTTAAATGATTTTGCGACCGGTGTATATTACGTCAGAGCGTTAGGCAGGGATAGATCATTTACCGCCACTTTAGTGAAAAAATAATTGTTCTTATAAATTTGTTCTTTATGAAAAAGCTATCCTTTGTTATCCTGCTGCTTGTAGCTGTATCAAGCCGTTCGTTTGCAATTGCGCCCATCACCGGTATTTCAACGCTTTGTTCGGGCGACTCTACAATTTTGCATGACGCTGATACTGGTCGTTGGGTTTCCTCGGATCCTTCTATCGCCAGCATTGACTACTACACAGGTATGATGCATGGCATTGCCGGAGGTACAGCTACAATTATGTTTATCAGATACCCTGATACAGCGAGGATGACCGTCACCATCATTCCTACACCTTCTTTAACTAGCTCACTTTTCCCAGCCGCTGTATGTGACAGTAACATCTTCAATTACACGCCCATGAGCGCTGTTTCCGGTGCTACATTTGCATGGACTCGTGCGAGTGTTCTGGGCATACCGCTTTCAGCTTCGTCTGGTACAGGTAATCCTTTCGAGATGTTTGTCAATATTACTTCATTACCCGTTGTCGTGACCTACGTTTATACAATTGCTGCTGCAGGCTGTACAAATGTGCAGAATGTAACCGTAACAGTCAATCCAACCCCCAGATTATCCAGTCCGCTTACGGCACCTGATATTTGCGATTCGGCTGTTTTCCACTATCTGCCTACAAGTGTCACTCCGGGAACCCAGTATTCGTGGAATCGTCCCATGGTTTCCGGGATTCTGCCAGCTACTTCTTTTGCCGGAATGGGGGCAGGTGTTGTAAGTGAGACACTTTATAATACAACTTCTTCAACTATAGCGGTAAATTATTATTACCGCCTGTCCATTGGCGGCTGCACAAATTTATTTACAGAGGCAGTTAGAGTCAATGTCCTTAAATGTACCCCGCTTTTAGAAAATCCAATTGGTTCATCAAACGATGTATTTAGTATCTATCCAAATCCCAATAGTGGCGTATTTACAATGGCTTTGAACCGAACTGTTCAAAGCGGGTCGGTTGTGATCTCGGATATGGCTGGGAGGGTAACAGAAAGACGAGAGATCAAAAATGCACAAAGCACCATTGAAGCCTTTAACCTCGAAAATGCCGCCCCCGGCAATTATCTGGTTGTATTAACTTTGGATGGTGCAGTTTATAGAGAAAAAGTATCTATATGGTAGTTGGTGGCCAATTTTCTATTTATTAAGACAACTTTATGAATCCGTCTTTGTGAGTTTTTGTCTTTTAGGGATTACATTTGGCAGGATAAAAAATCAAAATATATAATAGATGAAAAATTCTTTGCTCGTAGGTGCCATCATGCTTATTGGTGCTTCTTTCATAACAGGCTGCAATGCTTCAGGTAGTAAGGGTACGCCGGCAACCAGCAGCACACCAATAGCCTCAGCCACTGGAATCGCCAGCAAGATCGCTTATGTGAACATTGACACACTTGAAGCCAAGTACGATGTGCTGAAGGCAAAACGTGAAGACTTCAAGCATCGTCAGGAGCAAATGGAAAGCGAACTGCAGCGCTCTTACCAGCAGATGCAGTCTGATGCCGAAGCGGTGCAGAAAAAAGCTGAAGCCAACAATTTGTCTCAGACAGAATACGAAAACGCACAGAAACGCCTGTACCAGATGCAGAAAAGTCTGGAAAGCCGTAAGCAATCGCTTACAGAGCAGCTGATGAAGGACCAGGAAGAATTCAACAAGGATTTGAAAATGCGCCTCGATGCCTTTCTCGAAAAGTATAATAAGACACGCCAGTTCGACTATATTCTGTCGTACTCATACGCAGGCTCTTCATTGCTTTATGTAAATAAGCAACTGGATATTACAAAAGACGTAGTGGACGGCATGAACTCCGAAGCCAAAGACGGCGGATCGGGGAGTAAATAATTAGGAAAATAATAGTATTTTTCTGAAAATCTGCTCAATTGGAAAATAACTCTGCTCACAATCCCGGCGATGGCAGCCGTTTTGTTCGTTCACTTACCTTACTCGACGGAATACTGCTGGTAGCCGGCTCCATGATCGGCTCCGGTATATTTATTGTTAGTGCCGATATATCTCGTCAGTTGGGTAGTGCGGGCTGGCTCATCGTAGTATGGCTGCTTTCCGGTTTTATCACATTGGCTGCAGCACTCAGTTATGGCGAGCTCAGCGGTATGTATCCTAAAGCGGGCGGGCAATACGTTTACCTGCGGGAAGCTTTTGGCAAGCTGTATGGTTTTTTATACGGATGGTCGTTTTTTGCTGTGATACAAACCGGTACGATCGCCGCTGTAGGTGTTGGTTTTGGTAAATTCCTGGGTTATCTGGTGCCCGCTCTCGGCGATGAGCATGTGCTGCTCACCACAGATTTTGGTTTTAAAATTAAAGCTTCCCAACTGGTAGGTATAGCAATTATCTTTCTGCTCACGTTTATCAATACCCTTGGTGTGAAGAGTGGCAAGTGGCTACAGTTCCTATTTACGTTTGCTAAGCTGGCCGCCATGGGGTCGCTGATCTTTTTTGGGTTTATCCTGTTCAAAGACGGCAGCGTATGGCAAATGAATTGGAGCGATGCCTGGCAGGCTATGACCACCACCAAAGTTGGTGATGTGATCAACCACGAAAGCCTTACCGGACTGGCTATTGTTGGTCCTCTTTGTGCAGCCATGGTAGGAGCACTTTTCTCCAGCGATGCGTGGAATAATGTTACTTTCATTGCGGGTGAGATCAAACGTCCCGAGCGCAACATCGGGCTCAGCTTGTTCATAGGCACCTTTGTGGTTACCATCATCTACATTTCTATGAACCTGATGTACCTCAATGTAATAAGTATGACGGAGATTGCCAATGCCCCATCCGACAGGGTAGCACTCGCTGCCGCACTGAAGATATTTGGTGCTGCAGGTACTACTATTATTGCGGTAATGATCATGGTATCTACTTTTGGCTGCAACAACGGCTTGATACTTTCTGGTTCACGTGTGTACTATACGATGGCAAACGATGGGTTGTTCTTCCCTGAAGCAGCCAAGCTGAATAGTAAAGGCGTACCTGCTGCTGCCCTCTGGATGCAGTTTATATGGGCATCAATATTATGCCTCAGCGGTAAATATGGTGACCTGCTCGATTTTATCATATTCACGGTGCTTTTGTTTTACATACTTACTATCGCAGGTATTTTTAAGCTCCGCAGAACACAGCCCGATCTGCCACGTCCATACAAGGCTTTTGGCTATCCGCTAATTCCTGCTATTTACATTATTCTAGCGGCGATTATTTGTGTGATGCTGCTTATTTATAAGCCTACATATACCTGGCCGGGATTGATCATTGTTTTGATCGGTATCCCTATCTATTTTGTGTTGGAGGGCCGGAATAAAAAGAATGCTTGATTGAAAATTAATGGAGCCCAGAAGGGTTAAGTTATGAATAAAACAGAATTACAGAACATATTTGACGCGATGGACAGCCTCCATGTGGTGGTTGTAGGCGATGTAATGCTCGACAATTACTGGTGGGGTGGGATAGAGCGTATTTCTCCCGAGGCACCGGTTCCTGTAGTGGCGTTGTCGCGCAGGGAGAGCAGGCTGGGCGGTGCGGCAAATGTTGCACTCAATTGCAGGGCGCTTGGTGCAAAGGTTACGTTGGCCAGCGTTGTGGGCGACGATAGCGAAGGAAACATACTGATCAAACTGGCAAATGAAGCAGGCATAGATACCAGTCTCATTAACCAAAGCTGGCGCAGACCCACCACTACCAAGACGCGGGTTATCAGCCGCAATCAGCAGGTACTGCGTATTGACGATGAAGTGACCGATGAACTATACACCGACGAAGAGCATCCGTTTATTGATACGGTACTCAAGTTTCTGCAGCGGGTAAAACCAGATGTGCTCATATTTGAAGATTACAATAAAGGGTTATTGAAGGAAAACGTGATCAAACGAATCACCGACCATTGCAAAGAAATAGGAATTGTTATTGCAGTTGACCCGAAAAGAAAAAACTTCCTCGCTTATAAAGATGTAACCATCTTCAAACCTAACCTGAAGGAAGTCCGCGAGGGCCTGAACCTGCACAGCGAGAACACAGACGAAAAGGATATGAATGAAGTGCACCATAAATTGTACGAAGCACTGCATCACGAGGTTACTTTTATTACGCTTTCTGAGAAGGGTGTCTTTTACAACAATGGCTTCACCTCAGCAATTATCCCGTCCCGCATCCGCAACATTGCCGATGTTTCCGGTGCGGGCGATACCGTTATTGCCACAGCTTCAATGGTCTACGCTATATCAAAAGATGTGAATCTCATGGCCGAGATATCGAATCTTGCTGGCGGACTGGTTTGTGAAGAAGTAGGTGTAGTGTCTATAAAGAAAGATAAGCTCAGGCGTGAAACAGAGTTGTTGCTGTGTAGATAATGCGATGCGGGCATTGAACCCAAACAAAACACATAATAGCCACGACCTTTATCGTAGGGTGCAAAACACTTAATGGTCACGACCTATAGTGAGTAGTACAAAATAATACCAAATAGCCGCGACCTTTAGCGGGAGCACCGAACACTTAATAGCCACGACCTTTAGGTCGTGGGACACGAATAGTTTAGATTGGCTTTAGCCAAAATTGCGGTAAGTGGGGATTGGTTTCTTTTTGGTTATACGTCTTGTTTCACATCGGATTTTTTACAATCGCTTTATCTCAACACTAATCATTATTCGGATAAACATACCCTGTTGAGTCCTCTTTCATTTTCAGGGGTCTAACCTCAATTCTCGCTGTAGTGGTATAGGCAAATTCCGGATTGCCCTTTGCGATCTCAATGGCTTCTGTCATATCATTGGCTATTATATGGTAGTATCCAACCATTATTTCATTGTGCTCATTAAAAGGTGTCGTTTCCCAGTCAATAGTTTTCTTAGAGAGGAGCACGCCTTCGCGCACCATGGGTTGCGCTGCAAGAAGCTTACCCGCTCTTTGTAAGCTTTCTATATAAACAGAACATTTGTTTACGAATTCAAGGTGTTGCTGTAGTGAGAAATTTCCCTTGCTGTCTATTGTATTTCTTATTAGCAATATGTATTCTTTCATTGTATTAAAGGTACTGCATAAAACAGACAACCGAACGGGCTTGAAATGTGCATCTTATATGCACAGAGTACTTTCTTTGATGCCCGAAAACTGATAAAATATTGTACTTTTGCAGCCAGTAAATTTTATTACAATTTTATTTGATGTTGCGGCAAGAGCCTTTAGATACAAGATGGCACATATCTGCACTGGCACGTGTGAGGGATTACAATCAGTTGCTGAAGCCTAACCTGAGCGGTATGGTGGTTTTCAGCAGTGTGATTGGCTACCTGATGGCGCCTAATGTGCATTTTGTATGGAACGATATGGCACTTTGGCGCCAGATCATCACCCTTTTTGCCGGTGGTATGCTGGTAACAGGCGGAGCCAACACTATCAACCAGATACTGGAGCGCGAAAGCGACGCATTGATGAAACGCACCCGTATGCGCCCTATGCCAGATGGCAGAATGCACCATTACGAGGCCTGGGTATTTGCTATTCTCACCGGATTGAGCGGTGCACTGTTACTTAGTTACTATTTCAATGTTCAGGCAGGTTTGCTTAGTCTATTTTCATTGTTGTTATATGCATTTGCCTATACACCCATGAAGAAAGTACACCCCGTGGCAGTATTGATTGGTGCCATACCAGGCGCCCTTCCGCCACTAATAGGCTGGGTAGCAGCTACCAACTCTATCAGCGCCGGTGGCATATTGCTGTTCTCTGTACAGTTTTTCTGGCAGTTTCCGCACTTCTGGGCAATAGCCTGGGTGGCGTTTGATGATTACAACAATGCTGGCATACGCATGCTCCCCACCCGCGAAAAAGAATCTAAGTTTACCGGAATACAATGTATGTTATACAGCGTGGTATTGATACCAATGGCTGCGGCATTGCATGCCATGGGGCTTACAGGCACCATAGGTATGTGGTTATGTATGCTCAGCGGCATAATGTACTTTGCTGCTTCTGTGGTTTTTTACATGAAGAACGATTATAAGTCGGCTCGTAGGGTAATGTTTGCATCGTTTATCTACTTGCCGGTGGTTTTGCTGGCAATGGTGATCGATAAGTTATAAAGCAGATTTGGACTAATTGCAGCGGATAGCATTGGTTTAGTATTGAAATTTAATTGTTATGGCAGATAATTTGAGTCCCGTATTGGGCGCCGGAGATGTGAGGGAGCGGAGGAAAATGCATCCGCAGAAGTTTATGATGTGGGTGGCTATCGCATCAATGAGCATGGCTTTTGCCGGCCTTACCAGCGGATACATTGTGCGTCAGGCACAGGGAAATTGGCGGTATTTTACAATGCCCAATACATTTACTATTTCCACAATTGTAATTATCATCAGTAGTATTACTTTTTATTTAGGGGTAAAGGCATTTAAGTCCAGAGAAATGCCGAAATTCAAAATGCTTATTGGTATTACTTTAATACTCGGTATTGCGTTTTGTGCTTTGCAGTTCATGGGGTTCCATCAGTTGTATAATCAGCTGCAGCAGGTAAGGATGAACGGGCAATTGCTGAATGAAACTAAAGCCGTACGAGTGGACGGCAATCCGAGCGAATCATTCCTTTTTATTATTGCAGGCTTACATCTTTTACATTTACTGGGTGGAATAATTGCATTATTATTTGTATTTTTCCGCACATTCAGAACACGAGTAAAGACCTATAATGCAACAGGATTGGAGATCGCGGCCACTTACTGGCACTTTGTGGATGCATTGTGGATATATTTATTTGTATTCTTGCTAGTAAATCAATAAAATTGTTTCGAAATTCGCACCCGAATTAAACCCGATGCTATCGGGACCATACTTAAAAAGCATTATGTCGCAATCAACAGTAGTTACAACAGCACCGGAACCCAAACTATGGGCCGGAGGTCGCTCGCCTTTCAACGTGAGTTACGGAAAAATGATGATCTGGTTTTTCCTTTTATCGGATGCCCTTACTTTCGGAGCATTGCTGATAGCTTATGGTACCACCAGATTCTTCAGCACCGTTTGGCCAGACCCTAACCAGGTGTTCAAGTCTTTCCCTTTCATGGGCGAAAGCAATCTCCCATTGTTGTTTGTGAGTTTGATGACCTTCATCCTCATTATGAGTTCGGTGACGATGGTACTTGCAGTACATGCGGGCCATTATGGCGATAAGAAAAATGTGGCTAAATGGCTTCTTTGGACGATCATTGGTGGTATTTGCTTCCTTGCCTGTCAGGCTTGGGAATGGACACACCTTCATGGCGAGTGTATCTCTGCATGGAGCGCAGATCCAGCTCAGATCACTCACGGTCTGTGGGGTTCATATACCGATGTGCATATCCCTGTTAATGAGTTCCGTCATTTCTTTAGCCCACACAGCGAGGCTGTTCAGCATGTTCTGAACAACGATCCTCTTACGGCAATGCAGGCTACGCATAACTTCTTCAACTACTTCTTTACTATCACTGGTTTTCATGGTGGTCACGTTACGTCTGGTGTTATCTTCAACATTCTGATTTTGGTGAATACCGTTAACGGTGTTTATGAGCGTCGCGGTCACTACGAAATGATCGAGAAGATCGGTTTGTACTGGCACTTCGTAGATCTGGTATGGGTATTCGTATTTACCTGCTTCTATTTGTTATAGTCGTAAGTCGTGAGTCATAAGTCGTAAGTTAAAATTATAGTTCAAAATTAAATTCATAAAATGTCATCACACGCTCAATCGAATAATATTCAACACCTGTACGAAGGCGATCAATCAAAATTGTATTCTGGTGTAATGTCGCACCATTCAGACGTTGCGTCACCAGAAAGCAAGTCGCAGGTAAAAAAGATCTGGAAAGTATTCTGGATACTTCTGGTGATCACTTTGGCTGAGGTTGTAGTGGGTATGCTATTCAGCTACTCGCTTCCGGGCTGGGCAAAAGCAATTTTCTTCCTTTCCCTTACGATTCTGAAAGCCGGTTACATTGTATCTGTATTCATGCACCTGGGTGATGAGTTTAAAGGATTCATAGCTACGGTATTGATCCCATTGTTCCTGTTTGTTTGGTTCATCATCGCATTCCTTGCAGACGGAGGTTTCTGGCTGCGTATGAATGACCAGTCGCCTGCACGCCAAACAATTCAACATGTGGCTAAGTAATGGCTGAAAAAAGGTCTAACAAAAAATTTCTGATAGGGATAGCGGTTGCCGTTTTGGTACCGCTATCTTGCTTTTTGGTAGTAAGCCAGCTTTCAAAAAAGAAGCAACGCCAGATGCCGCGGTTCTTTGTGGCCGAAGGGACAGAGCCTAATCGTGAGCAGGGCAAGGCACCTGATACCGTTTACCACAAAGTGGCGGATCTGGTACTAACCAATCAGTTTGGCAAAACCATTTCGCTCAACAACGACCTGAAGGGGAAACTGCTGGTAATAGATTTCTTCTTTACCACCTGCCCATCCATATGCCCCAGGCTTACCAACAACATGAAAGCGCTGCAAACCATGTTCAGAAAAGATACCAAAAAAGAGGGATCTCTGGATACCGTGGTGCAGTTCATTTCTATAACCATTAACCCGGGCTACGATACCTTTCAGGTGATGCGCGCCTATGCCGACAAGCATGGTGTGAACCACGACAACTGGTTTTTCCTGACCGGCGACAAAAAGGCGATCTATAATTATGCCCGTGCCGAACTGCACCTGCCTGTAGGAGATGGCGATGGCGGGGCTGATGATCTGATACATACCGAAAAAATTACGCTGCTCGATAAGGACAGGTATATACGCGGTTATTACGATGGCCTGAATGATACTTCGGTAATTAAGTGCGCAGATGATATTGTACTGCTCACAATGGAACGGAAACACAAGAGGAAATAGATAGTGGCTGGGATAGATGTGTTGTTTTGGCAAAATAGATTGGTTTAGAATTAGTGAATAAATAAAGTAGTAGTCATAATGTTACAACCGGTTTTTAAAAAAGACGATAAGAAGGCTAACCTGATCATCTGGATCGTATCTATAGTTGTTTGTGGCGCAGTTGCGTTTCTCACCAATTTCAAACCCCTGCAGGGACTTGATCTTGGGTTCAATGTGCATCTGCTGGCACTGATTAATGCGGTAATAAATGGAACCGTATCTGTTTTACTGGTGCTTGCGTTTATGGCAGTTAAAAACAAAAAACTGGCGCTGCATAAAAATCTGATGCTGGCAGCAATCGTCCTGTCATCGTTGTTTCTGGTGTCTTATATAGGGCATCATCTGCTATCTGGCGAAACGAAGTTTGGCGGTCCGCACGATACTTTTTATTTCATCTACCTGTTTATACTTATTACGCACATTATTCTGGCCACTATAATCCTGCCGTTTATATTGTTTACGGCATACAGGGCATTAAGCGGCGACTACCAAAAACACAAGAAACTGGCAAGGTACACCTGGCCGCTGTGGCTGTATGTAAGTATAACGGGCGTTCTGGTGTACTGGATGATCAGCCCGTACTATGTGCCGCATTTATAGTCGGCAATACAGATTAACCTTTGGTTGAACTCAGGCTAATTATACCCTTCAATCACGATATTGTATTTGTACAATAGCCCCGGAATTCCGGATAGCGAAAACTTTGCCTTTTTGATCTTGTTCTTTTCCGGGTCTATCGAGTAATTGACGGCAGTACTCAGGTCTGCTTTTTCAAGGTTCGTATTGTCGAAGGTAGCCCCGGTAAGGTCGCAGTTACTGAATACGGTCATGGACAGGTCGCAGTCGGTAAAGTCAGTTTCCTTTAGCTCTGCATCTGTAAAGCGGGTCTTTTTTAGTTTGGTGCCGTAGAAAGATGAATGGTTGAGTATGCAGTTGGTAAAACTAAACGACAAACCAAACTCGTTACAATCCTGAAAGTGCAGCCCCAGCATTTTACACCCTTTGAACACCACATCACGAAAAACTGTTTTCCGCAGTTTTGCCAGGCTCAGATTTGAATCAACAAAATCACAACGTTCAAAGACTATCGTAGACAGATCCGTACCCGAAAAGTCGCAACCAACAAAAGTTCAGTTCTCATATTCACCCGGTGCGAGCGGACAGAGTTTGTAGTCTGTTTTTTCAAAAGTCTCGTCTTGGTATAAATGGTTCATGAAATACCTGTTGGTTCATTAAAATTATAGGAAACAATCCGGTTGTGAACGAGACTATTGCAAAATAATTTCTTGCGGCAACGTTACGGAATTGAATTTTCCCATTTTCTGCGAAAAGTATGCTAAAAATGCAAAATATTGATAATCAATTATCTACACTCGTTTTGTGGATAAGAATTTCCCATTTCTTTCCCATTTTCTTCCGATGTTGCATGAACTGAATTTGTAATGTTTTCACTTATATACATTAGAAAATATTTTACCACAAAGTTCACTAAGCGCACACAAAGTTCACAAAAATAGAGTCCAACCAACTTCATGAAACTTCCGTTTTACTTCCGGTTTCTTCCGGTGGCGGAAGCTACCGGAAGTGTTTAATTGATTGATTTTCAGATAATTGTGTCGTGATTTCCGGTTTCTCCAGAAAAAGCTCCAACCCGCAGCACCGGCAGTAACCACCAAGAAACTGAAACACGAAAAAGTATACTTGCTCCCCTTTTTGTAAATATCTGTTATTGGTAGGAAATGGCAAAATTAAAAATCTGTGATGGGACGAATACGGCCTATGACGGGACGGAGAGGACCTGTGATGGAAGAAAATATCGTGTGTTTGTTACACAAATTGCCGGTATTCCAATTAAAAAAATGATGTTGTCCGTATGTCTCCGACTACGGATTAGTGGATGCCAGTCTCCCGACTGGCGAATGCACTAATTATTATATTTGCAATAAAAACTAAATGAGTAACGGATACCAGATACGCGACCAGTATGCCGCTCACTTTATCACACCTGCCATTGTGGATTGGGTAGACGTTTTCACAAGAAAAATTTATCGTGATATAGTAATTGATAGCCTTAATTTTTGCATAAAAAATAAGGCGTTAAAGGTATATGGCTATGTGATCATGAGCAATCACATGCACCTGATCGTGCAAAGCGAAACCGGTAATTTGTCTGATACGATCAGGGATTTTAAGAAGTTTACATCTACAAATATCCTTGAAGCGATTAGAACCGGATCAGAAAGCAGGCGGGAATGGATGCTGCACAGGTTTGAATGGAATGCTGCGCAAAATAAACGCAGCAGTGACAATCAGTTATGGACACATGAAAACCATCTGGAAGAGGTACGCTCGCTTAAGTTCTTTAACCAGAAACTTGACTACATACATTACAACCCGGTGAGAGCGGGTTTAGTGGAACTGCCAGAAGAATACATTTACAGCAGTGCTAAAACTATAATTAAAAAAGTGTCTGGTTTAGTACCTATATCTGATTGGATTTTTTAGTATGACTTTATGTAGAACGATAGGTGTACGCCAGTCGGGAGACTGGCATCCACCTGTCCGTAGTCGGAGACATACGGACAACAAAAAAAATATTATTTTTATGTATGGAACACTACGGACAACATGGAGGTGGAAGCTATGGAAAGTGTTTAATTTATTGAAAATCAATTAATTGTGTAAGAGCTTCCGGTTGTGTCGGAAAAGAGCGAACCAGAAACCCCAAACCCCCTCCTTCGCTGAAAAAGCTACGGCGGGCAGGCATAAAGGGGCTTACTCATATTAAGTAGATGGTAAAATTTAATGAGTGCTGCGCTTTTTTGTAAATATCTGTTATTGGTAGGAAATGGCAAAATTGAAAATCTATGACGGGACGTATATGGCCTGTGATAGGACGGAGAGGACCTGTGACAGAAAATAATTTCGTTTATTTTGTACATATATCGGATTGATTTTTTTAGTTTAATTTTATAATGAGCGTAAGGAATTCGCCGGTCGGGAATTGCGACCAACTGACTTGGCCCGAGACCGTTAATATTGAAGCTAAATTGCAAAGTGGTTTAGTTACATAAAATATTCTATTTATCTTTGTGCGGTAAACATTAAAGTAAATGCCAGAGTTATTCAGATTATTTGGGATAAGGTTTTTCTTTTTCAGCAATGAACATTTGCCGATACATGTTCATGTAAAGAATGCAGATGGCACGGCCCGTTTTGAAGTAAATCCATTAAAGCTGATCGAAAATAATGGGATGAAAAGTAAAGATATTTATCTGGCTGAAAGCATTATTGAAGAGAATGCGGATTTGATTGTTGAGAAGTGGAACGAATATTTCGGTAAATAAACTACCGCATTTTGTGGAAATAAAATATTTTTTATGGTTTTAGTAAAGTCAGTGTGGTTTGAAGATAAAAAGATATTTGTTGAGTTAAACGACGGACGCACCATAGGTTCGCCAATAGATTGGTTTCCTAATTTGCGAAAAGGCACACCCGAACAAATGAAAAAATATGAACTTTGGGAAGACGGGAAATGGATACATTGGGAAGACTTAAATGAAGACCTTTCGGCAGAAGGTTTTTTAAGTTTTAGAAAATGAAAAAGTAACAGCGAGGCATATGCCTGTTAAGACTGGCACCCACAAGAGCGTAGTCAAAGATATACGCCCAACAAAAAAATATTATTTTTATTTATGGAACACTACGGAGAATTGGGGGTGATATGAAAAATATATTTATTATTTTATTGTCTTTTTTGAGCCTTAAAATTGAC
>CAIKOJ010000142.1 GCA_903829015.1 uncultured Bacteroidota bacterium
CGCAATGTTTGCAAGCTGAACTCCAGTAGGTATGCTGCAACTTACCTTGTTCAATTGAGGTGAAGCGTTTAATAACAATTATCTATTCTTTACTAATTTCAGTCACTGTTTTCGCTCAAATACCTAAAAGCGGCAGATATACCTATGCCATTGCCTATGCAGAATGGGGCGGGAAATCTTTCGGAGCTACATGTTCAGTAATCATTAAAGGAGATTCAATTAAAGTTATTCACAATGGCAATAAAACTATTACCGGAACAAAAGGGGAAATTTTCGACCAAGGGATAATAATGAAACACAAGAAATCAGGCAAATGGATAATTGGTCATAACAAAAACGATATTTACACTAAAGAGATTGGCGGCTGTAGTGATGGCCCCACTGAAATTGATTTTAAACATAAGAAACTTTGGTCGTGCTAGGATCCATTAATCATGCTATATATATATAACTACTTAATTTCAAGTAGTATCGTCTTTATAGAGGAAGGAACAACAAATGAAACTGGTATTAATTTAAAAAACCTAATGCCATCTTGCTGTAAAAATTTTCGCACCTAATCATTTGTGAACCGTTGAAAAATACGCGGCTCGTTTCATTTTAAAATTCAAAAAAGTTAGTTTACTTTTGCCAGTATGGATAATGAGATTATCAATAATATTAATGCATTGCTCACTGAGGAGTTTGAACTGGAGCCAGGGCAGATTACGCCTGACGCTGATCTGAAAAATACCCTTGACCTGGATAGCCTTGACTATATAGATCTGGTGGCATTAACTGAGTCTAATTTTGGGTTTAAGATGAAGCCAGAGGATTTCAATGATATCGTTACTTTCAAAGATTTCTACGCCTACATTGATTCCAATATCAAGAAGAAGGAGGTTATATGAGCCAGGAGTGGCAAGGTAAATCCAAGGGAAATACGCTAGGTTACAGGATTTTCATTGCTATCTTACAGTTTGCAGGTATTCAACCGGCTTATTTTCTACTCAGGTTTGTAGCCTTTTACTATTTTTTATTTTCATGGTCGTCGTCTAAGCACATCAGGAGTTTCCTGAGCAAGCGGCTTGGGTACAATTGGTGGCAAACCACTAAAGGGCTGTACAGAAACTACTACGTTTTCGGGCAGTCGCTGATAGATAAGATCGTGGTGATGTCTAACCAGAAAGCGCCGTATACGTTTGAGTTTGATGGTGAGCACCGGCTGGAGGAGATCATACAGGGCGGCAAGGGGGGCATACTAATAGGCTCACACACAGGCAATTACGAGCTGGCGGGCTACTACTTTAAGCGGCTAACCATGAAGGTGAATATTGTGATGGTAGACAATGAGCGGGAGCAGATAAAGGAATACCTGGAGTCTGTGATGAGCGACAGGAACCTGAACATCATTTACATAAAGGAGGATATGTCGCATGTATACGAGATCAGCAAGGCACTACAGAACAACGAACTGATAGCAATACACGGCGATAGGTATGTGGCTGGAAGCAGAACAGTGACCGGCAACCTGTTTGGCGCAGAAGCTAAATTCCCGATGGGGCCTTTTATACTGGCAACCACATTTAAGGTACCCGTAGCGTATGTGTTCTGCTTTAAAGAGACTGATACACACTACCACCTGTACACATCGCCACCCAAAGAGTATACCGATAACAAGAAGATAGCGATACCAGAAGCACTGAAAGACTATACCGACCAACTGGAGACTAAAATGAGAAAGTACCCTGATCAATGGTTTAACTACTACAATTTCTGGCAGGAATGAAGCTAAGAAGACTACATATGGTACCGTTGCTGTTGCTGGTTATTGTGGTAATGACCTGCACCGACCACCCTGTAATTATGTGGTCGGGATTTGCGGCGGTACTGCTATTGCAAATAGGCATTGTAGTGTATGGTTGTATCAACATACAATCGGGGTATTTTGTACAGGCACTGTGCAAGGGCAAAACAGAAGAGAAGATAGTGGCGCTGACGTTTGATGACGGACCCAATGCCACATACAGCGGGAGCATTTTGGATACACTGAAGCAATACAATGTGCCTGCGGCTTTTTTTGTGATAGGGCGGAATATTGAGGGTAACGAGGCTATACTTAAAAGAATGGATGCTGAGGGGCACATATTAGGCAACCACAGTTTCTCGCACCACTTCTGGTTTGATATGTACAGCACCAAAAAAATGATTGCCGACCTGCACCAGGCCGATGCTGAGATAAAGAAAGCAACGGGTAAATTGGTGCGACTGTTCAGGCCGCCATATGGTGTTACCAACCCGAATGTAAAGAGCGCTATCAAAAGAACAGGCTATATACCTGTGGGATGGAGTGTGCGGTCGATGGATACTGCTGCAAAGGATAAAGCACATTTGCTGGCGAAGATTAACAATCAATTAGAACCGGGTGCCATAATATTGCTGCACGATTCTATGGAGATAACGGCGGCTGTACTGCCGGAGCTGATAGAATCGATCCAGGCCAAGGGATACCGAATAACCGGACTGGATGAACTGCTAAACATTAGGGCTTATGCGTAGAACGATCTTTATTATTCTTTGTTTTCTGACAGTGCAACTGCAGGCGCAAACCGCAGGCTATAAGCCAGTTGCCAATACTGACGAATTCAAAAAGCAATTTGCCAAAGCTGCCCAGACTACGCAAACCATACAATGCGATTTTGTGCAGGACAAGAACCTGAGCATGATGGCAGACAAGATAGTATCGAAGGGGAAATTCTGGTTTAAGAGAGATAACAAAGTGAGGATGGAATACGAGAAGCCATCGTATTATCTACTAGTGATCAACGGCACCAACATTAAAACAAAAGACGGGCAGAAGGAGAATAAAGTATCGGCGAAGTCGAACAAGATATTTGAGCAGGTAAACAATATGATGATAGACTGCGTGCAGGGCACAGCTTTGGACAATAAGAACTTTACCAGCAAATTATTTGAGAACGGCCCTAACTATCTGGTAGAACTTACCCCTGCCAACAAGAACCTGAAGGGTATCTTTAAAACTATAAACCTGACCGTGGATAAGAAAGATTATACCGTGACCAAGATAGATATGCAGGAGCAATCGGGCGATAATACTGTGATCAGTTTTCAGCACAGACTAACGAATGTAAATATCAAGGATGAGGTATTTTCGGTTAAGTAGATCCTACGGCAAGGCGGGGATGGTAGATAGTAGAGAGTATTTAGTAGATAGTCGGGAGTCTTTAGTAGATAGTAGAGAGTATATAGTAGATGGTCGGGAGTCTGCGGATGAGAGTAGTGAGTTGTTGGTCGTAAGTCGTAAATCCGGGAGTGAGCGGGGTCCGTTTATTTCTTTGTTGAGTAGATATGCTTTAATTGTGGGCATATTGTTAAGTACTATTGGTTTGGGTGGGTGTAGGAATTATTACAAACATTTGGCACCGGCGAAAGGGGATGTGCATTGTATTGAGCAATTTGCGCCGCAGTATGTGTCGACGATGTACAGTGCCTACGTAGATGTAACCAAGCACCACTTCAGCGGGCTGTTGTTTATCAAACAAATGCCGGACAGCAGTACGAGGATCCTTTTTGCAAATGAGATCGGGGTGAAGTTCTTCGACTTTTCGTTTTCTAAAGATGGTGAGTTTACAAAGAACTACATACTAGAGAAAATGGATAAAAAGGCTGTGGTGCTGGCACTGAAGAACGATCTGAAACTGGTACTACTCCACCCCAACCTGAGCAAAGCATCTGTGCTGACAGACAATACAAACAATTTTGTGGTTGTGCCGAATAAAAAAGGCAAAGATTATTACATCACTGATAAGGACTGCACACGACTGGTAAGAATAGAAAAATCATCGAAACGTAAGCCGGTGGTGGTGGCTGAGCTGATGGACTACAAAAACGGCATACCAGACAGTGTTCATATACAGCACAAGAATTTCAAATTCAGTATTGCGCTGAAGAAGGTGGAAAAGGAAAAGCAATAATATCGCAAATGTTTAGCGATGTTTTTAGCCTTACGATGGGAAGCTGTATTTGATCCCTCTTTCCAATGCAAATGTGCGGATATCGATGGGTATTAAAACCGACTCATCGTTTACATTGCAGGTCATTACCAGCACATCGTATTCACTGCCTGTATAAAAGCTGAGGGCACTCTCCTTATCTCTGGCATGGTGATAGGCATCTGCAAACTGCTTTAGTGCATCGGGTGGAAAAGGTGCAACCAATACGTGTTCGATAAAGTACGTAGTGGTCCTATCGGTATTGAATTCTGTGTCTATCAGATCCTCAAAATCGTCGGCTATCTCAATTGCTTCTTCGAGTGTAAATCCTTTTTCTTCCATTTAAGATGCGTTTATTTTTTCCAGCAAATCGTCGATGTTCAACAATTCGCCGCAGGTGATCAATGAACTGATGGTAACGCCCAGTATGCCATGCAGGTTAAGGTTTTGTCCGGTAAGGAACAGATTGGGTATTTTGGTGCGGGCCGCAATGAAGGTTTTAACGGGATCGCGGTAATCCTTGGCTATGCCGTACATGCTGCCATCTGCGGTGCCCTGGTAATCACGGTATGTGAGCGGAGTAGCCACATAGTAAGCATGTATGCACTCCCTGATGTTGGGAAAATTCTCAGCAACAAGATCTAATAGCAGCTCAGCATGTTTTTTCTTGAACACCTCGTAGTCTTCGCCACGACCAGAGGGGTGAGAATCTGTGTTGAAAGTGTCCTTCCATTGGGCCACATCTGCATCGCGCATGTAGGTCATAATGGTGAGGCTGTCGGCAAATTCGTGGTGTTTGGATGATGCGTTAACAAACAGCGCGTAGGTGAGCGGCCAGTTGTCGTTGTTGTGGATCACACCTTCCCACGCATCGTTGTGGCGGTGATAATAATAATTGTGATTCAGATAAGGAAAGGAGTCTTTCTTCAGAACAATATTGAGCAGAAAAGTGCCGGCAGTATTTTCCAGGCTCCTCATTCTCGACCGGTAAGCATTTCTAAACAATTTGCTTTGGGTCATCTCAATGGTCTGCACCGGGTGCAGGTTGGATATGAAGTACTTCGCTGTCACAGTTTCGCCACCTTCCAGTTCAATGTGGGTTGCCTTTTCGTCATCGGTGCAGATTGCAGTGACTTTACAATTCCTGCGCACGACACCGCCGTTTTCGGTGATCCTCTTTTGCAGCTGTTTCCCGATCTGCGAGCCGCCATCAACGCATTTCCATGCGCTTTCTATAAAACTGTTAGTGATGAGTGCGTGAATGTACAGCGGTGTTTTACCGCCCTCGCCGCCATACAGCATATTGTTGCCGGCGAGCACTTGTTGCAGGCGCTTGTTGTTGGTTATTGATTCAATAAAGACTCTGGTATCTATGTGCTGCACTTCTTCCTTCTCCCTGTAATCACCATTGCGGAGATTATATAAAGGGAACTTGCTGCACACATGCTTGATGGTATCACAGTATTTTATCAGCGCCTGCTCTTCATCAGGAAAGCTCTTGAGTAACTGCTGTATGAAATTGTCGTAACCCTGGGCAAGGCAATAATTGGCATTATCATCACCGAAACAAACGATGTCGAAACCGTCCCGGTCGAGCTGAACCAATTTGAGCTTGTCCATTATGCCGAGGTAGCTGAATATTTTGTTGAGGTTTTGCCCCTCACCCAGGCCGCCTATGTAGTGCACACCGGTATCAATGATTGTCTTGTCACGTGAGAAAGTCTGGAGGCAACCGCCCACCTGCCGGTTCTTCTCCAATACGCAAACCTTATATCCGTTCATGCTCAGAATAGCGCCACAAACGAGCCCACCTAAGCCGCTCCCAATGATCGCTATATCATAGTCATGCATAAACAGGGGGGTGTATTTTCCTGAGGACAAAAATAATATTGGACGTAAAGCGGGTGTTGTCTATCTGCTCTACTGATGCGTTATTACGGGCAGCTATCTCACGTAACTTGGAAGATGAGAAGAAAGATAAAGGCTTATCAGACGTCTTATTGAATTTAAATGCCTTTGTAGAAAAATACTCAGAGAGCACGGTACCTTTGTGCCGGCTGCCAAGATCAGCATCACCATCTCTTACGATGAGTATACCATTATCGTTCAGGTTGCGGATGCATTTGGCTATCAACTCTTCCTGCTCATCGGGCTGCAGATAGTGCAGCACATCGCTAATGATGATGGCATCGTGCGGTTGAATATCGTATTGAGTCACATCGGCATATTCAAAATTGATGTGCTCATTTTTGAGATAGTTGTGAGCGGCGGTGGCTATTTTCTCCTCATCATAATCGACACCGGTTATGATCCTGTCCTTGGATAAGAAATGCAGCATGTATGCCATGAATCCGTATCCACAGCCAATATCGAGTATCTTACCTTTGGCAGGCACAAGCTGATGGAAAGGTTCGTAATTCTTTTCGAGCCCGGTTTTGATACGCATATACCACTCGAGTGTAGGGCCTTTGTAAATATAATTATAGATGAGCTGCTCCCTGAAGTATTTGGGCACTTCGCGTTCTTGTCTGAGTTTTTCGTATTCCTGTTTAAAATACCTTGAAATAGACTTGGTACGCTCGGCGTAACCTGAACCCCACGAAGTGTCATTGGCTTTTATACGGGGCAGAAAACTCGTATTGATCTCACCGTCTTTAAGCAGGAAGTCGCCCTTGGTGAGTGCGTAGGCTGAGCCATGCATGATGATTGGCAGAATATCCAGACCAAGTTCCTCGGCCAGGAAAAATGCACCTTTATGAAAGCGCTTGATCTCGCCTGTTACTGATCTTGTACCCTCCGGGAAGATGACCACGGAATATCCTTCTTTGACCTTGTCTTTCAGTTCCGCCGGAGCACCCTCTGCCCCTTCAGTAACGGGATAGTAATCGGCCAGCCGAACAACAGCACCAAAAACCGGGGAGTGCCAAACCCATTTGTTGGTGAGCAATATAACCTTTGGGTGCAATGCAGTGGCCACAAGAATATCCAGTACAGACTGGTGGTTGCAAATGATCAGAGCCGGCTTACTAAAGTCTTCATTTAGCGGATTCTCGGTACGTTTTTTGACATTTGCCATTATGTGTACCAACGACCACGTAAACTTCGACAGAACTACATGGTACAGGTATTTCGCCTTTTTACGTGCAAAGGGGTTCAACTTGAGTAAAATAAAACCGATAAAAGCAGCTACAAAACTACCCACAACAAAATAGGTGAAAGCAAAAACGGTCCTGACCCAGCCAAACAGTGTCCATGGTGGGCGGCCCTTGCTTACCCTATCGGTAATGAGCCAATTGAACAGGAACGGTATCAGAACCTGTGAAGTAAGCACCACGCAACAAATACCAACAATGGAGATGACAGCTATGGACTTTAGGGAGGGGTGCTTTGCAAAGATGAGGATGCCGAGGCCAAGTATGGTAGTAATGGCAGAAAGGAAAATGGACGACTTGAACGACGATAAATGCTTCTTACCTGTTTTATATTGCTGTAGCAGGCCATCCATGATAAATATACTGTAGTCATCGCCCAGACCGAAAATAAATGTGGAGAGGATAATGTTTACAATATTGAACTTAATACCAAAAATACCCATGATGCCCAGAATCCATACCCAACTGATGAGCATGGGAATGAAAGTGATAAGAGTGAGTTCAATTCTGCCGTAAGAGAGCAGCAGTGCAAGAAATACCAGCAGAGAGGTCATCCAGGCTATGTTGTTGAATTCGTTATTGATCTCGCCAACAAGGCTGTTAGTGGCATACTGCCTGTCGAGCAAAACGATGCCAGGCTGCGCATCCATTGCTTTGGAGAGCAGTTCCTTCTGCTTTGGGTCAACCTTTATCAGGGTTACCAATGAAACAGTGCCGTGCTTGTCAATTATAAAGTCGCTGAACATACCCGACCGGTATATACCCAATTCTTTAGGAGTTACTGCGGTAAACTGCTGGCTGAGCAGGCTCTCGAACTGATTGAAGGCTGTGCCGCTGAATTTATATTCTGCGCCTCCGGCCTTCAACTGAGCTAACAACTGTTCCTTTTTGGCAGGGGTCCAGTAGTTATTCCACATAGCAATGCGGGCCTGCTGCTCCTTTTCAGACAATAGCAGCTCCCCTACCCCCGACATCTTTTTGATGACGCCGGAGTGCAACAGGTCTTGTAATTTACCTACTACCCTTTCATTGTTTTCCAGCGCTTCGTTGAGCGTTTTTCCCTCGGCTAGCAGGTACAGAGATTGAGCAGTGTAGGCATTGATCTTATTCAGTTTCCCCTCGGCTTCGATCAGTTTCGGCGGCATGTAGTTCATACGCAGCATATCGTTTTCGAAGCCTACATTGCGAGCGGTGTAAAAGAACACTATCGTTAAAAGGAATATTGCCCCTATCAGATACTTATTGCGCTCAGGCTTAAATTCTGAAAGTTTATCGAGCCAACTATGCTTGTTGTCATGCTTTTCATCGTGTCTTTTCTGCTGGTTGCCGCCAACAATCCAATGTGGCAGGAAAATAAGTGAGTACAGAGTGGCACCCACCAAACTAAATGCCGCAAACAGACCAAGATCATTGAGCAATGGAGAGGGCACAAGCATCAAACAGAGGAATCCGCCTATGGTTGTGAAGCTGCCGATGGTCATTGGAGAAGCCACATCAGCGATCACTGCACGCATTTCGGGCAGGTGCCTGTGGTGGTTAAAAATGTGGAGGGAATAATTGACGGCAATGCCCAATACTATAGATCCGGCACCCAACGCCACCACAGAAATATGTCCTACCAGAAAATAAATGATGGACAACGAAAACAGGCCACCAAAAGCCACCGGCAGCATGATCAATACCGGAGCACGCTTTTTGCGGAAGTAGAACCCTATGAAAAACACTAGCAACACTACAGTTATTCCCTGAGTGAGCATAGTATCTTTGCGTATCTGTCCGGCATTGCCAGCAGATACTGCGGCAGCACCAAAATAGCTGGCATCTATGCCGGGGTAACGGCGCTGCAAGCTGTCGAAAGTGTTATCGAGTTCTTCAAAGAATTTGGCGTTCTTACCTGTGGCATTGGCAGGGTTTGCCGGGGTAATAAACAACTGCAGGTTCCGATGGTTACGAGTCATTATGTAGCCATCGTAAGAGTCGTATTGGTCATCTATTTTTCTAAGTTTCTTGATTGCAATCCACGACATTCCTATCGGGTCGGTCTGAATGATCTTTTTCAGAACCAGCCCGGAGGGCGAGATCAGTGTATTGTAGTCGTATGCAATTGCAGACTTGATGCGGGGTGCTGAGATAAGCGAATCGATGGTGTCATAATCGCTCCGGTGGAGATATATTGGTAAAGCACCCTGAATATCCTGCATCAGGTTCATGGCAGTACTATCGTCTGACTTGCCTTTGATGTGCTTAATATAGACTGCCAGTTTACCATTAGCGGCCTGAGTAAATGCCTCAGCAAATGCCACGAGGCTATCGGGCTGAGGCTCTTTGGTAGTATCTTTCTGTGAGAAGGTAACGGTAAGCAGATCAGAGAAGCGAGAGTCCTGAAATACCTGCTGTAGTTTATCCAGCTTTTTCTCGTGCGGTAGTATGCGGGTGATGTCTTCCTCCAGCTTGATACGAGAAGCAAAGAAACCAACGAGCGCAAACGAGGTGATGGCGGCAAACCACATCAAGCCCCGGCGGCGCTCAAAGAAATTATATATAGCTAAAAAAAAACTCTCCATTTATGCTGTAACCGCTAATCTACAAATATCATTGTGCCTTTTGAATGTTAATTCCTAATTCTTTTGTCTGAACTTATTTTTTCTGAAAACTTCAATATTATCAATGTGATCAGAAATCCCAGCAATCCGGCTACCGCTGCCAGTGTAATACTGCCGAAAACATACTGCTTAATATTCAGCTTTATGGCTTCCAGAGTGATGTTTTTGCTGAATATCAAAGAAACCGTATTAGCCGCTACCCAGAATTTGCCGAATACAAAACTCATAAATACAATAAGCGGTATCATGGGTGGGATACTTATATTGGAAGCGATGAGTGTCAAAGCCTTGTTGAGTTTAAAAAGTGCAGCCAGTACAACTGCTACGGCCATCTGAAAACCCCATAGCGGCACGATACCCATAAAAAGACCAAAGCCTATAGAGGCAGCCTTTTTAACAGGCGATTCTTCTTTATTAAACAGATTCTTGCGCAGCATTTCCTTCACGTTCTCAATCTTCGACATTTTGAGGATGAAATCGCGGGGCTTGATGTAGAGAAATGCCACCAGCACCAAAATAGTGTTCAGCACGCTGATGCGGGAAAAATCGGGACCGGGGCGAAAATGGGATATTCTTTCCTCTCGCGGAGGATAATAAACGGTAACGGGAATCCAGTTGATCTTAATACCCTTCCATGAGCAGCGAACCAGCACCTCCACCTCAAACTCATACTTAGTACCAAAGAAGATGATATTCTTCATCAGGTACAGGGGGTAAAGGCGGTAGCCGGATTGTGTATCAGGTGCAGATC
>CAIKOJ010000143.1 GCA_903829015.1 uncultured Bacteroidota bacterium
AAACGGTGCCAGCAACGTTACTGGTTATACCTGGACAGGACCGGTAGCTATTACAAGTTCTACGAGTGCGGCTGCAACTGTGCCCTCAACTACTACGGCTGCGTCAGGCACATTTACAGTAACAGTAGTTAATGGTGCTGGATCAGGTTGTACAGCAAATTATACAACCACTGCAACAGTTAATCCGGTACCAAGTGCGGCTCCAAGCAGCAACACACCAATGTGTGTTGGCGGTACTATTTCACTGACCGCAAATCCTGCGGGTGGTGCAACTGTATATACATGGAGCGGCGCGAGCTTATCTTCTACAACTGCTCAGAATCCTACAGCTACACCAACGGTTACTACAACTTATTCATTAACAGTTACTAATGGTAGTGGTTTACCGGGTTGCAGTCCTTCTACAGTTTATACTACCACAGTTACTGTAAATAGCATACCTACCGCAAGTCCATCAAATAACGGACCAACGTGTAGTGGTACTACTGTTACATTATCGGCCAATCCGGCAGGTAGTGCTAATACATATGTTTGGAGTGGGCCGAGTCTGGCATCTACAACTGCGCAGAACCCAACTGCTACCCCAACTGTAACTGCCACCTATTCGTTAACTGTTAGTTTTGGCACCGGTAACCCAGGCTGTAGTCCGTCTACAGTTTATACAACTACTGTAACTGTGATTGCGATAGGACGATGGAATGGATCTGTGGATACTAACTGGGCAAACGGCAGTAACTGGTGCGGAAGCGTGCCGATAGCAACTACTGATGTAGTGATACCGTGCAGTATCACAAATTACCCGGTGATCAGCTCAGGAACTTACCCAAGTAACAATATAACTATTCAAACGGGAGCATCGTTGAAAGTTAGCGGTGGCACTCTACAGATTGCCGGAGCCATAAGCAATTCCGGTACGTTCAACGTAACCAATGGTGGTATTGAGTTTAACGGGTCTTCGGCTCAGTCTATTCCTTCAGGTGTTTTTTCAAGCAATTCAATTAAGAACCTAACTACCAACAATTCTGCCGGTGTAACACTGGGTGGTACTTTGAATATCTCGGGTATTTTGAAAGCAACAACAGGTACTTTCAGCTCGGGAGGGTATGTTACTTTGTTGTCTACCTCGGCACAAACGGCGTTGATAGATGGCAGTGGAGCCGGATCTGTAACAGGTACTGTAACCATGCAACGCTATCTGGACTCCAGCTTTGGGTATCGTTATATCAGTTCGCCATTCGTAGCTGCTACCAACAGCCAATTGTCTTCCTATGTAAATCTGTCGGCTACATTCCCTGCTTTGTATAGCTACGACGAGGACTTGAATTACAACGGCTGGATCAAAGATACAGTGCTCACCGATACTTTGAAACCGATGTACGCCTACGCTGCCAATTTTGGTAACTCATTTTCTAATTCTACTTACCAATTGTCGGGTACGGTAAATAATGGTTCAATGTCACGCACATTGTATAATCATAACCAAACGTACACTCAGGGCTTTAACTTTATTGGCAACCCATATCCTTCACCAATAGACTGGACAGCATCCAGCGGTTGGACTAAAACCAATATTGACAATGCCGTATATTTTTTTAACCATGGTGATACCAATCAGTATTACGGTCGTTACAGTTCTTATATCGGCGGGGTATCCAGCGATGGTATAGCTAATAATATCATACCGGCCATGCAGGGCTTCTTCGTCCATGTGAGTACCGGTTCGTTCCCGGTTACTGGTACCCTCGGTTTCTCGAATGCTGTGAGGACTACCAATCTTACACCGCATTATTTTAAACAGACTAACTCAACCAGGCCGTTGGTAAGGATTAATGCAGGTTATTCGTCAGACCAAAGGAATGCAGATCCGGCTGTAATTTATTTTGATGAGCATGCAACTGCCGATTTCGACAGGGAATTGGATGCGCTTAAATTGATGAACACAGCAGCTGATGTGCCAAATCTGTATTCGGTTTCAGGTGATGCTGCGAACATGACGATCCAGGCATTGCCTACACTTGCAGACCAGCCGATCTATGTTCCATTGGGTTTGCAAACGCAAGTTGACGGGACAATTACATTCAGCGCAGGAAGTATTGAGAACATTCCTTCCGCTACCCATGTTTGGTTCTACGATGCGAAATCAGGACAGGGACAGGATTTGAGGGTTGATAAAAACTACTCGATCCAGCTACCCGCCGGGAAATATGAAAACAGGTTCTACCTTGAATTTACTACCGGTGACCTTATTCATATTGGTGGCTCCGGCGGCGAATTAAATGCCTATACATCGGGAGGTAGTTTGTTTGTATATATGACCGGCGGCGAAGGAGATCTGGCTATAACAAATATGGCAGGACAGGTGATTTACAGGCAGCCATTGGCAGGCACCGGCTATCAGGAAGTAAAATTATCGGTGAGTTCAGGAGTATACATTGCTACACTTTATTCAAAGGTGGGTAAGCAATCTAAAAAATTATTTGTAGGCAACGACTAAGGAAATTATGAAAGGCGGATCTTATACCAAAATAAAGGCGGTTGTCACAAATATTGTGGTAATGATCCTGCTTTTTTCTGTGCGTGCAGATGCGCAGCAGCCTCCACCGCGTCCAATATCGGTTACATGGAATCCGGCGTTTGGTCTGCGTTTCGGTGCATTTTTTACATCTACTTCGGGTGGCACGGTTGTGGTAAGTCCTGCCGGTACCAGGTCAGCTACGGGAAGTATTGTGCTGGCAGCCCTGGGATTTACCTACGGTGCAGCCAGCTTTGATGTTTTGGCTACACCGGGTACGCGTATAACTATTGTAAATGGTCCGGATGTAACCCTAAGTGGAAGTGCAGGAGGGTCTGTGACGTTGCATATTGGCAGTTCTTCGCCATCATCGCCTTACGTAACTACGGCCGTACCACCGGCTACAAATACGGTTACCATCGGCGGAACTCTGACAGTTGGCGGTGCGGTATCTAGTCCGGCCGGATCTTACTCAGGTTCTTTTTACGTAACTTTTTTCCAGGAATAAGCCTCACAAAACAGATGCATTTTTGAATGACAAATTGTTATGACGGTTGCTATGTAAATTCCAAAAGGGGTATTAATATTGTACCTGATTTGAAGCCGACTCTATTTGTTTTTCTTTTTTTGTTCATCTCTGTTATTAGCTCTGCTCAGAAGCAGACTGATGATGTTCCCGCCGACGAAATCATTGTGTCGCTTGAAGTTAAGGGAGTGGGTAATACAGACATTCCGGCTTTGGTGGTTAACAACACAGCCTACCTTGCCGTTACAAATGTCTTTGATTTCATAAAATTCCGAAATGTTCAGGCTGCATCGCTGGATACTATTACCGGATTCCTGATGGATGAAAGAGATGTTTTTCTGATGGATAAGGCGAATGATAAGATATTTTATCAGGGTCATGTATACGATGTTTCGAAAGATGGTTTTTTAAAGAATGACGTAGCTCTTTACCTGAATCTCAAATATTTCAAATCTATTTTCGGTATTAACGGAGAATTTTATTTCAGGCGGCTAGTCGTAACAATGTCGGCAGACTATGAATTTCCGGTGATACGTGAAAACAGAATGGCTTTTATGCGCAAGAACCTGAACAGGCTGAAAGGTGATGTGAAGGGTGATACATTGATCAGGCGGAGTCATCCGTTTTTTCATATGGGAATGGCAGACTGGGCTGTAATGTCCTCTCAGCAATCTGAGGGGGCTGACCAGACAACTGTGAACCTTGGTCTGGGTGCAGCTCTTGCAGGTGGCGAAGCGAATGTATCGCTGAACTATTACAGCCAAACGGGGCTGATCGAAAAATCGCAATACTATCAATGGAGGTACGTAAATAATGACCTCACAGCCATGCGTCAGGTTGTAGCGGGTAAGATATTTACTCAGGCAACTTCGTCGTTATATGCACCGGTAGTAGGCGTACAGGTAACCAATGCACCCACTACCTACAGACAATCTTATGGCACTTACCGGCTCAGCAATACTACCGAGCCTAACTGGACTGTAGAGCTATACGTAAATGACGTACTAGTTGATTACACAAAGGCTGATGGATCGGGATTCTATACTTTTGATGTGCCACTGGTATACGGTTTCACAATCGTAAAGCTGAAGTTTTACGGCCCTTATGGTGAGGTGCGCACGAGCCAGCAATACATAAATATACCCTTCAATTTTCTGCCTAAAAAAGAGTTTGAATATTCTGTAAGCGGAGGGATAGTAGAGGATGGTAAAGACAGCAAGTTTTCCAGGCTTAATATGAACTATGGTGTGTCTTCCAAGATCACTGTGGGCGGTGGCGTTGAGTACCTGTCGTCCGTAACGTCTGGTAATACAATGCCATTTGTTTCGGCCTCTTTCAGGATCGGGCCCAGAATGATGTTTGCGGGTTCATACACTTACGGTGTGCGATCCAGGGGGATATTGAGCTACCGGTTCCCAAAAGGTTTGCAGATCGATCTGGATTACATAAACTACACTCCTGGCCAGACTGCGATATATTTTAACTATCGGGACCAAAAGAAAATTATTATTACGTCACCGATTCACATGAAAAAGGTTTCACTGTTTACAAGGCTTACAGTGGACCAAATAAGTGTGCCGCTTACGCAGTATACAAATACTGAATGGTCTATTATCGGCTATTACCACAAGTTGGGAGTTAACCTCAGCTCTTATGCCTCTATTGTTGATAACACTTTCCCTTATCTGTACAGTATTGGTTCTGTGTTCATAACGCTGCCGGCAAAGTTTCTTTTCTCTACTCAGGTGCAGTATGATTTTAAGTCGTCCAACCTGATATTTGCCAAATTTCTGTTGCAGAAACAAATCTTTGGTAAAGGATATCTTGATTTCAGTTATCAGGAGTTTTTCAACACCAATAACCGGAATTTTCTGTTAGGCCTGCGCTACGATTTCTCATTCTCAAGGATCACCCTATCTGCACTTTCGGGCACAAACAATACCTACAGCAGGGTAGAGGCAGCATCGGGTAGTATTATTGCCGATCACAAATCAAGGTATCTAGATTTCAATAACCGAACCAATGTGGGTAAGGGCGGTATCGTTATTAAGCCGTTCCTCGATTTGAATGCTAACGAAGTTTGGGACGCAGATGAACCAAGGGCTCCGGGGCTGAAAATCCGCATCAACGGCGGACGCATCACTTACGATGATAAGGATACTATTATTAGGATCGTAGATCTGGAGCCTTACACAAAATACATTGTAGAGCTCGACCGATCTAGTTTTGAAACCATAACGTGGCAGATCAAAAAGAAGGTATTCCGTGTGGAGGCGAGCCCTAATGGCTTTACAAATGTGGAGGTTCCTATTACCATATTTGGTGAGATATCAGGTACCGTAACCGTGCAGAACAAGGAAGATGAACTACCTAAAGGGCAGGGCCAGATTACCGTATGTATATACGACAAAGACACGGTGCTTGCAGGAAAGACAATAACAGAGTCTGACGGATATTTTAGCTATCTGGGTCTGAAACCGGGTAGTTATACCGTAACTGTTGATACATCGCAGTTACGTACGCTTCATCTGTCTACCAAACCTATATTGATTGAAGTGAAGATCAAGACCAGCAGAGACGGAGATGTTGCGGATGGTGTTGAGTTTGTTATGCGGCAGTTACCGAAAGATACGCTGCTACATACAATTTCTACTTTGCCCAATGCCGGCATCGATGCGGGTAGCCACTCTGCTGATAGCACGCAGAAAGAGCAGTTAGTTATCGGTAAGAAAGGAAGCTATGCGATACTGGTAGAGGTTTATGGCGAAATGGGCAGTGCTTCCGTTTTAAAATCAAAGCTCACAAGGGCATTTAATTTACCTGTGTCCATTATTCAGGATGGAGATGACTACAAAGTAGAGATGGTAGGATTCCCCGATAGAGCTGCTGCCAAAAAATACCTGCCGAGACTAAAAGCGTTTGGATTCCCTGAAGCTTTGATCATTACGCTGAAGGAAACTGTTTTTAAATAGGGTTTAGCTTATTCGGGTTTCCACTTCGAACCGAATTTTTCAAATAAATTCTGGTTGATTGCAAAGATTTAATCTGTGCATGACCCAATTGATCCACGATTCAATCATCTTATAAACACGCGATTTCTAATTCTTTTTACAAAAGAGGGGATCTATACCACATAGACTTTATAGTCCCACAAAGATTTTTTGTATAACTCCTTTAGGAGTCCAAGCTTTGTAGACGTTATCATAGTTCGTTTCGCACCCCATCGGGGTGCAACTATGCCCGTATCAGTTTTCAAAGTCTAACAGGGATTATTCGCCGTCGTTAGGCTAGTGGGATCTTTTATGTTTACCAATACGTTTTCCGTAATTCAATAAACTATTAACTTTGGCTCAATACCAATCTATATGGATTTAGCAAGAATATTCCGAATGTCGTTTGCGAGCATCTATCCGTTGTATTTAAAGAAGGTAGAGAGAAAGGGGCATACAAAGGAAGAACTGGACACAGTTATTTATTGGCTGACCGGGTACAATGAACAGACATTGCAAAAACAAATTGACACCAAGACCGACCTGGAGACCTTCTTCGCTCAGGCACCTCAATTGAACGAAAACGCACCCAAGATCACCGGTATGATTTGTGGCTACCGTATTGAAGAGATCGAAGACCCGCTGATGCGTAAGATCCGCTACATGGATAAACTTGTGGACGAAGTGGCGAAAGGCAGGGCAATGGAAAAGATATTAAGGAAATAGGAACTCTGCGATTGTAGTGGATACTTTTATACCTCCCGCGTAAACCAGATTTGGCTGCATAAAAAAATCCCCCGGCATTGCGGGGGATTCTATTATAAGGCAATTTAGTATTAATTAAGCCAGTTTCTTCAGCTCTTCTACTCTCGCTTCACGGTCTTCTTCCATTTTCAGCGAGTCGCTTTTGTCCATATCTACAAGTACCGGAGCGGCAACGAAGATAGATGAATAAGTACCGGTGAATACACCAATTAGCATCGCAAATGCGAAACCTCTCGTAGCCTCACCACCAAATATAAACAGGATCAACAGTGTTACAAACACCGTCAATGATGTCATAATGGTACGGCTTAGTGTATCGTTGATCGCACGGTTAATAACACTAACCTTGCTCTCATTTGGCGACTTACGGAAGTACTCACGGATACGGTCGAATACGATTACAGTATCGTTCATCGAGAAGCCTATCACCGTCAGTATCGCTGCGATGAAGTGCTGATCAATTTCCAGTGCAAATGGTACACGGCCACGGAAGTAAGAGAACACCGCCAGTGTAAGTGCAACGTCATGCAGCAAAGAGAACAGTGTACCAATTGAATACTGCCATTTGCGGAAACGGATAAGGATATACAGGAAGATAGCGATCAGTGAAATCACAGTAGCCCAAATTGCACCATCCCTAAGATCATCAGAGATAGTAGGTAATACTGTCTGTGAGCTCTGTACATATTTGGTGTTGAACATTTCTTCGGTAGTGTTAGCTGGAATCAGGTTTTCTTTGGTCAAACCTTCAAACAGTTTCTTCTGAACTTCCTGCTCTACTCCGTTGCCCGGCTTTGTAATGAGGTAAGAAGTAGTGATGTTCAGCTGGTTGTTGTTACCAATTGTTTTCACGATAGGGAACTCACCAAAGTAATTTTTCAGTTTTGCACGTACATCTTCTGATGTGAATTTCTGATCAAACTTAATAGTATAGCTACGACCTCCGCTGAATTCCACACCTTTATCAAAACCGGTCCAAATAGTGCTGATACCCATTAATAATACCACAGCGGTAATTACGTAGGTGTATTTACGCATTTCCACAAATTTGAAATGTGCCTTCTTAAAGATAGATTTAGATACGCCTGTAAAATATTTGAAGTGGCGCTCACGCTTTGTGTAAATATCAGTGATGAGGCGCGATACCAGGATACCACAGAACAGTGATAACAGGATACCCAGGATCTGAGTAGTTGCGAAACCACGTACCGGACCAAGACCGAAGATGAAAAGAATGATAGCCGTGATCAATACTGTAATGTGACCATCGAGTACCGGAGCATAAGAGCGTTTGTAACCTTCGCTCACTGCGTCTTTATAACTTTTGCCAAGGGCAAGCTCCTCTTTAATACGTTCGAAGATGATTACGTTCGTATCTACCGCCATACCTACTGTAAGTACAAGGCCTGCAATACCAGCCATTGTTAGCGTGGCATGGAGTGCAGAAAGCACACCAACAGTGAACACAAGGTTAAGTATCAGTGAAATATCGGCAATAATACCGCCGGTATTGTAATACACCAGCATCAGTACGAAGATCACTACAAACGAAAGGATCAGAGAGTTCATTCCTTTGTTGATGTTTTCGATACCCAGTGTAGGTCCTACAACCTGCTCCTGCACAATGTGCGCTGGTGCCGGGAGTTTACCTGATTTAAGAATGTTGGCAAGATCCTGAGCATCTTCTGTAGTAAATGCACCAGAAATTTCTGTGCTACCATTAGCGATTTCGTTATCAACGCGTGGTGCAGAATAAACACGGTCATCAAGTACCACTGATACGTAACCACCTACGTTCTTGCCGGTCATGTCTTTCCAGATACGAGCACCTGTGATGTCCATATCCATAGTAACATCTGGTTGACCGTTCATAGGGCTGTAGTCAGAGCGAGCCATAGTAATGTGGTCGCCTTCCAGCCTTGCAATACCACCCGGAGGCATTTTTACTGCATACAATGGAACAATAGCCTTAGGATCATGTCCTTTGCGGCTGTCATCAGCACCGAAGCAGAAGTGTACGTTTGAAGGGAATTTATTTTTTACTACATCAAGTGACAAATACTTCATCACCTTGGCTGTATCTCTCTTAAGGCAATAACCTATTACCGGACCGGTAAGGAACTGATCCTGGTTCTGGTTGAGGCTTGGCTGCAGTACTGCAAACAAAGGATTCTTTTTGATTGATTCTTCCTGCTTCAGTTTAGTACTGTCGGTTGTTCCACCAGCAGTTGTAGCTCCTGCAGCATTTGATTTATCGCCAAGTACACCAGCAAGAGAACCAGTGTCAGAACCAGCTTTTTTACCACCTGTTGAATCAGTAACCGCAGCAGTTTCTTTCTTAGTTGTATCAGATGAAGCACTGTCAATTTTTGTACCTGAAAGGTAAGCAGCCAATGCATCATTAGCTGTCATTAAGATCGGTCCGATCTCCTGATTAGAATAGTTTTCGAAGAACTGAAGCTTAGCTGTAGCCTGCAAATACCTACGCACACGATCAGGGTTTTGAACACCTGCTAACTCTACAGTTATGATACCTTTCTTTTCGTCCAGATTCACGTTAGGGTTAGACACGCCGAATTTATCGATACGGGTAAGCAATACATTGTATGTACGCTTGATCGCATCTTTAGCTTCCCTGTTCAGCTTAGCAAGCACCTCTTCGTTAGTAGAATTGAGTGTGATCTCTTTTTCAGAAGGCTTTGTAAACAAGTACGCCATCTTCTGGTTAGGGTTTTCCTTCATGAAGATCTCACCAAACAGCATAATGAAGTTGGTCTCAGTGTTTGCCTTCGCTGTGTTGGCATCCATGATCGCTTTGTTCATAGCTGCATCATGCGGGTTATTCGACATCGAACGAACCAGATCATCAAGGCTAACTTCCAAGGTAACGTTCATACCACCTTGTAAGTCAAGACCCAATGCAAGCTCCTCGCCTTTTGCCGCCTGGTAGGTGTATTTCTTCAATACCGGAACGCTGAAAATAACCTCGCCCTGCATACTATCTGTGATAGTCTGATAGCGTGCGTCAGTCAGCTTATCAAGTGCGGTTCCTGTTGCGGTAGGATCCATAGCCTGAGCCTCACGCCTTGCCTGAGCGCGCATCTTTTTTTCCTGGTTTCGAACAATAAGTGTTAGAGAAAGCTGGTATAGCGATATCAATATCAGCGCGGCGGTAAAAAACTTTACTAAACCTTTTAAATGCATGGGTCTTTGTTAAAATTATCTGTACAATATATTGAATAAAAATCCCAATGCGCACGAATAGTCGTTCGCACAAGGGGTGCAAAGATAGGATTTAATATAAAAAAATAAAGTCCTGTTGTCACTTTAGGCAAATTTTTATGTAAATCAGAAAAATAGCTATTGTTTTGGCTATAATTATTAACTGAAAACATGAATTTGGGATGCCGGGTGAATTTGTATTGCTATATTATAATTTTAATTAGTTTCGATTAGGCGGAACTTTATCCGGTATTGCAAATATTCATATGTTCGTGCCGGAAAATACTAATTCTTATCGGCGTTAAAATAAATAGCTACTTTTGCCGTTGTTTCAAAACACTCATGAACAGACTGAAGTTACTTCTTATTGCAATTATCTTTATCTCTTGTTCACTACAGGGACGTGCTCAGCTGTACTTTACTGCTCTTGAGATAGGTGTAGGGGGCGGAGGCTCGCAATATTTTGGTGACCTGAATGAGCATTATGGTTTTAAGACCATACATGGGGCAGGCGGATTTTATGTACGCCAGAGGCTAAACAGTTATATAGCGGTTAAATTACTCGCCAACTACACTAAGGTAGGGTATGACGACAAGTACAGCGATGTTCCTTATCAGAAGCTGCGCAATCTTAATTTCCAAAGTGATATTGCCGAACTGGCCTTACAAGCCGAATTTAATTTCTTTTCATTTATTACCGGCGACCGCGACCATAGGTTCACTCCGTTCCTGACCGGTGGGGTAGGTATATTTTATTATGACCCTTATACTGAATACAAAGGCAGCAAGGTGTACCTGCGGCCATTAGGCACTGAAGGTCAGAACTCAGGGTACAGCAGCCGGAAATATACTACTACAAGTCCTTGCTTCCCGGTAGGTGCAGGTGTAAAATGGTGGATAAAGGGAGGTGTAAACCTCACAGTTGAAATTGCAGACAGGCTTACCACTACTGATTATATGGACGATGTGAGCGCCACTTACGTGGGTGTTAGCAGGTTTAAGTCCGGCTCAACGGCTGCGGCGCTGCAGGACAGATCACAGGAGCTGACCACTAACAAAATGATTGGCCAGTCAGGCAAACAAAGAGGCAACACCGCCAGCTACGACCAGTATATGATGGCAATGATCAGCCTATCCTTTAATTTAAGGTCTTACAGATGCCCCCGTTTCATGGCCAATGATGATGAGTTGAGAGTTAGATAAGACTCTGCGCTCAACGCATGTCGACACAATAAAAGATTTACACGAAATCCCTTAGCCGATTGTTGATAATTCCAGTATTCCGTTTACCCATTCATCATCGAAGCGTGTATTGAATTTCCGGTAAAAATTGAGTGCAGGCTCATTCCAGTTGAGCACCTGCCACGTAATGCCCGTGAACTGACGTTCCTTTGCCTCAGCAATGAGTGCTTCCATCAATAGTTTGCCAAGGCCCTTGCCTCTTGCGTCTTCCGTTACCAGTATATCCTCCAGATACATGCGCTGTCCTTTCCATGTCGAATATCTGATATAGTAAAGTGCGAACCCCATTATCGCACCATCTACCTCTGCAACAAATGCCCACCAGACAGGGTTAGGGCCAAAGCCACTTTCTACAAAATGTTCGGGGCTCACGGTAACCTCCTGTGGTGCCCGCTCATAGAGTGCCAGTTCGTTAATGAGTTCCATCATTCTGGGGCAGTCGGCTGCGGTGGCTTTTCTTATATTTGTTGTAATGGGCATGAGCTTTAACTTTCTGTATGCAATTATAAGATGGTTGTGGCGTTCTTGATATGCCTGCCAAACTTGCGTTAAACTGACGGGCAAAAATATAAAGAGTAAGCAATTTGCAATAAATTTATCTCAATTATAAAAAAACAAAGCAAACATGAGCACACTAGGCGAAATTTTATGGGTTGACGATGAAATAGATTCTTTGAAATCCCAAATACTTTTCCTGAAAAATAAGGGCTACCAGGTCACACCGCTTTCTAATGGCTACGATGCTTTGGAATTCCTGAAAGATGATAAGATAATAGACGTAGTATTTTTGGATGAAAGTATGCCTGGCCTTACCGGACTGGAAACACTCACCAAGATAAAAGAAATAAAGCCGCTGCTGCCTGTAGTGATGATCACTAAAAATGAGGCAGAGTATATAATGGAGGATGCACTGGGCTCTCAGATAACCGATTATCTGATCAAGCCGGTAAATCCTAATCAGGTTTTGCTGTCGCTGAAAAAAATAATGGACGGCAAGAGGCTGGTATCTGAAAAAACAACTGTTGCGTACCAGCAGGATTTCAGAAATCTGTTCATGGCACTCAGCAATAACCCCAACCATGAAGAATGGAAAGAGTTGTATAAAAAGCTGGTGTACTGGGAACTGGAAATAGGAAAGAGTGACAGCGATGAAATGATGGAAGTGCTGCAGACTCAGAAGACAGAAGCGAACACGGAATTCTTTAAGTACATATCTAAGAACTACGCCAACTGGATCAAAGACAACGGCAAGACCGGGCCGTTGATGTCGCACAGGGTGTTTGAGCAAAAAATTGCTCCGCATCTGAAACAGGGTAAACCTACTGTACTGGTGGTTATCGACAACCTGAGGCTTGATCACTGGAAAGCGATCCAGCCAACCCTTACCGAGTCTTTCAGAACAGTAGAGGACGACCTGTATTACAGCATATTACCAACAGCTACACAGTATTGCCGCAATGCGATATTCGCCGGTATGCTGCCCATAGATATTGAAGCACACTTTCCATTGGAATGGAAAAATGACGATGAAGAAGGTGGCAAAAACCTGTATGAAGAGCGGTTCCTGCGCAATCAGTTGAAACACCTGAAACTCGACCACCTGAAAACGCAGTACATAAAGATCACCAACAACGATGATGCCAAGACAATGGAAGACAACATTCATAATTGTCTGTCCAACGATCTTACTGTGATCGTGTACAACTTTGTGGATATGCTCTCTCATGCACGCACCGAGATGGAAGTGCTGAAAGAACTGGCTGGTGACGAGATATCTTACCGCTCGCTTGCAGTTAGCTGGTTTGAACACTCTCCGCTGCACAGGGCACTGAAAAAGATCGCTGATAAAAACATACAGTTGCTGCTGACCACAGACCATGGCAGCGTAAGAGTGAAAACACCAAGCAAATGCGTAGGTGACCGTGCCACAACCGCTAACCTGCGCTACAAACACGGCCGCAACCTGCAGTACGAAGAAAAAGATGTGCTGGCATTCCGCGATCCCAAATTTGCCGGCTTGCCAAGGCCCAATGTAAGCTCCACATTCATTTTTGCAAAAGGCGATGTGTTCCTTTGTTATCCAAACAACTATAACCACTTCGTGAACTACTACAAAAGCACCTTCCAGCATGGAGGGGTGTCGTTGGAAGAAATGGTGATACCAGTGGTGAGGATGGAGAGTAAGTAGTTAGAGAATGATTTCAATAATTTCTGTAGCCTCGGAAGCAAATGCTCTCGGGGCTTAATTATTGGGAACAATTGGCATTGTGCAATTAGGTATTAAATTTCCTATTCTTTTATAAACCTCCTGATTTCTGTTTCGTTTATCTTAATAAAGTAAACACCGGGAGGGAAATTTGAAACATCGAGGTCCACCCGGTCTGAATTGTACCCTTGGATGTATACTCTTTGTCCAACGAGATTGCTAATGTCAATTTTAGTTATTTTATCAGTACACTCCACAGTTAATACACTGTGGGTGGGTAAAGGGTATATCTGAACTACGGGTTTGGTAACACGTTTAGTGCCTGTAGTCGTGAAAACTTGAACTAAAATAATTCCTGACGTGGTAGTATCATAACAACCGGAAGAAGTTGAACTAACCTTAGCAGTTAGAACATCAGTGCCAGTCGTTTTTATATAGGTTGTATTCGGTACAGTAGTGGTACTGAATACAACTCCATAATTCATCCACTTAATAACATAGCTGCTTCCAGCATTGGCAACTACTGCGGTAAGAGGTACAATGCTCCCTGCAGTCGTGCCGACAGGTCCAGAAATACTAATTGATGGAGTCGTGAAAGTGTCTGTTGTAATTACAATCGAATTGCTGTTCACACTGCTTGTAGTCAGACAGGAAAGGCTGCTGGTAAGTCTGCAAGTAACCGAATCATGATTGACAGGTATATAGGTAAACGAAAACCCTCCGGTGCCTGCGTTGATTCCATTTACTTTCCACTGATAGAATGGGGTAGTTCCACCACTTGTGGCAGTTGCCGTAAATGTAACTGGAAGCCCGGCACAAACACTACTTCCTGGTATTGCATTGATTGATACTGTTGGTATCGTACTTATACCAGTAACGGTCATATAAATAGATGTACTACTTACAATTGGTGGGACGGCACATGAAAGGCTGCTATTTAGGATACATCGTATTGAATCCCCATTGGCGGGTGCATACGTGTAGGAACTACCTGACCCAACTGTTACGCCATTTACTTTCCACTGATATACAGGGAGTGAACCAACATAAGTCGAAGCAGACGAGAACGTTACTAATGTCCCGGCACAAATTGTTCCTGAGACGCTTGAAGTAATAGCGATTGTAGGTACTACAGCGCTGCTTACTGCCATATGTATGGTATTACTGCTTTCAGGCAGGCCACCTGAACAAATACGAACACAACGAACAGAATCTCCATTTGAAGGCGTGTAAGTGTAACTGCTGGCAGCACTAACAGGTGACCCGTTTACAATCCATTGGTAGGTTGGCGTGGTACAACCAGGGGTAGGTGCTGTAACAAACGTAACAGGTGTTCCAAGACAAACACTTGTATCGGGTAAAGCAGCGATAATAAAGCCATTGTATATTTTACGAACTCGATTATTGGCAGCATCAGCAATATAAACACTTCCTGTAGCATCTACTGCATTTCCAATTGGGCTGTATAGTTTTGCCAGCGTTCCCAATATTCCATCACCATTATATCCGAATGCACCGGTTCCAGCAATTGTGTTAATAATTCCGGAGGTACTTACCTGACGTATCATACCGTTGGCGTCATCTGATATGTATAAGTATCCGGAATTGGGTCCGGATGACTTATCAATCGAAACGCCCGTTGGCCAGTGCATTTGTGCTGCCGTTGCAGGTCCTCCGTCGCCGGAAAAACCAACAATCCCATTACCGGCATAAGTTGTAATAATACCAGCAGTATTTATTTTTCTGATGCAATTATCTAGTTCGTCAGCAATATACAGGTTGCCAGCATGATCAACTGCAACATCTATTGGTGCAGCAAATGTTGCTGCCGTTGCCGGGCCTCCATCTCCGGTGTAACCATAAGCACCGGTGCCGGCAATCGTTGTTACGATGCCCAAATTATTTACTTTTCGGACACGCCTATCTGATAGATCAGTAATATACAAATTGCCGGTATCGTCAAGTGCAATTCCCCAAATATTGTGAAATTTGGCAGCAGTTGCCGGACCTCCATCTCCACTAAATCCCGATACTCCAGTCCCGGCATAAGTTGTAATAATACCGGACGTATTGACTTTGCGAACACGAAAATTTTGTTGGTCAGCGATGTACAAATTCCCCAAATGATCCACGGCTATTCCATGTGGGTAATTAAGCAATGCTGCGGTAGCAGGTCCACCGTCGCCACCATAACCACCCGCACCAAATGACGTTATATAAGAACCTGCATATGTAGAAATAATCCCTGAGGTATTAACCTTACGAATAAGGTGTGTAGTTTGATCTGCAATATAAAGGTTTCCTGAAACGTCAAAAGCACAATAACTTGGGTTATACAATTCTGCAGAATTTGCTGAACCACCATCCCCATAATATCCAGCAAATCCATTGCCGGCAACTGTAGAAATAATTTGTCCTTTGATGATGAAAGGTGAAATCAACAACAGTAAAAAGAAAAATCTTTTCATAAAGAGGTGCATTTAAAAATGTATTTCCTGTTCCAAAAGTTTCATCTCACTGAGCCTTCGAGTACCGGCCAAAGGATATTGCAATAACAGAAGTACTTAAGCTGAAATTTCCACGCAGAACTATTCGACTATTCAAATATAAAACAATCTCGTCATAAAGAAATGCGTGGAGGTAATCTCACCCGAAACTATTTTCTATCATAGGCCCCAAATGTCCCGTCATAGGCCGTATACGTCCTGTCATGTATATTTTATTTTGCAGTTTACCAATAAAGCACGAACTTTATTTAAGGTAGCTTGGCACTGCAAAATTTACCTTGCAAGGGTGTATACTCAAATATGTATTTCGATACATTTAAAAAAAATGACGTGCAACGAATTTTCCCAAATGGGTAGTTTTTGAGAAATTTTTATCCACAATTTGGATGCTATCAACTGATAATCAATCAATTAACAAAAACAGCAACTTTGTAATGAAAAGTGGGAAAATTTGTTCCAATTACATTCAGTGAAATCCGAGAAATCTGTTTAACCTGTCTGCCGACAGGCAGGTTAGTGGTTCAGAAAATTCGCTGCCGAAAATACCCCAAAACCGGAAGTTATCTCATAATAAGTTGATAATCAATCAAATAAGCCACTTCCGGTTTTTCTGGTACCGGAAGAAACCGGAAGATTTCCCGCAATTTGGTTGTAGCGGAATTGCCTGATGATTCAATTTAATTGACTGATTCATTATTGCTGTTATTCGCCATATAAGTACTAATAAAAAAACATTTGCGCAGGCTAGGGAAGCAAAAGGCAATGATCAGTTTTTTGTTTGAAAAGCATTAATATCGTCCAATAATTCAGTTTATGCTTTTCGAAGGTAAATTTTCAGCAGACGGTTTTGACAACCGTATCACACAGTTATTCGGAATTAAATATCCCATCATACAGGCGGGTATGATTTGGAACTCGGGTTGGGAGCTGGCATCGGCGGTAAGCAATGCCGGTGGACTGGGTATAATAGGTGCGGGCAGTATGTATCCCGATGTACTGCTGGACCACATACAGAAGTGTAAAAAAGCTACAGATAAACCTTTTGCAGTCAACCTGCCATTGCTGTACCCTGATATTGACAAACATGTTGAACACATTATCAACGAGCAGGTAAAGATCGTTTTCACATCAGCCGGTAATCCGAAAACATGGACACAAAAGCTGAAGGATAAAGGCATTGTGGTGGTGCATGTAGTATCGAGCGCAAAATTTGCGAAGAAATGCGAGGAAGCTGGTTGCGATGCCGTAGTTGCCGAAGGCTTTGAAGCAGGTGGCCACAACGGCCGCGAAGAGACCACAACCCTATGCCTGATACCTGCTGTAAGGAATGCTCTAAAAATACCGTTGATAGCTGCAGGCGGTATAGCCACTGGCAGAGCAATGTTTGCAGTAATGGTATTAGGTGCAGAAGGAGCGCAGATGGGCAGCAGATTTGTCTGTACGCCTGAGTCTTCCGGACACAATGCGTTTAAAGAAGCAGTAGTTGCCGCCAACGAAGGTGATACTGTTCTTACGTTGAAAAAGCTAACACCGGTTAGGCTTATCAAAAATAAATTTTGCCAGCAGGTTCAGGAGGCAGAAAGTGCAGGATCAACAGTACACGAACTCGAAGAGTTATTAGGCAGGGCACGCGCCAAAAAAGGTATGTTTGAAGGAGACACTGAAGCCGGTGAACTGGAGATTGGGCAGGTGAGCAGTATTATCAAAGAGATAGTGCCTGCGGCTCAGGTTGTAAATGAAGTATGGGAAGAGTTTAAGCTGGCTGCGGCAAATCCGTTTGCTTTTTAATCGGTTTGCCTCTGTTGCAATAGGCTTTTAGCCAATCCTTACATTGCCAGCCAATACTTTCTCAGCAGCCATTCCGCAGTGGCAATGAGCAGTATCAAAAAGAAATACCACTTACGGTCTACCAGCGGAACAGTTTCTGTATTAGACTGTATCAGTGGCTTCACATGATCGTTGTGGGTGATGCTGTCATAGAGGGCAGATACATTTTTAGCGGGTACCAATCCACCATTGTATTTTTTTGCAAGGCTGTACAGCAGCGGATAATCTGCTCCAGATTCCATCAATTCCAGCGGCATACTCTCCACTACAAATGTTCCGGAGGCTGTATAATTCTTGTCGTTGTAAGTAGTGTGTGCATTCCATGTATATGTGCCGCCTGCCCATATACCAATGTTCAGGCTGTAGGCTGTCCCGGAGCGTTCAAATGAAAAGTTCTGTTTTCTGCCGGCGCTGTCTGTTATGGTCAGTTGTGCGTCCGGAGTATTCACTTGTTCATTGTTGGCATTCAGCAGGTACGCATTCAATGATACCGGCTCCTGATCGCTCCATACATACTTAGGCAGTACAGCGTTGAATGGTTTATCTGTGTTGGAAGCACTTAGGAAAGCGATCGTCTGTCTGATACATTCATCAACTACGCTGTGATCATTGAAATTCTTGAACTCATACAATCGCCACCGCCACAAACCCTCGCCCATTAAAACAGCCGTGGGAACATTACTTTGCTGCAGCACCCATACAGGCATCATTGTGGTTGCCGAACTTCCTTTCTGCATAAACAAAATGTTAGCCCCCGGTGCAGCATTCATGGCACTGATAGAAGTAGTAAGTGGGGGCATTTTATCCGTTACCGACTGTATATTCTGCGGAAGGATGAAAGCGTTAAATGCGGGGTTATATACACCCTGCACATCGTGCGGTACTGATGCAGAAAATGTAGTGTGGGTCAGTGGTTCCAACTGATTCATGGCAGTCATATCAGATTGGCTGCTGAGGATGAACCAGATTGGTTTCTTCGCTGCAAGTATTTGTGCAGCTATCTTATTTCTGAAAGAGGGCATGCCATGTGCAATGATCACATTGTAATCATTGAGGGAGGTGGGTAGGGTTCCCGGTTCGGCTACCGATACATTGTATGTTTCTTGTCCGCTCAGTGATTCTTTTATTGCATTGATATCCGGGTGTGGTGCCGCTGATACGACCAGTATTTTCTTTTTCTGGTCTACCACTTCCACAAAAATGTCCTTACGGTTGTTGGTTACGTTTTTCTCTCCTTCAGCTTCCGGTACAGAAATAATGTAATGGTGCAATCCTGCTTTTGTTGCCTTAATGGTAAATGAAACTGCTCTGTCGTACTTATCAGTATTGATGACCACCGGCACAGAGGATAGCATGCCCTCTCCTTCTTTGATCGTAACACTGTTGTTAAAGCCTTTGCACAGCTCAGCTACAAGATCGGCACGAATTTCAAAACTGCTGTTAAGTGTTACGGTTTTGTTGGCGTATGTTCTGGCCAGCCGCAGGTCTTTTTGCTGTGCAATGTCGCCGATTGCGGCAACATACATTGGGCTATGCAGCGAAAGCTGCTGGTATACCGGGTTCAGTCCCTGATTAAACCTCCCATCTGTTGCCAGGATAACAGCACCCAAATTTTGCATGCCAAAGTACTCCTGAGCCCTAGCCAGTGCCGCCGAAATATCTGTGGCCGCTTGATGGTACTGAAACAGGCTGTCTGTTTGCACAGCACTACCAAAAGCCCATTTCACCACTTTGTATTGAGCAGACAGCCTTTCAGATAGTGCTTCAACATTATTACGGTAGCTCTGAGAATCGCCACCAAGCGCATTGGCTATACTCACACTGTTGTCCTGAAGTACCAAAACAACCGGTTTTTCGATCACATTTTTTGTAATGGTAATTGTGGGTACTAAAATGAGCAGCAGCGTAAAGAATACAACCAGACTTCGTAAAAGAGAAGTGATCCAGGGGTAGGGTACTGCGCGCGCTTTATCGGCGCGGTAAACCCAATAACCTGCCCCCGCCGCCAGTATAATAGCGATAATCCAAAAAATCCATTGCATTGGTCGGCAAGCTAACGAAAGTTGAGCAATTTGAAAATTTGATACATTGAAAATATTGTGAAAACTCAGAACAAACCTCAATACGGTTAAATGCAGCCGCTATTTGGGATAATATTATCTTTACAACCTGAGCAGTTCTAAAATATCACAATGAGTTTATTTGCCATACTAAAATACCTCGTTAATCATCCCCTCAACAGGGATAACAAATGGGGCGCTATCATCAGATTTCTGAAGTGGCAGATATACATTCGGCTCAACGCTTTTCCGGTAATTTATTTTTTCACCGACAAATCAAAGCTGATACTGAGAAGAGGGATGAGTGGCGCTACCGGCAATATGTATTGCGGTCTACACGAATTTAATGATATGGGTTTTCTGCTCCATTTTCTGAGAAAGGATGACCTGTTTTGCGATATAGGTGCTAACATAGGCAGTTATACTGTGCTCTCGGCGGCACATGTGGGCGCTCAAACCATTTCATTTGAACCTGTGCCTGCCACCTACGAGCACCTGCTGAATAATATATACATTAACCGTGCTAACAATCTGGTGCAGCCGCACAATATTGCACTAGGGGCTCAGAAAGGAACAGTTGACTTCACCAGCACGCTCGACTCAATGAACCACGTAGCCGCGCCGGGTGATACAAACAAAATAACCGTTGAGATCAGCACTCTTGACGACATAATAGGGGAGAGAACTCCGGCATTACTTAAGATAGACGTTGAAGGATTTGAGACAGAGGTGATCCGGGGTGCGTCTAATACACTGAATAAACCTGAACTTAAAGCTATCATCATTGAGCTCAACAATTCCGGTGCCAGATATGGCTATGACGACAGCAAGATCCACGACACTTTTATCCGTTCGGGTTTTGAGCCTTATTTGTACGACCCGCTAACAAGGGCACTCACAAAAGCTGCTTCGTTCGGTTTCCACAATACTATTTATATACGTGACATAGCTTTTGTCACCGATAGATTGAAAAACGCCGCACCTTTTAAAGTGCTGAATAAGTCTATATGACAGATTTATTTCAGAAAATCGGCTGAAACTTATCCGAATAGTGAAACGTTTTGATTTTAAAAACTCACTACCTTTGTGCGATTTTTAACGACTTTATATTATTAATATAATTAACCTGAACTAAAAATGGCCAAGATCAAAGTAGCAAATCCTGTAGTAGAATTGGATGGTGATGAGATGACCCGAATCATCTGGAAATACATAAAAGAAAAACTGATTCTCCCTTATCTCGATATAGATATCAAATACTTCGATCTTGGTGTAGAGCATCGCGATGCTACTAACGATCAGGTTACTATCGATTCAGCCAATGCGATTAAACAATATGGTGTAGGTATCAAATGTGCTACCATCACTCCTGATGAAGCACGTGTTACTGAATTCAACCTGAAGCAGATGTGGAAGAGCCCTAACGGCACTATTCGTAACATCCTTGATGGTACAGTGTTCCGCGAGCCGATCGTTATGAACAATATCCCACGTTTGGTGCCAAACTGGACAGCTCCTATTTGTATAGGCCGTCACGCATTTGGCGACCAGTACCGCGCTACTGATTTTGTGGTGAAAGGAAAAGGCAAGCTTACTATTAAGTTTGAAGGTGAGAACGGCGAAAACCAGGAGTTTGAAGTATATAATTTCAAGGGCGATGGCGTAGCATTGGCTATGTACAATACAGATGAGTCTATCATGGGTTTTGCACGTGCCTGCTTCAACATGGCTTTGCAGAAACAATGGCCTTTGTACCTGTCTACAAAAAATACCATCCTTAAAAAATATGATGGTCGCTTCAAAGATATCTTCGAAAAGATCTACAACGAAGAGTTCAAAGCTGCGTTTGAGAAAGTGAATATCGAGTACGAACACCGCCTGATCGATGACATGGTTGCGAGCGCACTTAAGTGGCACGGCAATTTTGTATGGGCTTGCAAAAACTACGACGGCGATGTACAGAGCGATACAGTTGCACAGGGCTTTGGTTCACTGGGCTTAATGACTTCAGTGCTCATCACACCTGATGGCAATACTATGGAAGCTGAAGCTGCACATGGTACAGTAACCCGCCACTACCGCGAATACCAAAAAGGCAAGCCAACTTCTACCAACCCGATTGCTTCCATTTTTGCATGGACTAGAGGCCTGGCCTTCCGTGGCAAGCTCGATAACAATCAGGAACTGATCGACTTCTCAACTGCACTGGAGCAGGTTTGTATCGAAACAGTACAGAGCGGCAAAATGACCAAGGACCTCGCCGTATGTATCCACGGCAACAAAGTGAACCATGGCGAACACTATCTGTACACTGAGGAATTCCTGGATGCACTCAACGAAGGATTGAAAAACAAACTGGGATAATATCATTCCAAAAAATAGTTAAGGCTTTAACCAACTGCGATAATATCTCTACATTTGGTTAAAGCCTTTTTTATGATCATTGGTGTAGCAGGCCCAAACTCAGCCAAAACAATGAAACGCGACCTGATCGTTTCAAAAGGCCTGCCTGTATATTACTCTATAGATGAAATCCCGGAGTTACTCCGTTGATTGCTCTCCTTCTGTTCTTACCATTCTGCGGCTTCCCTCGTACAGTTCGTACTCCATCATCCTGCAGTCAATAATGCTGGTGTAGAATTCAACCCTGCGTTTGGCTTTCAGTCCTATCTTCTTTGCCAGATCCAGATTTCCGGTAAAGATATAACCCCAGTAACCACCACATTTCTTCTTCATAAAGTCGCCTATGCGGCCATAGGTTTCTTCCAGTTCGGTTTCGTTGCCCAGCCTGTCGCCGTATTCAGGGTTCATGAACATTACGCCTCTGCCACCCTCCGGAACCTCGGTAGCTTCAAAATCACAAACAGCAAACTTAATAAGATCAGCAACACCGGCCGCAGTCGCATTTTTACGGGCATTGGTGATGGCCACATCGCTGTAGTCGGTGGCTATTATTTGAAGGCCAGGCACATCCTTTATTTGCTTGTTAAGCAATTCCATTTCGGCGAGGTACACATTTTCGTTGTACCCTATCAAATGCATGAAAGCATAATTAAGCCTGAACAAGCCCGGCCGTTGATTTGTGGATATCAAAGCCGCTTCGATCGCTACCGTACCAGATCCGCACATAGGATTCACAAACGGCGATTGTCTGTCCCACCTGGTCGCATAGATGGTAGCAGACGCCAGTGCTTCCAGCATCGGAGCCCGCCCCGGTATCTTGCGGTAGCTATGCCTTGCCAGCGAATCTCCGGAAGTATCAATGAATACCTCGGCAGATTCGTTTTTCCAGAAAAGGTGAATGACAGCTCCGGTCAGTTCGGCACCGGTATCAGGCCGCTTCCCTGTCTTATCACGCATCCGGTCTACAATAGCATCCTTTACCCTAAGATTGGCAAACATACTGTTGTTGATCGTTGGGTTCATAACATTGCTGGTAACCGAAAAATAGCCATCGGCGGGCAGCAATGTCTCCCAGGGATAGTTTGCGAGGTTTTTATAAATATCATCTGCATTCACGGCATCAAACTGTTTCAGGCTGTATAAAACCTGGCTGGCACATCTAAGATTCAGATTGAGTTTTATGCAGTCATTAATAGTTGCATTGATCTTCACACCGGTAACAAAAGTCTCCAGAGGCGTGATCCCTAGTTCCTTCATTTCCATTTCAAGGTAAGGGGCAAGGCGCTTATTGCAGGTTATTGTAACTGACGATGCTGAAGTGTATACTGACATATGGGTGTAAAGGTAACGTTTACCAAATTATTACCTCAAACGCAAGTCTGTTATCTGCGGGTACTTCATACAAACCGACATATCAACTCCTGAGATTCCATTCATATTAAATTAACCGGCTGGTAAAGATTTGGTAAGAAGGACGATACATTCAAATAACATATAGTTTGTCTATTTGCACAACCAAATACTTCACCGAAGGCAATAATGGCAAAAAGAGAGGTGGACATTGTGGTACTTTCAGACATCCACTTAGGTACATACGGATGCCACGCAACCGAACTCCTGCAGTACCTGAAGAGTATCAGACCCAAAGCTGTAGTCCTTAACGGCGACATCATAGATGTCTGGCAGTTCAGCAAACGTTACTGGCCCACTACGCACATGATGGTGTTAAAACACCTCATCGGGCTCATAGCCAAAGAGGTGCCAGTGTACTACATTCCCGGCAACCATGATGAAATGCTCCGCCGTTTCAAGGGATTCCAAATGGGTTCGCTGAAGATCACCAACAAGCTGTCACTGAAGATAGACAACAGCAGGCTGTGGATATTTCATGGCGATGTATTTGACGTGGTGATGCAAAACAGCCGCTGGCTTGCAAAGCTGGGAGCAATAGGATACGATACACTTATACTCATCAACAGCTTCGTGAATTTCATTTCTCAGAAATTAGGACGGGGGAAAATATCGCTTTCTAAAAAGGTAAAGAACAGTGTAAAGGGTGCGGTAAAATTCATCAACAACTTTGAAGATACAGTTTGTGAGATAGCGGCTGAAAACAGTTATGACTATGTGATATGCGGCCACATACACCATCCCGAGATAAAAGGAGTGGATACAAAACACGGTCATGTGGTGTATATGAATTCAGGCGACTGGATAGAAAACCTTACTGCGCTTGAGTACAGCAACTCGGAATGGTCGATTTACAATTACTTCGAAGATCCGGTTGCACAGGCTATAGAGATCAATAAAAAGAAGCACGTGAAGGAATCAGCTAAAACCATGATGGCTAGCCTGATGATGGAACTGAACATGAAGCCTGCTGGGCCTTTGGCGGATAGTGGAAGTAAGGTGGAAGCGGCCTAAGCAATACTTAATACAATTAGAATCGTATAAACGGGTATCGTGCAAATGCACGTTCGGTGCCCTTCCTATATAGTCTAGCGTCGAAAAAAAACAGAACAATTTATGAAAATACTTTTCGCAATTCAGGGTACCGGAAACGGACACCTGAGCCGCGCACGTGATGTATATCCTGAACTCACAAAGTACGGCGAGGTAGACGTGCTGATCAGTGGCATACAGGCCGATGTGACGGTCCCTTTCCCCGTGAAGTACAGGTACTATGGTATGAGCTTTATCTTTGGCAAACGCGGTGGAGTAGATCTGGTGGATACTGCCAAAAAGCTGAAACTGTTCCGTCTGGTGAAAGACATTCGGGAATTCCCTGTCAAGGAATACGATCTGGTTATCAATGACTTCGAACCGGTATCGGCATGGGCCTGCAAAATCAATCGTGTTCCCTGTATTTCTTTAAGTCACCAATGTGCTGTGCTGCATCCCTCTGCACCACAACCTCCGGCCAGTGACCCTATGGGAAAGGCTGTGCTTAAATACTACGCTCCCGTTACCGATGCTTATGGATTCCATTTCAAATCATTCAGTGATAAAATGTTCACCCCTGTTATCCGGAAAGAGATCAGAGAACTAAAGCCGGAGAACAAAGGTCACTATACAGTTTACCTGCCTGCCTATGATGATGAGACGATCGTGAAGCATCTTTCTAAATTCACGCAGGTGTGCTGGGAGGTGTTTTCCAAACACAATACAAACCCTTTTGAGTCGGGCAACGTATCGATCACCAAGATTGATAACCGTAAATTTATAGAAAGTATGGCATCCAGTGCCGGAGTGTTGTGTGGTGCCGGTTTTGAAGGGCCCGCCGAGGCGATGTACCTGGGTAAAAAAGTGATGGTGGTGCCAATGCTCATTCAATACGAACAGCATTGCAACGCCGCAGGCGCAGCCGCGATGGGTGCAACCGTAATTAATACCCTCAGCGAAAAATACTATACTACGATCAATCAATGGCTTGACAAAGGCGAACCAATCAAGGCCGACTATCCTGATCTCACCGAAAATATTGTAAGAAATATCATCGCGAAACATGCACCCGCTTTTTCAACACAAGGCAGCCAGGCCATTAGCGTTAGTATTTAACGTTGGGCTCAAACTCACCGTTAGACTTACAGACCTTGCTATAGCGATATTGCTCTGAAACCTTATTACTTCATCCCTGCTATCGGAGTTACAGCAATTTCATACCCGAAACTGCTTCGGAACTCCTGTACAATTGACTGTTACCAAATAATTCGTTACTTTGGAGCAATAAATATATTTTATGAAACCAAATAAAACCTCATGGGCCATTGCGCTTTGTTGTGCGGCAATGTGCGTGGTGTGTTCTTCATCGGCAAAAGACAGTGACGTAAAAAGTAAGTATCAGTGGAGCCAGGCAAGTTCTGCTGGTTATTCCTATAAATACGTCACCAACGACCCGATGAATGCCCGGTTCTACAAACTGAAGAACGGCCTTACGGTTATCCTAAGCCCCACACATAAAGAACCACGTATTCAGTTCTATTTTGCCACTAAGGCTGGTAGTAAAACAGATCCCGCAGATCATACGGGGCTTGCACACTATCTGGAGCATATGATGTTTAAAGGCACCCAGCACTATGGCTCACTTGATTGGAATAAGGAAAAACCATACCTGGGTAAAATTGATACACTTTACGAGTTGTACAACCACACGACCGATGAAACTAAGCGTAAGATCATTTACCATCTCATTGATTCGGTTTCCGGCCTGGCGTCTAAATTTTCGATAGCCAACGAATACGACAAAATGATGTCGTCGATAGGTGCGCAGGGCACAAATGCGTTCACATCTTATGAGCAGACTGTTTATACAGAGGATGTTCCTGCCAATTCTGTTGACAAATTTTTAAAGGTGCAGGCAGAGCGTTTCCGCGATCCGGTATTCCGTATTTTCCATACTGAACTGGAAGCGGTTTATGAAGAAAAGAACCGTACGCTTGATAATGACGGCCGTAAGGTGAATGAAATGATGATGTCAAACCTTTTCCTGAATCACAACTACGGAAAGCAGACTACCATCGGTACTGTTGAACATCTTAAAAATCCTTCGTTGCTGGAGATCAGGAAATACTTCGAAACCTATTACGTGCCAAACAACATGGGCGTTATAGTTTCCGGCGATTTCAATCCTGATGAAATGATCAAAAAGATCGAGACTTATTTTTCAGACATGAAGAGCAAGCCTGTGCCGAAATATACATTCAGCCCTGAAGGAGATATGGCATCACCTATTCAGAAAGAAGTTTTCGGACCAGACGCTGAATTTGTTTCCATTGGGTTCCGCCTGCTGGGTGTGCACTCTAAAGATGCCTTGCTGGCTGATCTTGTTGGGCAGGTATTGACAAATGGTAAAGCCGGACTAATAGATCTGAACCTCGTGAAAAAGCAAAAATTACTTCGCGCAGTGGCTTTTTCCAATGTGCTTATTGATTACGGTTTTATGAATTTGCAGGGCACTCCTACACAAGGCCAGAAACTGGAAGAAGTGAAAGCGTTAATGTTGGGAGAGATAGCAAACCTAAAGAGCGGCAACTTCGACAACGATCTGCTGGTATCTATTGTGAACAATGCCAAAAAGGCAATGATGCAGCTGAATGAGAAATACGGATCTCGTGCATCAGTATTGATGAGTGCCTTTACCGGCGAAGAAGACTGGCTGGATGATGTGTCTTATACCGATCAGTTGTCTAAACTCACTAAAAAAGACATAGTAGACTTCGCCAACAAATATTTTGGCAACAATTACGTGGTTGTCTATAAGCGCAAAGGCGAGGATAAGAACATAATGAAGGTAGAAAAGCCACCAATTACGCCGGTTGAAACCAACAGGAATTCACAGTCTGCCTTTGTGAAAAATATTATCAGTGCACCGGTTGAGCCGATTAAACCAGTTTGGGTGGATTACAACAAAGACCTTAAAAAGGGTACAGTTGGGCCGGCTGAAGTATTATACGTACATAATGACGACAACGGTCTTTTCAGGATGTCTTACCGTTTTAAAATGGGTACATGGAGCGACAAGAAATTAAGTGTTGCAGCTTCGTATCTACAGTTTTTGGGTACAGATAAGAAAAGCTCGGAGGAAATTTCGAAGGAATTTTACAAACTGGCATGCAGCTTCAGCGTTTCTGCAGGAAGCGAATTTACAACTGTATCTCTGGAAGGTTTGCAGGAGAACTTTGATAAGGCAGTCGCCCTGCTCGAAGATCTGCTGGCCAACTGCAAGGCTGATGAAGACGCGCTCACAGCGCTTAAAGGTCGTATAGCCAAAACACGCAGTGATGCCAAGAACAACAAAGGTGCCATTATGCAGGGTGTAGTTAATTATGCACGGTTTGGACCTGAGAATCCATTTAACAATGTGCTGAGCAACGATGAACTGAAAAACTTGACCAGCGCAGAATTGGTAGATCTGATACACAACCTGAACAAATTCAGTCACCGTATTATCTATTACGGCCCTGAGACTTTGGGTGCACTTAGCACTTCGCTAAAAGCAACTCATAAAATGCCTGATATGTTCAGCCCCGCACCGGCTCCCAAGGTTTTCAATTTCACAAGTCAGACTTCAAATCAGGTTTTGTTTGCAGACTATGATATGGTGCAGAGCGAGATCAGGTGGGTGAGAAACATACCTGGGTACGACCCTGCAAAACAGCCGACCCTTGATATGTTCAACAATTACTTTGGTGGCAATATGGGTGCGCTGGTATTCCAGACAATACGCGAGAGCAAAGCACTTGCTTATTCAACCAATGCCAATGTATTTACGCCTGAAAAGAAGGAGGATCCTTATTATATTTCTGCTTACGTGGGTTGCCAGGCCGATAAGTTCAATGAATCAGTTAAAGCAATGAATGAATTGCTGAACGATATTCCATCGGTAGAGAATAACCTACAGGCTGCACGTTCCGGACTGAAGAAAGAAATAGAAACGGACCGTATTACGCAGGATGGTATCATTTTCAATTACCTGGCTGCAGAACGAAAAGGGTTGAATGAGGATATCCGCAAGAGTATTTATGAACATGCTGATAAGATGAGTTATGCCGAACTGAAGAAATTTCATTCGGAAAACATGGCTGGTAAACCTTTTACCTATTGTATTGTAGCATCTGAGAAAAAGATAAGCGCCGATGACCTGCAGAAATGCGGACCGGTTAAGAAGCTGAGTCTGACTGAGATATTCGGTTATTAATCTTAATGATTTTTTCATAAAGGCCTGCCGGAGAAGTTCCGGCAGGCTTTTTGTTTGAAGGAATGTCTGCAAAACCACTTAATTATCCTTGAGTTACTTTTGTAATCAACCTGACAGCCCCATTTAACGCCAATCATATTGCTTACCTTTGCCAACGTAATTTGCAATTAATTCACTGGTAATAATGCAGTGTTATTTTGCCCTGGGAATTTAGACCGCAATAAGAACGAAATATGTCGAACAAAACAAAAATTGTAGCCACAGTAGGCCCCGCCTGTAATACTTACGAAAAATTGTTGGCACTGGTTAATGAAGGTGTGAGTGTATTCAGGCTTAACTTCTCGCATGGTACTCACGAACAGCATCTGAGTGTGATCAACCACATCAGAAATATAAATGCCGACTATAACTACAACGTGGCTATCCTTACCGACCTCCAGGGGCCAAAGCTAAGGGTGGGTGAGATAGAGAACAACGCGTTGGAACTGAATAAGGGAGATCATTTTTATTTTACCAACGTAAAGTGCGTAGGTACAATGGAGAATGTATATATCTCTTACCCCAATTTTCATAGTGATGTAAAGGTGGGAGAAAAAATATTGCTGGATGACGGCAAGATAGAAGTGCTGGTTAAAGAAATAGGAGAAGATCACAGGGTGAAAGTTGAAGTACTGAACCAGGGCATTCTTTCCTCTAAAAAAGGGGTCAACCTGCCGGATACAAAGATTTCATTGCCCTCGCTCTCTGAGAAAGATCTCAATGACCTTGACTTTATTATAGATCAGAACATCGACTGGATAGCACTCTCATTTGTACGCAGGCCTGAAGATGTAGAGCAGTTGCGCGCAATCATTAAGAGCAAAAAGAGCGGTGCAAAGATCATTGCCAAGATCGAAAAGCCTGAAGCAATGGAGCATCTGCGGGAGATCATTCTGGCTTCAGATGCAGTTATGGTGGCACGTGGAGACCTTGGGGTGGAACTACCGCTGGAGCAGGTGCCTATGATACAAAAGAATATTGTGCGCAAATGCATACACAGAGCCAAGCCGGTAATTATTGCCACGCAGATGATGGAAAGCATGATTGATCGTACCCGTCCAAACAGAAGTGAGATCACTGATGTGGCGAATGCGGTAATGGAAGGCGCCGATGCGCTGATGCTGAGCGGAGAAACTGCTATGGGTCAGTATCCTGAACTGGTAGTGCATACTATGGCAAGCATTATTAAAGAAGTAGAAAAAGAAGAAACAGTATACCACCGTAACCTGATACCACAGCACCATTCGCCTTCGTTTCTGAGCGATGCCCTCTGTTACAATGCCTGCGAGATCACCAAAGACATTGGAGCACATGCGCTGATAGGCATGACACAGTCAGGTTACACCGGGTTTATGCTTTCCAGCTACAGACCTCATGCGCCCTTATATGTATTTACTAAAACGCAGACGCTCGTTAATCAGTTGAGTCTTAGCTGGGGTGTTAAAGCCTTTTATTACGACAGGGAGGAGAGCATGGATGGCATCATTGCTGACCAGATAGAATTCTTGAAAGAAAAGGGACTGTTGAAAACCGGCGATGTAGTGGTGAACACCGGCAGTACGCCAGTTGAAGAGCATCTGCCAACAAATATGCTGAAGATTACCAAGGTGAGTTAGGTGCTGTAATTTCATTTTTCATAGCTTTGATCATATACTCATGGTCCGTAGTTTTTTGTTGATATTTTCTTTTATTCTTTGTTCCGGGGTCGCTAAAACCACGGCTCAGGAGATTTCGTTCAAAGACACCATTGATGCATACAACAGCCACCGCATACACATCAATAAGACGGGGATGAAAGTGCTGGCTGGCTGGGGCGTTACAAATGCAGTAGCAAGTGGCATAGGCTACTTCGCCGCTACCAATGATGAATGGAAGTACTTTCATGAAATGAATGCTATGTGGGGTGTTATCAATGCAGGCATTGCCTGGGCCGGACTTGCGGGAGTGAGAAAAGAAATGAACGCAAAGTACACGTACAAACAAGCCTACGGTAAATACCGCTCCAATAAAAAGCTGTACCTGATCAACATAGGTCTGGATGTATTGTATGTAGGCGGAGGCGTAGCACTAAATGAAGCAGGCAATTCCGCCAAGAAGAACCAGAATATGCTTCACGGATTCGGTAAATCAGTTGCCATACAGGGCGTATTCCTTCTTTTGTTCGACAATGTGATGTTTGCATCCCACCACCGCTCCAACAGCAAGTGGTACCAACTTATGTCAGAACTCAGCTATACCGGTAACGGTATCGGGTTCATCCATAATTTTTAGTGCCTACATTTTTACACAACCACATTGATCATTTTACCCCTTACGTAAATGAATTTCTTCAGTGGCTTGCCCTCCATCCATTTAACGATATTTTCATCTGCCAGCACAGCAGCTTCAATTGCTGCCTGATCAGCGTCCAGTGCAAACTCCATCTCCGCACGTGTTTTACCGTTTACCGCCACCGGATACATTTTAGAGTTCTCGGCAACATAACGTTCTTCATATGCCGGATAGGAAGCAGCTACAACTGTTCCGTTGTTGCCAAACTTTTGCCACAGTTCTTCAGCAATATGTGGTGCAAACGGGCAGATCACAACTGCCAGTGGTTCCAGAATTTCTCTTTTGTGGCAGCCCAGCGCACTCAGTTCGTTCACGCAGATCATAAACTGGCTCACAGATGTATTGAAAGAGAAACGCCCTATATCTTCCGAAATTTTTTTGATCGTTTTGTGGAGTATTCTTAATTCGGCATCGGTAGCTTTTTCATCAGTAACAATCCACCCCTTTGCATCATCTGCATACAGGCGCCACATCTTCTTCAGAAAACGATGCACGCCCTCAATGCCCTTTGTATCCCATGGTTTACTTACATCTATCGGTCCCAGGAACATTTCATACATCCTGAAAGTATCTGCACCATACTGTGCAACAATGTCATCTGGGTTTACCACATTGTACTTGGATTTCGACATTTTTTCGACTTCTGCACCGCAGATATATTTGCCATCCTCCAGTATGAATTCTGAATCAGCATATTCGGGTCTCCATTTCTTAAACGCTTCAATATCTAATTCCAGACCGTCGACGATAGAAACGTCTACCCTGACAGCATCTACTTCAAATTGTCTCCTCAGTCCGGCCGACACTATTTTTTTAGTTCCTGTTTCTCTATACACAAACCTCGAACTTCCCTGTATCATCCCCTGATTAAGCAATTTCTTAAATGGCTCATCAAAACCTATATGACCAAGGTCGTGTAGCGCCTTTGTCCACATGCGGCTGTAGAGCAGATGCCCCACTGCATGTTCGGTACCACCTATATACAGGTCTACCTGGTTCCAATAGTCGGTTGCTTTGCGGCTTGCAAACTCGGTTTCATTGCCGGGGTCCATGTACCGCAGAAAATACCAGCTGCTGCCTGCGTAGCCCGGCATGGTGTTGGTTTCACGCTGTCCGGCTTCTGTGGTCACCCAGTCTGCAATATTAGCCAGTGGTCCCTGTCCTTCAGGGCCGGGTTTGTAGCTTTCTACATATGGCAATTCGACCGGCAAACTACCCAGCTTGTGGTCGTTGTGAATAATAGGCTCATCATTTCCGTAAGGAATGTCGTCTACATACATCACCGGGAATGGCTCGCCCCAATACCGCTGCCTGCTGAAGCCGGCATCGCGTAGTTTGTAGTTCACTTTCTTCTTGCCAACTCCTGCTTTTACCAACGCATTAATCGCTGCATCAGTTGCATCTGGTATGTTCATTCCATTCAGGAAGCCGCTGTTCTCTATTGTCCCTGCCTTTGCACTGTATGCTTCTTCTCCGTTGTATCTGTCTCCAAAAATATTTGTGATCGGAATACCGAAGTATTTTGCAAATGCATGATCACGTTCATCTCCACTGGGTACACCCATGATAGCACCTGTGCCATAGCCCGCAAGCACATATTCAGATATCCACACCGGCACCTGCTTTTCTGTAAGCGGGTGTATGGCATATGCACCAGTAAAGCAACCGGTCACCTGTTTCACTTCGCTCATACGCTCCCGCTCCGAGCGGGTTTTAACGTAAGTCTTATATTCGTCAATAGCCTGTTTTTGATCAGCGGTAGTAATGGCATCTACAAGCTCATGCTCCGGTGCCAGCACCATAAAATCTACACCAAAAATTGTATCGGGGCGTGTGGTGAAAACAGTGATACTATTTTCACCGGATTGTTCAGCGGTGAGGCTAAATCGCACCTCCGCTCCATTACTTTTCCCAATCCAGTTTTTCTGCATTTCTTTCATCGCATCAGACCACTCCAACTTGTCGAGGCTGTCAATCAGTCTTTCAGCAAATTCAGTGATCCTCAAAAACCACTGGCGCATGTTCTTCCGCTCAACCGGATGGCTGCCGCGTTCTGAAACGCCGTTCACCACTTCATCATTCGCAAGTACGGTTCCTAATGCTTCACACCACCACACCTGCGCATAACCCTGATAGGCAATACGGTACTGCATCAGGCATTCACGTTTTTCTTTCTCAGAATATATTTTCCATGCTGCTGCATCAAACTGCAGGCTCTCATCTCCTGGGCATGCATGGTTTATGTTGCCCTCAGTTTCAAATATGCCAATCAGTTCACTGATCGGTTTTGCCTTGTTTTCTTTTCTATTGTACCAGCTATGAAACAACTGCAGGAAAATCCACTGTGTCCACTTATAGTATTTGGGTTCGCTGGTGCGCACTTCTCTGTCCCAGTCGTAGCAGAAACCTATATTGTCCAGTTGTTCCCTGTATCGGGCTATATTTTTCTCTGTAGTAACTGCCGGGTGTTGTCCGGTTTCAAGGGCATATTGTTCGGCAGGCAATCCGAATGCGTCAAAACCCATCGGGTGCAACACATTGTATCCGCTCAGCCTTTTGTAGCGGGCATAGATATCAGATGCGATATAGCCCAGCGGATGTCCTACATGCAGTCCGGCACCACTTGGGTACGGAAACATATCCAGCACATAACACTTAGGCTTGTCGCTTTCATTGGTAACTTTATAAACTTTATTGTCGTTCCAGTATTTCTTCCACTGCGCTTCTATTGCCCTAAAATCGTATTCCATGTATACTAAGTAAAAATTTACAATCTAATGCCCGCAAAAATACAAAAACTAAGCCCTGTTTATAACCCGTGCTTTTTAATTAAGTACCACTACCAAGTGAATGATTAATTTGCATGTGCTAAAACTCCAGCACCAGCCCGTCATAGGCAAGATGCATTCCCGGTGGCAGGTCGGCATCAATTACATCGTGCAGTCCCAGCTGGTGGCTGATGTGCGTAAAGTAGGTGTCGCCGGCATCGGCACTGTTGGCTACCTCAATGGCTTCTGATAATGTGTAGTGGGAGATATGGGGTTCATGCCTCAGCGCATTTAGCACCATGGCCTTGCTTCCTTTCGCTTTCAGTAGTTCTTCCGGCTCTATAAAGTTGGCATCTGTGATATAAGTGAAGTCCCCGATCCTGAAACCCAGCACCTCCAGTTTATAATGAAGTACACGGATGGGAATGATCTCCAAACCATTTATATTAAAAGTCTCACCGGGTGTAATAGTGTTCAGAAAGATCTGCGGTATGCCGGGGTAGGTTGGGTTATCAAAAATGTAACTGAATTCTCTCCTCAGGCCGATCTGAGTTTCTTCGGTAGCGTATATATCAATTGGTTTGCCCGAAATGAAGTTGTATGCACGTATATCGTCCATTCCGGCAATATGGTCTTTATGCCCGTGTGTAAAAACGATCGCATCCAGCTTTTTCACTTTTGCACGCAGCATCTGGTACCTGAAATCTGGTCCGCTGTCAATAACAATGCTCGCCTCCGGTGTTTCTATCCACACAGAGGTCCTGAGCCGGTTGTCTTTCTTATTGTCAGAAGTGCACACATGGCATTCACAGCCTATTATAGGAACGCCTTGAGAAGTACCCGTACCAATGAAAGTGATCTTCACAGCTACATATCCATTTGAGTTTGAACGGATGGGTCTTCTTCGGCAGCGGGGGCATTTTTCAGAGATTTATACAGCTTCAGCATCTCGGTGCTTAGCTCTTCTTCGTTAATGGTAATTGACTGCAAAATTTCCAGCAGGGCATTGATCCTGCCCTCCACACTGAAAAATTTATTGATCACCACAACCCTGCGCTCCTCCAGAATACAGTAACCGCTGTTAAAATGTCCCTTTTCGTAACGTATGATGTACCTTGCTTCTTCAAAAAGCTCTTCTAATTTTTTTAGCGTGTTTGGCGTATATTTGAAACTCATTATTGCTGATTGTACATGTTTAGTAAGCTATACCAAAGATTTTCATCAAAAAAACCGTCTATTAGGTATGGAGCTTATCCCTTTTCGATGAATAAAAGTAGAAAATTCGCCGCACTTCTGATCATTGCAATTATTTCGTCTGTGTTTCCGGTTGCTTTACATGCACAGGATGAAGACGATGATGAACCACATGGTTTATATCTGGAAGAAAAGAAAGTGTTCTACGGAGGTTTGGTGGCAGGCGGCAATTTTGCCCAGGTAGATGGCGACTGGTTTGCCGGTTACCGTAAAATGGGGGTAAACGCAGGTGCTATTGTTTATGCCCAGCTGGCCAAACACATTGCTTTGAGCCTCGAGATATTATATTCACAGAAAGGCAGCCGGAGCAAGTTAGGGCAATATTCTCCCAGAGATCACAGCATTTACATTGCTAAATATGGAATAAACCTCAACTATGCGGAGATTCCACTCATGATCAATTATTTCGATAAGCGGAAAAGCCATTTCGGGCTTGGTGTTTCATACGGACGTCTGGTAAGTAGTAAAGAAACTGTTGAGATTATTACGGACACAATTAGAAATGTGGTTACTTCATTGGATTTCAACGGTCAGTATCCATTTAAAAAAGATGCATTCGACTTTCTTGCCGGTGTAGAATTACACCTTTGGAAAGGTTTGTTCCTGAATATTCGTTTCCAATATTCTCTGATGCCTATTCGCAGCCAGATTCCGCCACCAGCCTATGCCAGGTCCGACCAATCGAACAATTTGTGGGCGGTGAGGGTCATGTATCTGCTCAAATAACCAAACTATAGTGGATCCGACCATAGAATTGTCTTTACGGATAGACTGGAGTGAGATGGATCTGTACGGTCACGTAAATAATGTGGCCTATTTCAAATACATCCAGGCTGCCCGGGTAAATTTTTGGGAGCAAGTTGGCATTATCAAGTCTTATGAACAAAGCAAGGTCGGACCAATATTGCTGTCAGCATCCTGCAATTTTATCAAACCGCTTTTCTATCCGGGTAATATTATCATATCCACTACAGTTGAGTTTCTTAAAAATACCAGCTTTGGACTTCGCCATCGGATTTTCAATGAACAAAAAGACCTTGCGGCTGACGCACAAGATGTGATCGTATACTTTGATTTTAATAAGAATGAAAAAGTACACATTGCCGGCGAACTGAGAAATAGGTTGGCGACCATGGCACCGGCTAAATGAACTTTTTCCTCACTGCAGATATTACCCTTCCCACCGAACGTTGAATAAGTAATGTAAAATAGATAACTTCGCAATCATAAGCCCCCCTTTTCTAAAACTTATTGTACATCTCATGATGTAAAGACAAAATAAAAGCACCAGTACATGCATATTAGAATAGTATTACCGGCATATAATGAAGAAGATTCGTTGCCGCCACTATTGAGCAAGATCAATGATGCTTTTAATTTGTATAAATGGGACGCTAGTGTGCTGGTGGTAAATGATGGCAGCAAGGACAATACGCTCTCCGTTGCTCAGAATTTCAAGGCAGACATTCCGATATCGGTGCTGGACATCCAACCCAACAGCGGGCTAGCCAATGCTATTAACGCCGGAATGCGCAAGGCAATAGAAGGATTGAAAGATACGGATATCGTTGTAACGTTGGATGCCGATGACAGCCAGAACCCTTTTCTGATTCAGCGTATGGCACAGCAGGTGGCAGAAGGCAGCGATTTGGTGATAGCATCGCGTTACCAACCGGGTGCACGCATCAAAGGGCTGAAACGATCGAGAACTTTCTTTAGCTGGGCTGCAGGTTTCCTGTTCCGGATATTAGTCGGATTTGAAGGTATCAAAGATTATACCTGCGGTTTCAGAGCTTACAGGGTAGATATGCTGAAGAAGACCATCTGGGTGTATGGCGACAAATTCATTACGCAGAAAGGTTTTGGGTGCATGGTAGAGGTGCTTTTAAAAGTAGCCGGGCAAAGTGCCACCATGAATGAAATTCCGATGATACTGCGCTACGACCTGAAACAGGGAGAATCAAAAATGGATGTACAGCGCACCATGAAACAAACACTCAAGTTACTGCTCGACTATAAAACAGGTAAACTTAAACCCTGATCTCTCCATGGGCGATGTTAATCTCTGTGTAGGTAATGATCTGAGTAAAAAGGTCAACTTCATTTGCCTGATAGCTGCCATTTTTCTGGTATTATTACTCCCGTTAAAAAAAGAGATCTGGTACGACGAAACTGTTTCGGTGCTGTGTAGCAAAGGTATCAGCCACGATACTCATTTGCAGTTCGCCGATACTACTATCGTTCATTCAGCAGATATCGAAAAGCTCAATAATGCCGCCAATGTATTTACTGCAACCGTTAACGACAATGCCAACAGTTTCCTGTACAATCTGAAGCTGCATTGGATAACACGGCTGTTTGGGCGCAGTATTACTGCCTATATGCTCTTATCGAAACTGTGTGCAGTTATAACATTGATCGCCTTCTATTTCCTGAGCAGGCAGTTCTTTAAAGACTCGTTGTTCACTGGTTTAGCTGTACTCCTGTTGGTTACCGACCTCAACTTTATTAGTATGAGTCACGAGATAAGGGCATACAGTATGGGTACTACATTTGTAACATTGGCTGCAGTTTTCTTTTTTAGCTATCTAAATACAAAAGAGCGCCCCGTATACCTATTTCTGGTTTCGTTTTTTGGAGTGTGTGCAGTGCTATCTCATTTTCTTACAGTATATATCATTGCAGTTTTCCTGGTTGCGCTCATCCTTTTAAAAGGAAAGAAACTATTTACATTCAAAAACATGGCCGCGGGGCTGATTCCCCTTATCCCGCTGATATTGTTTTTTTGGGAAGCCTACAGCGGCATTGGCGTAATGAAGGGGCAAAGCAGGAACATTGAGGACGGATATGCCAACTACGGATTTCATATTTCAGAAGTGTTTTTACGAAGCATGAAGTATATGTCCATGAATTTTAAAATGGTGTTCCCCGCATTCAGTTCAGGTACGTCTGTTGTCTTCATTTCTTTTCTGGTAACCATTGCACTTTTCGTTTTGGGCATTATGGGCGCTACGAATAAAAATGAAAAGACTACCCTGAAACTGATGTTTGCCCTGGGCACGGTGAGTACCGTATTGTTGTTGTTGTTAAGCCTGAAGTCGGGGCATTATACGTCTCTATATTTCCGTTATCATTCGTTTGCGCTGCCTTTCTGTAGTTTGGCAGTTGTCTATGTTCTTTTTATTCGCTTTAATAGCCACAAGGTGAATAGACTGGTCAAATATGTTGCGGCAGCAGTTATCGTCCTGCCATCCTTGGCTTTTTTTGCCAAAAGTGTGTTTAAGGAATCTTTAAACGTTCACTACAATCATCCGTCAATTGCTGCCCAAATTGTGAAAAATAACCTCAACAGAGTGGGCGTGCCGGACTGGCAGGATGCCTTCCTGCTTCAATCTCTTTTGCCACAGGGTTATAAAATAGATTATTTTCGCAGTACAAAAGGTGATTTCTTTATTCTGTATAAACAAACAGGAACAGAATTGATACCCGCAATTAAAGACTAGTCGCGCTCATGCAGAAAGTATTGATTTTCTTTGGCACCCGTCCGGAAGCTATTAAACTGGCTCCGGTGGTAGATGAACTGATGAAGACTCCCAACTTCAATACAGTTGTCTGTTCCACAGGCCAGCACAAAGAAATGCTGCAGCAGGTGGTAGATTTTTTTAGCATACCTATTCACATATCGCTCGACGTTATGGAGCCCAACCAGCAACTGGCCGCTCTTACTGCAAAGTTGCTCACCAAGATCAACGAGGTGATGCTACTAGAAAAACCCGATATCGTGATAGTTCAAGGTGATACGCATACTACATTTGCCGCATCGCTGGCTGCATTTTATAACAAGGTAACACTGCTGCACGTAGAAGCAGGTCTGCGTACTTTTAATAAATACTCTCCGTTCCCCGAAGAGATCAACAGGGTTATTACCTCGCGTCTCGCAGACTATCATTTTCCACCCACCGAACAATCAATGGACAATTTGTTGCAGGAGGGTATACCGTTCGATAAAATGGTGATCACCGGCAATACAGGCATCGATGCGCTGTTCCTTGGACTGAAAAAGATTGAGAATGCAATACCAGCAGGGATAGAAAAGTCTCAACTGGGGCATATTCAAAACTACATATTGGTTACTATGCACCGCCGAGAGAATTTCGGTGACGGTGTTCGTAATATCTGTCAGGCTATTCTTCGAATAGTGGCGGAATCAAACACACCGGTAATATTCCCGGTCCATTTGAATCCCAATGTAAAAGACGTTGTTCAGGAAATGCTGGGTGGCAATCCACTCATCCACCTTACACCTCCTTTTGCATATCCCGAATTCCTGTGGCTGATGAACAACGCAAAACTGATACTTACAGACAGTGGAGGTGTGCAGGAGGAAGCGCCCTCGTTGGGTAAACCCGTTTTGCTGCTGAGAGACACCACCGAGCGCCCGGAAGCACTCGACGCTGGCACCGTGCTGAAAGTAGGCAGCGATGCTGAATTATTATTTAAAGAGGCAATGAATCTATTAACCAATGCCAACGCTTACAACACAATGGCTGGGCGATCTAACCCTTATGGCGACGGACACGCGGCAAAGAAAATTGTGGAATTTATGCTTACAATGTGATACGATGCAGCTAATGTTGGTGTGGTGATCATGCCATTTCTTTAATCTCCAAACGTTTTTTATGAATAAATCAGTTGTGATTATTTTAAGCGTTATCTGGCTGATGTGTGCCATGTATCTGATTCTGGCACAAATGTACAATTACCCATATAAGGGTTTAGCAATGGCAGGATCCTGGACGGCAAGTTTGCTGCTGTTGGTAAGTGTAATCTTATACATCCGCAAGCATAAAAACAACAAGTCTGATCAGAACAACGGATAATAGTTGAATCCGCGGCAACACTTATGCTGGAAAATAGATATTTTTGCACGCTGGTATAGATATACAGCAGTTCAGATTAAATAGTAATAGAAGTAGGCGGATGATCGATTTTAAATGGTTGTTTTTATGTTTGTTATGTTGCGTAACCAGGCTCAGCGCCCAGCAGGAACATTCAGGTCTTTTGGTGCAAAGCCCCGATGGCAAAAACGTAAAACTACTCTGGACGCTCAATGCAATCGGCAATGACGTTACAGGATTTGATGTTAAGAGAAAGGAAGGCTTGCAGGATTGGGTAAAACTGAATACAGAACCCATTGTGCCGGGAATAGATATGAAACGAAATTTCCTGAATCAGGGATTGACAAAGGGAGAAGAAAGCAAGATCAAAGCAAAACTATTTAAGCTCCTGTCAGCACGCAAACTAACCCAAACCGATGCTTCTTTCGTTCATAAATTAAGTGCCGATAATAAAACCCTGATTAACCTAAACAAAGCGATCTACGCCGATTATGAATTGGCTGTCATGTTTGGATTCGCATTCGCAGATCATACCGTTGCCAACAAAACTGATTATAAATACGGTATTTTCGAGGCGGGCACTAGCAAATTACTGGCATCTGTATCATGGAATTATGGCGAGGTGCCTGACTTGAATACGGTTAGTGATATTTCTTCGAGATCCACAATAGGCAGCAGCGGCGTAAGGGTACTATGGAATGCCGACCTGAAGAAAATGAAAGCTGGCAACGTATCCGGTTTCAACGTTTACCGTATGGGTATGCGGCTGAACAACGAACCGATCAAATCAAATTCGAACCCTAAGGACCCAACTGAATTTTCGTGGCTGGACAAGTCGGCAAACAGCGCTATCCCGATCCAATATAGTATTAGTGCAGAGTCTGTTTTTGGTATTGAAGGCAGTATAAAGTCTTACAGTTATTTTCCCGCCGAACATCCTACTGAATACAAGCAAGCTACATTAGATGCGATCAATTCGCTTGGATACTACTTCAAAGACGGGATCAGCTTGCAATGGACTTTTCCGGGCGAATACGAGAAGTTTATTAAAGGCTTCTATGTCGAGAAGGACAACATGCCAAATGGTTATAAGGAAGTATCCCCATTGCTGCCCGCCTCCGCCCGTTCCTTCATTGATAAAACCAGCTCGCCCATCAGCGGCTATATCAGATTTAGGGTAACAGCAGTTTACAACGACAGATCTGAGATCAAGGGCGCGGAGCGACTATACAATTACTTTCCGGTCAATGAACCACCCATACCATACAACCTTAAAACGCACATTATTGCTACGGGTAAGAAAAGTATAATCGAGTTGAGCTGGGACAAAAAGCTCACCGGAGACTCAATTACAGATCATTATAAAGTACACGTAGCCACATCTTCCACCGGCATTGATGATTTCGAAGTTTTTAAAGAAAATGTTGTTGGTAACTCCATTAAATACCCTGTGCCTGAATTAGTTGCGGGAGAATATAAATTCTACGTTGTTGCGGTGAAAAAATCCGGTGTAGAAAGTGCAGCTAGTGATACTGCAACTGTTCAGACTTCAAGTATTGAACTGCCTGTTCCGGTGATTTCAAAAACTTACCCGGATACTAATAGGATCACTATTCAGTGGCAATACCCCGAAATATCTGATCTTAAAGGGTTCATGCTGTATATGAATGGTGTCGCTGTAGCTTCTCCTAAAGAGCTGAGGAAGACAGTACGTGAATATGTGGTGCAAAAAGTCAGTGCAGGCACCAGTTATGAATTCAAACTTCGTGCTTTGTCTGCAGCCGGAGTGGTGAGCGAATATTCAACACCAGTTCAGGTGGTTACGCCAGACCTTGTTCAATAGCATTGTACATAACCCTTTATGGGGGGTATTTCTTTACGTTCAATACACCATTGAATTATTT
>CAIKOJ010000144.1 GCA_903829015.1 uncultured Bacteroidota bacterium
TACCATCTCCACCATTTTCTGAATAACTTTAACACTTTAGGGCAGTTTAGGATAATTAATATTTGACAAAATATTTTTCCTGAACAGCTGGTATTTTGTTGGTTTGCAACATGGTTTTTTTAATTTTAAGGCTTGTTGGGAAATCTGCGTTGCCAGAATGCCGGAACAAACAAACAAATAAATGGAGCGTATGAAAATACTCACAACACTTGCAGACCAGCAGGTGGAAGAAATGGATAAGGGATTCAATGTGTCAAGGCGCCGTTTTTTACAGCTTACCGGTGGCATTGCGGGTGCAGGATTGCTGTTAAACGCTTGTAAGCCTACTTCAGCGCCTGCTACTCGTTCTATGGGTACAGGAGATACCGGTTTGCTCAATTTTTTATTCATTCTGCAGCAGATAGAAGCTGCGTTTTATACCCAGGCTGTGGCCACGCCGTATTATGGCATGGATCACCTTGAACTGCTGGCAATAACAGATGTCAGAGATCAGGAAATAGCACATATGGAATTCTTTAAAAAGCTATTAGCTGGCGATGCCGTCGATCCGCTTTCACCTGATTTCTCTACTGTTGTATTTGCAGATCGTGCCAGTGTACTAAGTTCAGCCGCCAAGATTGAAAATATCGTTATCGCTGGTCTGAACGGTGCGTCTACATTGTTTGGAGATAAAGGCTACTCGTTGGCTTTCAGTAAAATGGCATCGGTAGAAGCAAGGCATTCGGCTTATTTCAGTCAGATGAATGCAGCAAATACTTTTGCTGATAACGTGATAGACCAGAATGGTCTTGATCAGGCGCAGTCTCCTGCATCTGTTCTTACAAATGCACTGGTTTACAGCCATACAAAATACGACGCTAACGGTTTACCCACTCATTAATTAAACTGAAAATGGATTTTAGAAATATTCTGCAGGAAATTGAAAAGAATGATCCCGAGGTATATGAAAAGCTGAGTGGACGCCGCCAGATACTGAAAAGTTTCGGATCAAAAGTGGCTTTGGCTGCATTGCCTTTGGCACTGGGTTCCATGTTCAAAAAAGCATACGGTAAAACTACCAGCGATCTGGAAGTTTCATTGAATTTTGCACTGGAACTGGAGTATTTTCATTACGCTTTTTTCCGCACCGCCAACAATACCGGTGGGCTCATCCCTGCAAAAGACCAGGCTGGTTTTAAAGTTATCGAGACTCATGATAAAGCACATATTGCGTTTTTGCAGGGCTTGCTGGGCATGATGGGTTCAACTGCGTTTGTACCCCGTCATTATAGTCACCCTACCACTAATGCGCCTTATGTACCTGCCGCTTACGACTTTACCATGGGTGGGGTCTATGCTCCTTTCAGCGATTATGCTACCTTCCTGATGATGGCCAGTGTTTTTAAAGACACGGGTATACGTGCCTATAACGGCCAATTACCGGTATGGACCAACAATCCGGTGTTCGCTCAGTTACAACAGTTGTCTGCCACTGAGGGTCGTCATGCAGGTTTTATCAGAACACTAAGAAGGTACACTGGCGCGCCTGAAACACCCGCTCCATGGATCAACAATGATATTGCCCCTGCGGTTGCTTTTGTACCAAATTATGCCGGAGAAGGAAATACTTCACAGCTAAGTGTAGTTACTACTTCGTTACCTGGTATTGGTGGCAATGTACCTGCGCTTTCGGCATCTGCGGCGTTTGATGAACCAATGGATGCTACATCAGTTTTAAAACTGATCAATCCGTTTATTTTACCTTAATAAGTAACAAAGAAGTTCATAAAAGTACTTTGGGTTGACTCCTAAAGTACTTTTTTCATAAGTGCCTTACGAATTCATTTGGCTAAAAAGGAAAAGACAGAAATTTTGCACTCGCAGATTTTTCCTGATCACCAAAACTGATATCCATTTGAAGGAAAATTGTTTCTATATTTGAATTTCAATTAAGAGTTATTTTATTGTAAGCTCAAGAAAAAACTAAAAAGTATGAAAGCTATCATTAAGAACATATTTACTGCTGTATTAGTTTGCCTGGCAATTAGTTTTGCCGGATGTTCGAAAAGCAGTGATGCCATTACTACCGATGAAGCCGCAAAATTCGAAGGTTACTGGACTGGCCTTTCCTGCGGATCTGCCACCAGATTCACGTTGACCAAGGTAAATAATGTTACTCTTACGTCAACAACAATTATCGGATCCGGGGCTTGTAACAAATCAATCGTTTTCACCCTGACTGCATTAGGCAACACACTCACAGTGCCCACCCAAACTTTTCAGGATAACTGCGGCAATACTTATACGATTGCTGGTGCCGGAACAATATATGGCAACACGCTAACACTTACCCAAAATATTACTGGTACTGCAAATACTTCTTGCACTTTTGTAGGCACTAATAAATAGCATTTTTATATTTTTTGTTTCATTATGGCGATCTTTATGATCGCCATTTTTGTTTTGTTATAGTTCCTTTGATGTCAAAAGTTTACCATCCACCTAAAAATTTGTAGGTTTGCACCATGCAAGCCACACTCGAACAAGCCATAAAACTGGGCCTTCGCGAAGAAGAATTCGAAAAGATAAAATCGGTACTGGGTAGAACGCCTAATTTTAATGAAACAGCAATGTACTCTGTAATGTGGAGTGAGCATTGCAGTTACAAGAATTCCATTAAGTGGCTGAAAACCCTGCCAAGGGACGGTGCCAAGTTGCTGGTAAAAGCAGGCGAAGAAAATGCAGGACTTGTTGATATTGGCGATGGCTGGGGTTGTGTGTTTAAGATCGAATCGCATAATCACCCGTCTGCCATCGAGCCGTTTCAGGGTGCAGCAACCGGCGTAGGTGGTATTCACCGCGATATTTTTACGATGGGTGCAAGACCTATTGCATCGCTCAATTCGCTGCGGTTTGGTAAGGTGGATAATCCTAAAACAAAGTGGCTTATAAAAGGCGTAGTAAAAGGGATTGGGCACTACGGCAATTGCTTTGGTGTACCAACCGTTGCAGGCGAAGTGTATTACGAAAGTTGCTACCAAACCAACCCGCTTGTTAATGCTATGAGCGTGGGTGTTGTCCGTGTAGGGCAAACAGTTTCGGCAACATCTTATGGTGCAGGCAATCCGGTTTTTATTGTCGGTGCATCAACAGGTAAAGATGGTATAGGCGGTGCATCATTTGCATCTGCAGATATCAGTGAGAACAGCGCAGAGTCGCTGCCATCAGTGCAAGTGGGCGATCCGTTTGAAGAAAAGAAATTACTGGAAGCTTGTCTGGAGATGATTCCAACCGGAGCGTTGATAGGCATGCAGGATATGGGTGCCGCGGGTATTACCTGCAGCACCAGTGAGATGAGTGCCAAAGGTGAGCACGGCATGATCATTCATCTGGATAAGGTACCGACACGCCAGGCAAATATGAAGCCATGGGAAATGCTGCTGAGCGAAAGCCAGGAGCGTATGCTGATCGTGGTGAAAAAAGGCCGGGAGGACGAAGTACAAAAGATATTTGATAAGTGGGATATCCACTGTGTGCAGATTGGCGAAGTGACCAAGGATGCCAATCTTAAGTACTACATGAACGGTGAATTGGTTGCGGACGTACCTGCCGAAAGCCTTGTGCTGGGCGGTGGCGCACCTGTTTACGAAAGAGAGTATTCAACACCTGCATATTTCGAGGAGATAAAAAAATTCGACCCGAAGAGTATCGCAATACCCGACGATATGAAGGCGGTTGCTTTCGAACTGATTCAATTACCCAATATTGCTTCTAAGCGCTGGATATATGAACAGTACGACAGCATGGTAATGACGGGTAATACGCAAACCAACGAACCAAGTGATGCTGCCGTAGTTAGGGTACATGGCTCAGCAAAAGGGCTTGCCGTAACAACCGACTGCAACAGCCGGTATGTATTTGCAGACCCAAAGGTGGGTGCTATGATAGCTGTGAGTGAAGCAGCACGCAATATTGTGTGCAGCGGCGGTATACCAGTGGCTATTACCAATTGCTTAAATTTTGGCAATCCATATAATCCTGAAGTGTACTACCAGTTTGTACATGCCATTAAAGGTATGGGCGAAGCTTGTCTTAAATTTGATACTCCGGTTACTGGCGGCAACGTAAGCTTTTACAACCAGAGCGAAGACGGCCCGGTGTACCCTACACCAACAATTGGTATGGTAGGCGTACTTGACACGCTAGATCAGAAAATGTCGTTGGGTTTCAAGCATTCCGGCGATACAATTTATCTGTTAGGCACACACCGCGATGATTTTAATTGTTCAGAATATCTGCACCATATTTGTGGTGTAACACATAGTCCCGTACCACATTTCGATCTGGAAGAAGAATATCAGTTACAGCAAACTATACAGCGGCTCGTGAGCGAAAAAATTGTGAAGTCGGCACACGATATTTCTGAAGGTGGATTATTTGCCTGCCTGCTGGAAAGCAGTATGGCAAAGGGTCTTGGCTTTACAATTGCTACTCCGGCAGATATTCGTAAAGACGCAGTACTGTTTGGCGAATCGCAAAGTCGTGTTGTTGTAAGTGTTAATCCTGATCTGCATTCATTGTTTGAAGCAGAGCTGAAGGGTACGCCATTTACCAAATTGGGTCATGTAAATGCCAACACGGAAATTGTGATAGACGAAGAAAGCTGGGGCTACTTAAGCGACTGGAAAGAAGCTTATGATAATGCACTCGAAAAGCTGCTTCAGTAAGCTCAAATACCTTCTTTAAAGCATTACCAGCGACAACGCATAATCTGCGCAGAGGATAAGTATGCAACTGATCACTACTGATGTAGTGGATGCTTTGCCTATTTCGAGCGCACCTCCTTTTACATGGTATCCGAAGTAAGAGGGGATAATGGAAATGATCAGTGCGAAAACAAATGCCTTAATCATTGCAAAAAATAGGTTGTAAGGCATAAAGTCGGTGGTGAGACCAATGATGAATTGCTGCCGGCTAAGTATATGCGAAAATATACCTGCCATATACCCACCCCATATACTCACTCCTATCGAAATGATGATGAGTGCTGGTACCATGATCATGGCAGCCAGTATCTTTGGCAATACCAGGTATGATTTTGTGTTGATTCCCATTATCTCCAGCGCATCTATCTGCTCGCTTACCCGCATATTACCCAGTTCAGATGCTATTTTTGATCCCACCACTCCGGCCAGCACTATGCAAACTACCGTAGGGCAGAGCTCCAGTATGGATGAATCGCGAACCAGTGTTGCAATTACTGTTTTGGGCACCAGGGGGCTAATTAGCTGGTAGGATAGCTGTATCGTAAGTACCATCCCTAGAAATATGGAAATAATCAATACAATGGGCAGTGATCTGATACCGATATCGTTGCATTGTTCCATAAATTCTTTCCAGTAGACCTTCCGGTTCTCAGGGCGTGTAAAACCATCCTGTATCATTAAGAATAGCCGACCGAAATGTTCGAAGAATAGTTTCATTGGTGATACAAATGTAGGGAAAAGGTATAATTTAACTCATTACAAAAAGCCCGATGGCGAGTACAACCCCTGAAAAGCAACAAGTTGGGTGGCTGTGCACATTCTTCCGAAAAGGCCAGAAGGCAGGCGATTTATTTGTCAAAAGTGTCGGTAATTTGATTTTTAGCCGTAAGTTAAAAAAGGTATTTAGGCACATAAAAGGCTAAAGTCTGGTTTATAGCAGCTGAAAAAATCTATTAGAATAATTAAAGTGAATACATTATTTTTACACAAACTAACTCTATCCATATCATGGATAGTGGGCAAATATTGAGCTTATGATACGTAAAATTACTTTGTTGATGCTCCTGTTTTTAGGGCTGCATAGCAAAATGCAGGCACAGGTGGTACTGGATTCTGTTTCTATTTTCTTACCCTACGGAATGGATACCAGCTGCCCTGGCACTCAGCTTATGTTGTATGCGGTTCAGAGTAATGATACTTTCAGCACGTCAGAATACCATTGGTATATCAACTCTACGTATACCGGTGTAAGACTTGATACTTTGTATACAACAGCACCGGTTGATGGTGATACCATATCCTGTCATCTGGTTTACCGCAACAGTCTTGGATTGCTCGACAGTTTTACGTCTAATTCTATCGTAATTCACCGCAGCACTAGTATCAGACCACGTGTGGCAATTTCACTTACACATGGTACCAATCCCGATTGTTCATATCGTCCGCTTACTTTTTATGCATTCCCGGTAAACGGCGGTACAGCACCTGCATTTCAGTGGTTGAGAAACGGATTACCTATTCCTACAGAGGATAGTCAGGCTATAACTCGAATATTCGCTGATGGCGATACGATCTCTGTTCAGATGATCGGTAACTCTACTTGTTCAGCTCCTTACAACGATACAGCCATTTCATCTTACGTTGTTATTTCAAGAGACTCAATAACTGCTTCTATATCGATCATTACAACACGTAACCCTATTTGCCTTGGTACCATCGACACCTTTGATGCGACCATTGCAAATTACGGTGTAGGTGCTTCACTGGCCTGGTACGTAAACAGTACTCTGGTGCCAACAGCTTTGGGTCCTGAGCTTATTACTTCTTCATTACATAACGGAGACATTGTTTACTGTATTCTGCGCGCACCAGATCCATGTGTCATAAACGATACTACTGTATCTAATGTGGTTACCATGACTGTTATTACGCCATTGTCAAACACAGCTTATACAATTCTTACACGCGGTGCCAACCCTGGTTGCCTTGATTCACCGGTAACATTTACCGGACATTATACCAACTTCGGTGTAGGACCTGCTTACGATTGGTACGTGAACGGCGTAATGGTAGCACACGATACTACGGTATTTACCAATCTCTATTTGAATGGAGATGTGGTAACTTTCAAGGTACACCCTAACGATAATGGTTGCTATATTAACGATACATTCTCAGCACCAAGTGTACTGATGATTCGCGACAGTACACCGGTTACACCTTTGGTGTCGTTGATCGGTGATTTGTTGATTGCGAACAGTGGAGGTCATTATATCTGGTATTTAAATACTGTTAACTCCTGCGTTGGTGGTCATATTGTTCCGGGAGCTATCGATCAAACATTCCATCCTATTGCGCCGGGTTATTACTATGCAGTAAAAGACACAAATAACTGCCAGTCGGTTTGCTCTAATGTGATCTACATTTCATTGCTCGATGTGAAGAATGTGTACAAACCAACTGTGAAAATATTCCCTAACCCAACTACCGGCGTAGTGAATCTGGATTGGGAAGGCCGCACGGTAAACATGAAACTGGAAGTTTATGATCTGCTGGGTCATGGCTTACTGCACCAGGATATTGTAAATAGATCAACCTACGAAACCGACCTTTCTTACCTGCCAGAGGGCAACTACCTGCTGGTACTTAAGGATGAGGACGGCACAAAATCAACTCATAAAATATACATTTCCAAATAACAAAATATTGATTTTCTTTTTCAGACAGCCGCCCATCGGGCGGCTGTCTTTTTTGTACGGGGTACTACCGATAAATAATAATTTGGCATAATTGTTGCGCTGATTTGTTATCACCTTTATCATCGCTCCCAATAAAAACGCACCCTTATGAAAAATAGTAACCTATTGCTGTTGTTGACATTTATGCTGGCTGTTTGCAGTACGCTTAGCTGCCAGAAAGCAACCAATCCGGATCCTGCTTTAGAAATTACTTTAAAAGGTACAGCCCGCATAAAATGCCCGTTAACTTTCCATAGCAGTTTGCAGGCAGATTCTTATGCATGGAATTTTGGCGATGGCACCAGATCAGCTTCCGCTGCACCGGTTCATACATACACCGCCGCAGGTACTTATGCGGCCAAATTGTACATTAACGGAGACTCATCTAAAATTGTATCTAAAAACATTTCAATTGGTGCAGCCTGCACCATAAATTATAGTGGTGCTCGCATTACAGGTGGTGCAATAGTGTTTGGCAGTAATGCCGACACGTCCAGCAAACTGCAATGGGATTTTGGCGATGGTATAACTTCTTCAGTATTTTCACCCACGCACATCTTTAATTCACCCAGCGGTTATGTTGTAAAGCTCATAGTAGATGGTCAGTCATCAGATCCTGTTTTTGCTGTCATTTCCATTTTTAATGACCCAATATATACGCATTCTATGGGCAGATTAAGAAACTGGCATCATGTAAACAGTAGTATAATCCGATTACCTCCTTACTACACCAACACTTACGAAGACATTAGTTTCGCAATTAATTACATCGACCCGGTAACCGTATCTTTAGGCGATACGTTTTTTTATAAGTCAACAGGTCCGGGCGATATGCTCACCTTTGGCTGGCATAACTTTCCGATTTTATCTGAATATTACGGTTATATCTATTATTTCCCTACAACCGACAGTATAGCAATATACAAACATGTATATATCGCCGGTGGACATTCAATTGATGATAGTTTCAACACGTACTAAGACTGGTGGCATAATCCCAATGTACAATACCATTTGTTCCAGAGCGCCGTTGGACGCAAATTTGCTGCAAAAGAAAGTGGTGCAGCTTGTAAATGGTACAACAGCAAAAGAGGTGAGAGAACTCAAACAGACGATTAAAAACAGAAAAGAATGAACCGGAAAAAATACGCTCTGCACTCAGTGTTATTGCTTATACTGGTTATAACCTGTGCAAGCAGTTGTAGGACTAATAATAAAGTGCGTGTTTATTACATGAAGTCCAATTTTAGAAATTATTTTCACTATAACGTGGGAAGCTATTGGGTTTTTATAGATTCGGTAAATAGTAATACGGACAGTTTGTATGTCGTCAGTGTAGATTCTCCAGCTCTTTATCCTAA
>CAIKOJ010000145.1 GCA_903829015.1 uncultured Bacteroidota bacterium
CTATAATCAACTATTCAGCTACAAAACTGATTGCCAATTCATTTAATTACAAATTCATATTCGTATATGCAATCATATACGTCATTTGGCTTGTTACCAAAAAAAATGCGCTGATACTTACTAACCATTTGGCTGAATCCATAGTTTTTAAAGTCAGGAAACGAGTGGTTAATTACCTGATGAATACTGAATTGGTTCATTTTGAAGAGCTGGGCAGAGCCGAGATATACGCACGTCTTACTAAAGATACTAACGAAATAAGCGGGTCTTCGTCCCCTATCATCAACGGTATCCAGGCAACTGTTCTTGTCATATTTGCCCTCATCTATTTGATGTTTTTGAACTTCATCGCATTTATTGTCACGTTTATTTTACTCTGTTTACCTATCATAAACTACTTTGTAGGCCTTCAGCGAATAGAACATCAGTTCACAGAATCAAATAGGTTAGAAACAGATTATTTCGAAACAATTAACGAAATAACAGGCGGATTTAAGGAGCTTAAAATTAACCAACAGAAGAAATACGACATATTTTCAGGCAAGGCGCAATCATTGGCACAGCAGCTAATGAATAAAAAAATACTTACCGGCGCTAAGCTGACCAATTTTTTCATTTTTGCAGTTGCTTGTTTTTACTTCCTATTGGGGCTCATGGTGTTTATAGTGCCGGAGCTGGATAAAAGTGTTTTTGCCGATGTAGCAAAGATCACTTCAACCATCCTGTTTATCATCATGCCACTTAGTGATGCCGTTAGCTCAATCGATTCCGTTAACAAAGCGTCAGTCGCTGTGAAAAATCTGATTGACCTCGAAGAAAAACTGGTAGTCAGAACTGCTGGCACAAAAGAAGAACCAGTCTTGTGCGGGCTGTTCGATAATTTTAAGAAAATCCAATTTCAGGAACTGGAATTCGAATACTACGACGATTCGGGTAAAAAACAATTTGGTATAGGCCCTATCAATTTTGAAGTGAACCGGGGTGAGATCATCTTCATAATAGGGGGTAACGGTAGCGGCAAATCAACCCTTATAAAACTACTTACGGGTTTATACAAACCTGTTGCTGGCAAAATACTCATCGACGGCGAGATGGAAGTTAACGTGGGGAATTTACAGGAGTACAGAGAGCAGTTCGGAGTAATTTTCTCAGACTTTTTCCTGTTTTCCGAATTGTATGGTATCGCAGATTTAGACAAAAATAAAGTTTTGAACCTGATCGATAAAATGCAACTTTCTAAAAAGACCAGCTTTAAGGATAATGCATTTACAAACAGAAATCTATCAACTGGCCAGAGAAAAAGACTGGCTATGATATCAGTTATGCTGGAGCAGAAAAACATTTTCGTTTTCGATGAATGGGCTGCTGATCAGGATCCCGAATTCAGAAAATACTTTTATAACGAGTTGATTCATGAGTTTAAGCAAATGGGTAAAACAATAATTGCCATCACGCATGATGACCACTATTTTGACAAAGCAGACAAAATTTATAAAATGGATTACGGTACGTTTTCTGAATATAAAATTGGATAAATAAAAACTTGCATCGTGGATCAAAAAAAGGTAAACTTTACTGTTGCAATGTTGTTCATTCTGTTGTTAATTGTAGTGTTTATTGACAGAATAGTACACTTTAATGGCCCTGCCAAAGCGGCTGTTATTTACAGACCCTTCAACGATGGGCTTATGATGTCGCATGTATATAGAGAAGGCATGTTCCTCACCTGGCCTTGGAATAAAGTATACAGATTCAATACAAGAGAGCAATTTATAGACAAACGGCTGGATATCGTTGTTAAAAACGGTGTAACAGTGAACGTAAGGATCAACTACAGGTTCGCCCCCATACAGGATAGCTTACCTATAATTTTTAGAAAATATGGTCTTAGGTACGATTCGGTGTTCGTGGAGCCGGAGATAGTATATGCCATTCGCGAAGTCATATCAAGCCTCAATCCTGAAGAAATTTATACGCTGAAAATAGACTCGATAACTACTTCTTCTTTCAGCTTGGCTAAGAACAGACTTAAAGAAGGCAATATTCGGGTCACTGATATCTATCTGCTTGATATTAAGTTGCCACCGAAGGTTGTAAATGCTATTGAATCTAAATTGCAGGAAGAGCAATTGAATCAGCAATATGCATTTAAACAAGAAGTAGCAAAGAAAGACCGCGACATTAAAATTATTGAGGCCGCCGCTATCAAGAAGGCTTGCGACACAATCAGTTCTGGTCTTACACCTGAGTATCTGCAGTTCAAGCAGATCGAGGCATTTCTTAAGCTGTCTGAGTCACCCAACTCCAAAACCATTATCATGCCTCAGAATGCAAAGACACCTTTTATCCTGAATGCAAATTAGGATTTCGGGCATCGAATAATCTAAAAGCGTTTTTGTGAACACTACTCCATATGCGTTTGTGAAGTAGTTACTTTAAGCTAGTTTCTTCTATAGAATTACTTACCCTGAATTTGCAGTTTGCATCCTATTAGTCCGGTATCTTTGGCAAGTACATCAAGGTGCTCCAACGCATCCTGTTCATTGGGGTATTTCTGCACCATCTTCCCAAACACAG
>CAIKOJ010000146.1 GCA_903829015.1 uncultured Bacteroidota bacterium
ATAAGGCTTGTTAATAGCATAAATCAATAATGCAAAAGCGTATCAGTGTTAGAAAAGGCTATAGTTTATTTGACAGCTTTAAAAAGGTTTCATTTACAACAAACATCTGCTATTAATTATTTGCAACCATTAAATGAGAATTGGTTAAATTCTATTTTAAAAGCGTTTTTGAAGTTACATGTTTTACAACATCGTCTAATTTCGTTGCTTCATTGTAAAGTTCGTCAATGAGATATTTTCGTTCTTGCTCATTACTAATTGCATCATCTTTCAGCAATTTAGATATGCCCAATATATTTGCCAAGGGTCTTCTTACCAAATGTGATTGGTCATAGGCTATCTGTTGCAAGGTTTCTACATGCGAGATATCCTTAAAATATGCGGAAACATATTTCTTGCCGTCAATTTGAAACCGATTTGATCCAGTTATCAATACAAGTTTTCTTTCACCTGTTTTTGTAAGAATATGTGCTGTTGTTTCTTTATAACCGTCTGATGTTGAGAAATCCCTGAACTTTTGAACAATCTCATCAAGCTCTTCTATGGGATGTAGTTGGGATTGGTGCATTCCTATTAAATCGCCAGGTAAGCAATTAAACAGCTTACCTGCAGCTGCGTTCGCAAACGTTATAAAGCCTGTTTCAATTTCGGCAACAAAAATTGCATCAGAAGCGCCTTCAACAAGAGAATTTAGATAGTTGATCATGCCTAAAATTTATAAAATAAATCTACAAACTTATAAGTCATTTTAGCCTACTAAAACTAGTGGTTTTTTGATTTTTTTATCACTATTTGGTAGCGCCAGTAATCAATTTTATTCACCATTAAGTTCTTGCTAACTCTTTCTGCCAGCCGGCGTAAAGGTGATGGTTTGCTATGCCCACCAACGTATGCGAGTGTATGCGAACGAATAAGCTTCTATATTAAAACACTTACAGGGCATACAAAGCCAAAAAATATCGCCGAAACGCTTGCTATTATTCTCTTCCCATCCGGTCTTGAACCTGATATTACTTTTCCATCGCAAAACTTTCATAAATCAGCTTAAACTTCCGCTTCAAAAGGTTCGATAATGGCACTGTTGTGTCTACACTTTACAAAACCCTTGCTGAGCAAGGGTTTTATTTTTCATTCCTACAAGAATATCGAACTTCGTTAATTTTATTCGGTATTGTCTACTCTTATGAAAAAAACATACGAGCAATTAGCATTTGAAACTATTGAAATCTTGAATAATATTAAAGCGAGAATTAATAGTGAAACTGATATAGTTTGGACACGCTTTGATAGTGTCGAAGAGCTGATGGCCCTCTTGAATAATTATATTGCATGTATTAATAGTTCTGACACCAAAGTCTACAAAGACTTAAAGTACGAATTTCTGCCCACTGCATCTTTTCAGGAACTGTCAATTTCTAACGGTTGGAGTAAAGAATTTATGGATATTGCTGAGCAATATGATGAGATATACCTCAAGATTGGTCGGTATCTTTAATTCTCAAGAATTCATAAATTTGCCTGAACTTTTTCTTCAAAAGGTTCGATAATGAAATAGTAGGGACTACTAATGTGAGAGCGGGTGTGAGGAGCGAGAGCGATTTGAATAGGCAAGTGAGACGCTTGCTTTTTTATTTGGGTGGGTATGAAATATCCTCGATTCTTCAATTATTGCATAATGATACAAAAAGAAGAAATGGTCATGAATAAAATGATATAGTATAATAATGTCAACCTGTTGAGGAATCGATAATAGTACCTGCCTGTTCTGGTTTTAATAGCATCGAAGCGAAGCGGATGTTCAATTTTAAAGAGTACGATGCTTACTAAACGATCTTTACGGAATTCGATCCTGACTTTATATCTGCGATGAATAACATTGAAGACAAGAATATAAATTAGCGTTTCAATTGCGAAGGCAGCTAAAAAGGTAGAGTAAGTATCCATTTGCGGCAGTGTTTTTTATTTAACACACTCGGGCAAAATTATACCTCCAGTTAAACATCCATACTGCTATAATTAGTAGTTTTTTGAGACTACTAACCATGATCAAAAAAAATACGTTAAAGCAATCGATATCCGATTCTTTGCCTACTTCGTGATGCCTGTATAACAGAAAGAAAACAAAAATTCGCTTCAGGTTTTTTCATTTGGGTTTGATAGTGAAATAGTTGGATATACCAATGTGCGAGCGGGTGGGGAGAGTGGAGTAGAGTTTTTAGTCGCAGGCGGAAAGCTTACGTTTCTTGCAGGAAATATGTTGCAGTTAGACCTCGTTAACTCAGGGCTTTCGAATGCTCATTAGGTGTGGGTGCAAGCGTTGCCGGACCGAGTCCTTTGCTCAATCATTCATTTGAGACACAGTCTTAAACCAGTAGAGGACAAATGTCCAACTTGCAGTAATATTACGTCCGGAATATAATGAGGGCGTCCCGAATTACGGAGACACCCTCATTTATTTGGCTAGTCACTACTAATTTTTCACATTAGAGTACGAATACCAGGTATAAACCTGTATTGAGGTGGCGTTAACGCCACCATCGGCGCGGTACTTGGCGCGAACTGCATTCTCGGCTTCAGTCTTTGATGAGTAACCGTCACCGCCCTGAAAATAATTGCGGCCATCGCTTTTTTGTCCGTTAATTATTCCCCACCAACCTTTTTTAGAACTGCGGTAGAGCTCAGTGCAACTTTTGCCACCTTTTTCACGGCATGTCTTTATTGCTACGTCTTCACACTCACGGAAGGTAGTGGGCGTATTATCGTTGTTGAAGCCTGCGCCAAATGCCCCGGTATTATCATCGGCATAAATCACACACTGGCTGCGAGCACTGGTAGCGCCCAACAAAATCAACACAAAAAACAAGATTCTAATTTTCATATCCATTTAATTTAACATAAAGGTACTAACCGCCGGTTTTAATTCTATACCACATTTGTGGTATTTTGGCCATTCCTGACGAGAATCAGTAAATGATCCCTACCGTGCATTTTTGAATAAACAGAGGTTTCTGCCTGCGACCAACTGATTTGTGTGGCATTTTGTGAGAGCAGCATTTTTTCAGTGTGTTGAATTAAAGAATATTGTCTATCTTGTTAGTAATAATATCCTCAGCCGCAAAACCGCCATTATGAAAAATATTAGTCTGCTGATCTGTCTTACGATTTTATGCAACAAAATGCTGGCACAGGCTCCGGCAATTCAATGGCAGAAATGCCTGGGTGGTACCGGCACCGACGTACCGTGGCAAGTGCAACCAACAGCAGATGGAGGGTTTATTGTATGTGGTAGTTCCGGATCAAACGACGGACAAGTAACGGGGCACCACGGTGTTACTGCAATGCCGGATTGCTGGATCGTGAAACTGGACGCTGCCGGATTGATTGAGTGGCAAAAATCGTATGGTGGCAGCAGCTATGAAACGGCGAATTCTGTACTGCAGACACCTGACGGCGGGTATATATTTGCGGGTGGAACTTTTTCATCTGATGGAGATGTTACCAGCAACCATGGCGGGTACGATTTTTGGGTAGTTAAACTGAACGACACCGGTGCTATACTATGGCAAAAAACATATGGAGGCAGTGGCTCTGATGAGGCTTATTCAATTGTAAGGTCGGCAGACAACTCTTATGTAGTTGCCGGCTATAACGAATCGACAGACGGGCAGGTAACAGGGCACCATGGTATAGTGACCAATCCAAATTACTGGATCATCAGGATCAATGATACCGGCGCACTCATCTGGCAGAGATCGCTGGGAGGTTCGCAAATGTGTGCAGCATTCGGTGTAGATAATACACACGATGGTGGAATTATTGCCGTGGGATACGGCTATAGTAATGATGGAGATATTACCGGCCATCATGGAGATTCCTCACAGGGTGATATCTGGGTGGTAAAATTAGACGGATATGGATCGTTAGTATGGGAGAAATCACTGGGAGGCACCTGGGATGATGAGGCGTATTCAATTCAGGCTACTTACGATGGGGGATATATTATAGGCGGGATAAGTGGATCATCGGATGGTGATATAACTGACCATATAGGCCCTGCATATGATATGAATGTGTGGATGGTAAAAATAAATGACACAGGAGCAATTGAATGGAGCAGAACGCACGGCGGCTCGGTGGGAGATATGTCATGGTCTGTACAACAAACTTCTGACAGCTGCTATGTTGTTGCCGGATATACCCAATCGAATGATATCGATGTTTCAGGCAATCACGGCATCTCGGATTATTGGGTATTGAAAATGGATGATACCGGAGCTATATTGTGGCAGAAGTGCCTGGGTGGCACAAGCGCTGATATGGCCCAGTGTGTACGTCAAACATACGATGGCTTTATTGTAGCGGGAAGGACCATTTCTAATGACAGCCAAGTATCTGGCAATCACGGCAATATGGATTACTGGGTAGTAAAGCTGCGAGATACGATATCCCATGTGCCACTTATGGCAGGTAACAATCAACACCCTACTGTAACCATTTTCCCCAACCCCACCAGTGGAACCATAAATATAAGTGGCATTGCTGAACCTCAGACGATAGTCTATAACACCCTTGGCCAGATAGTAATAACTAAGACAAAAGCAAATGAAATCTCTGTGGCAGAGTTACCTACCGGTTTGTATCTGGTAAGAGTATTTGATAAACAGGGCAACCTGCTGAAGCAGGAGAAGGTGGTGAAGACGGGGGAATAGAAATTATTGGTGCGTAAAGAAAGTATGTAATACCGTATTAGCAATACTTCTTTGTGCAGCAAGCCACAATTAAAGCAGGATGGGTAAGAAGGTTGAAGAAGTTTCTTAAACTTTTGATATTGCGACTGCTTAGAGTCAATGTAAAAACAAAAAAAAATCCCTCCGAGCCACGCCCGGAGGGATTTCAATTAAATTTTCGTCAAATTGCTTATTGCACATTCACGCTTTTCACAAATGCATACTCTTTAATAAATGCATAGTGCTTGGTGCCGAATGTGTTTAAAAGTACACGGTAGGGGATGACTTCAAGAAAAGCACTTTTGTTGGAAACAACTGGCAGACCGGAAAGATCTGATGCAGTCAAGGTAATTGAGCCTGCCGAACCCGCTACTGTTTTATGCACAGATGTGCTACCTGCAGCGATAAAAAGGATAACGCTATCAGCATTGCTTACATTGCCGCTCAAAGAGACTGTAATACCACTGCTACGGGTTATAATGCTGTCATTCACTGTGCCAGTAAACGACGGGAAGTCAGCTGAATTATTGTAAGTAAATGCAGGAACAGACCCGGCACCACTTACACTCCAGCTGCTGCCTGAGCTAAAGCTGAGGGTCGATGGTGTCATCCCTATAGTAGCAGTTTTGTAGTAACTGTTGCTTGATTGTTTTTCTAATGACAAACTGTTCACACTTACGGTTCCGGCATCAATCATTGTAGTACCGCCGGTAGTAGAATAAAATGAAGCCAATGCACTTTCGGTAGTTATAGAAATTGGGATACCTGCTGTAACAGTAGTCACATCGAGCCTAAGGCTTACCAGTGCACCATCAACACTTGCTACCGTTGGGGTAGGAGTTGAACTGGGAGATGTAGGCGTTGGGGTTGGAGTTACTGAAGTGCTGGGTGTTTTAACACATGAACTTATTCCGTAAGAAACAGCCGCGGTAAAGAACAGAATTGCAAGATTTTTCATTTCACTGGTTTTTATGATGAACAATGTGCAAATGTATTCTGCAAACGAAAGCCATTTTCTACGTGTTTTACGGTATTTTTCAGCGGGCACGCTTTCCGGCTTATTGGGGATATTACAATCAGGTGATTCAGTAGCCAATGATATGCCGCAATAAAGCACTTGCAAAATCCTGCTTGCACTAAGAAATACAGCACTTTTTATTTATTTTACATAGCAATCAATTAAAACGATATGAAAAAACTTTTAAAAACGCTCCTGCTCAGCCTTCTCCTTACCTGCGGTTACAACGCAAATGCCCAAACTCAGGTAACTTATTATACCAGCATGGGCAACTTCAATGCTATGCTTACCGATACCCTTACGCCCAGAACCGTAGACAGTTTCCTATCGCGTGTGGCACATAAATTTTATGATGGCCTCATCTTCCATCGGGTGATAGATAGCTTTATGATTCAGGGTGGGGATCCACTGGGCACTGGCTTTGGAGGACCGGGCTATACAACTCCCGATGAATTTGTACCGTCGCTGAAAAACATTCCGGGTGCACTGGCAATGGCCAACTCAGGGCCTAACACCAACGGCAGCCAGTTTTATATAAACCTTGCAACCAATGCCTGGCTCGATAACCATTATACGGTTTTTGGTATGGTTACTTCTAATTTTACAGTTGTACAAAACATAGGTCATGTGCCTACCAACATCAGCGACAAGCCGCTAACTGATGTGGTTATTGACAGCATCAGAGTTACCGTACCACACAATGCAGCAGTGCACAACGTAAAGGGGAGCATTTCTTACGTAGTGTACCCGAATCCGTGCGAAAATAGTGCGACGATCATACTCCCTGCTACTGCTACGACAGTAGAGATATTAAATATACAGGGACAGACAGTTTACAGCAACGTGGCTACCGGACAACTCAATATTAACCTGCAGCAACAACCATCTGGCTTGTACATTGTACGGGCAACGAACGAATATGGCGTGTCTGAGCAAAAGTTGATGCTTCAACATTAATTGTGAAGTTTTGTTGCAAAAATGAGTCGTTAGAGTATCAGCGTTCTGGTTTTTCATTGAAAACATTTCACTGAAACACTAACTTTATCGTATTGCCTTTACACCTACTTTTGCAAAACCATGTTCCAATTTTCTCTTGTCAGAAAGATCACTACGGCTCCAAAAGCGATATCATGCGTTATGGCCTGTGTTGCAATATTGCTTTTGTCGTGGAGCTGGCAGACGAATTTTGAAAAAGCGAAAACAGAAGCTAAACTAAATCACAAACTGATACTGCTGAATTTCTCAGGATCAGACTGGTGTGTACCATGTATGCAGATGCAAAGAGAAATTTTCCTGAAAGAAGAGTTCAACAGTTTTGCATCGAATCACCTGGAAGTGGTAAATGCCGACTTTCCCCGGCTTAAAAAAAACCGTCTATCCAAAGAACTTGTGAAACAAAATGACGCGTTAGCCGACCAGTACAATAAGGAAGGTCAGTTCCCACATACTGTGCTACTGGATGCCGACGGCAAAGTTTTAAAAACATGGGATGGCTATCATGGCGAAAACCCTCAAACATTTATTCAACAAATAGAAGCAAATGAGGGCTACCGTTAACACAGATATTATGCCTTCTGCAGCTCGTAAACGCGGCATGCGGCTTATGGGCAACCAGTTCGAAATAACGGTTGTATCGGATGATAAAGAATTTGCGGAGCATTGTATAAACGAAGCAGTAAGAGAAATAAGCCGTATTGAAACATTGCTCACCACTTACAATGAAAAAAGCCAAACCAACCAGATCAACAAATTTGCGGGGATTCAACCAGTGCAGGTGGATAAGGAAGTAATTGATCTACTTGCCCGTTCGATAAAAATTTCGCAGCTTACCCAAGGTGCATTTGATATTACCTATGGATCGGTGGACAAGAGTTTGTGGAACTTTGACACCACAATGAGTGCATTGCCGGATAAAGCAACTGCAAAACAATCTGTTCGACTCATCAATTACAGGAACATAGTACTTGATCAGGAAAACAGCACAGTGTTCTTAAAAGAGAAAGGCATGCGCATTGGTTTTGGCGGAATAGGAAAGGGATATGCAGCGAGATGTGCGAAAAAAACACTGGAAAACATGGGTGTTAAAAGCGGTATTGTAAACGCATCGGGTGACCTTGCTGCCTGGGGAACACAGCCAGACGGCAAACCATGGACTGTAGGTATTGCCGACCCAAACAGCCGTAATGTGCCATTTTCTTACCTCAATATCTCAGATCTGGCAATTGCGACATCCGGCAGCTATGAGAAATATGTAATGATAGGTGGCAAAAAATACTCCCATACCATTGACCCGAAAACCGGCTTCCCGGTATCAGGCATAAAAAGCGTTACAGTAATATGCCCGGATCCGGAACTGGCCGATGCTATGGCGACCCCGATCTCAGTTATGGGCATTCAACCCGCTTTGTATCTGATCAATCAAATGAAGGATATAGCCTGTATCATTATAGACGACGATGACAAAATATATACCTCGAACAACATTAAAATGACTTAGTGATGAAGAGACACAAGACCGTTACTTTGAGCATATTGTTAGCTGCTGCTTTATTGACTGCGGTACCATCCTGCGCCCCGGTAAAGGAATACAGAAAACAATACCTCAACGATGCCGAAATGGAGTTGACCACAAGGAAATCAGAAAAATTTGAAACCAATTTTCAGTCTTACCGGGAAGGTGCATCTGGTGCCATAGGAGGAAAGACAGGCGGTGGCTGCGGCTGTAATTAATCAGATACTATGAAAAAAATCTCCCTTTCCGTTATTGCATTGTTTTTCCAGACGTTGTGCTTATTTGCGCAAAGCGACAGTTCTGCCTACAAGCAAAGAAAACTCAAAGTAGAGGAAGTTAATTTTGTGAGCAGTTACTATGTGCAGGATGGCGAAAACTCTGCGGTAACTGGTGGTATTGGTACAGAGAAACTTACCAACTTCGGCAGTGTGCTTGAAATAAAAATGGTAAAAAAAGACAAGCTGGGCAGAACCAGAAATATTGTCACAGAGGTTGGCTTCGACCATTACACATCAGCTTCATCTGATAAGGTAGACCCCAGCACTATTTCATCTGCATCATCGGCTGATGGCCGGTTCTATCCTTCGGTAGCATATAGCAGTACAAACCTGAAGGGCAATAGAACGATGGGAGGAGTAGCTTCATTTTCAATTGAATCAGACTACCAGTCTTATGGCCTGGGACTAACAATGGCTAAAGTTTCAAAAGACAAAAGCAGTGAACTAACCGTTAGGTTGCAAGCCTACTTCGACATATGGGATGTGTTGCTGCCCATCGAACTAAGATCGGTATACGGCAGTGGTTACCAGCGCCCGCGCAACAGCTACAATGCAATGCTTACCTACTCGAAGATTGTAAATGAACGTCTGCAATATGCCGTTACAATAGATCCTGCGTATCAGGAAGGATTGCTTGCTACGAAATTCCAACGGGTGTATTTTAGCGATAACACCGAAAGAGCAGAGAACCTGCCTGACCGGAGATTTAAACTACCGGCATCGATACGCGCAGCGTATTTTCTGGGAGACCGAACGATACTAAGGAGCTCCTACCGCTTCTTTATAGACAACTGGGGAGTAATGGCACACACTGCGAATATAGAATTGCCCGTAAAAATTACGCCTCTTGTTTCTGTAAGTCCATTCTACAGATTTTATGTGCAGACTGCGGCAGCCTATTTCGCTCCTTATAAAATGCGCTCTGCTACAGAGGAATTTTATACAAGCGATTACGACCTCTCGTCTTTTAACAGCCATTGTTTTGGGGCTGGATTGCGTTTCACACCTGTGAAGGGGATATTTGGTATAAAGCACTTTGCAATGCTGGAACTGCGCTACGGCCACTATTTGCGTAGCTCAGGATTGTTTTCAGATATTATCTCGTTGAACGCAAAATTCAGATAATCATAGAGTTACGATGTGACATGAAAAATCGAAAGTGACTTACTACGAAATTGTTCCGGCATAAAAAATATGCTGTGTACTTAGGGATCATTTGTGATTCGGAATCCAATGTTCTTTATGCTTATTTCACACAATGGATCGATCTCCTAATTCAAGTATTTCGCATTATATTTACCTTCAACAAGCTTTATTTACAACAACTTCAGCATGAAAAAATATGAGATCATTTCGCTGGGATCCTATTGCCTTCCGAGAGCTGTGTTGACAAGACATGGGTTAAAAGCATCAAGATTAAATGGCGAACTCACTTTACCATTTGACCTGGTAGACCACAATGCTGCTTTCATAACTGAAATGATCGAGCAAGACTTCAATGGTTACTTCGATGATATATATTTTGACGAAGCAGAAAATCACTGGTCGCGTGCCGGCAAAACCATAAAGTTTACACACGATGATTTTACAGCAGATGAAAAGCACCTGTTGTTTGAAAGATGTACTAACAGGATCAAAAACTTTCGGCAAACGATCACTACCGATCTACCTGTGCTTTTTGTGCAAGCGATAAAAGGCCCTAATGACGATGTAAACAACCTCTATGCCGTGCTAAAAAGGCTAAGGGGCAGCAAGCCATTTGAACTGGCTGTAATTGACATCGCAGGATGCGTTATTAATGCCCAGCCCGGAATAAAGGTATTACACCTGCCATATCCGTATCAAGGTTATCAATGGTTTGAACCTGACTGCTACCTGACAGAATCGGGAAAAGCTTTTGAGAGCCGTATCATTGACTTCTGTAAAACAATGATAACAGAAAATTTGAATTGTCAATTGGTTCAGTGGGAGAACCAATTCAGCTTGCAGTACTAACCTTTGCATTGAGGTATCTATAGTGGTTTCGAAAGTCTGCAACAGAATGCCTGAATAACTAAATAAAAATGGCTGGCGATGTGCCAGCCATTTTTGTACCATTTATAATCCAATTGAGCAATTATTTGTTTGGTGTCCTTTTTAATGTCTCCAGCAAAAAACTCCAGAACTTCTGAACAGAGCTGATCTGCACCTTCTCATCGGGCGAGTGCGGACCAACAATGTTGGGTCCGAAAGAGATCATCTGCACCTCGGGATAATTGGTTCCAAGGATACCGCATTCCAATCCGGCATGTATAGCATCTACATTGGCCGGGCTGTGAAACATTTCCTGATACAAACTGCTCATGATCTGCACGATGGGCGCATCGGGCCTTGGCTCCCAGCCCGGATATCCGCCTGTGTATGCCATTGCCGCGCCTGCCAGTTCGAAACAACAGCCAATTGCGTTGCCGAGATCTTCTTTCTCCGTATCTACGGAACTACGTGTAAGGCACTGTATTGTGTATGCTCCGTCATTCACAATAACCCTTGCCAGGTTGTTAGATGTTTGAACCAAGCCCGCTATTTCTGGACTCATTCTGTATACTCCATTCGGACAGGTGTAAACAGACCGCAACAACTTGTGCTGGAAATCAGCATCCATAACCCGAACAGGCATATTCACCGGAAAAAATGTAACAGACAAGTTGGGGTCAGTTGTGGCATATTCGTGTTGCAGAACAGATTGCAAATGCGCAATTATTGAAGGTAATTTCGAAGCACTTGTGTTGTCGGCAACAATAACGGCTTTTGATTCCCTCGGTATTGCATTACGCAGGCTACCCCCGTCGACAGATGCAATACCTATTTTGCAATCACGGGTTAGCGTATACAAAATACGGTTCATCAATTTATTTGCGTTTGCTCTACCCAGATGAATGTCTACTCCAGAATGTCCTCCCTTCAAGCCCTTTACATTGATCTGAAATGCTGCTGTGCCTACTGGCTGCACTTCATTGTATGTGCCGGTTGCAGTAACATCAATTCCACCAGCACAACCTATGGTCAGTTCGTTGTCCTCTTCTGTATCCAGATTCAGCAAAATATTCCCATCAAGCAGACCGCCCTTTAGCGCAATGGCACCTGTCATTCCTGTTTCCTCATCAATGGTGAACAATGCCTCCAGTGGCGGATGAGGAATATCTGTTGAAGCCAGCAATGACATTATAGCCGATACACCAATACCATTGTCGGCACCGAGCGTTGTACCCTTTGCTTTTACCCAATCGCCCTCAACATACATTTCAATGCCCTGCTGATCGAAATCAAAAACGGTGTCGCTGTTTTTCTGATGAACCATATCCAAATGACTTTGCAGAATAACCGTTTGCCTGTCTTCCATACCCAGGGATGCCGGCTTCTTTATGATCACATTACCGATCTCATCAACATAGGTATTCAGATTCAGGCTCTCTCCAAATGCTTTCATAAAGGCAATAACCCTTCCTTCTTTCTTTGAAGGGCGTGGCACCGCGTTCAGGTCAGCAAAATGATTCCATAGTGCGCTGGGCGACAATTGACGGATTTCTTCATTCATCTTAATATGGTTTTATTTGGTGCTAAATTACTAATAATGCAATAGAGATCTATGCACAGTTCCCTTTCAGGCTGTTGTTATTAGCGCCAGATGTGTAGAAATACAAACTACCCTCTCAAATATAATATTCAATAACGCATCTTGCGCGCCGCTTTCAGCTTGCAGAGTATTCCGTTTGAAGATAAATAGCTTTATTTTGGCGGAATGGAAATAAGCATCTCTGAAGCGATACTGCACAAAATAACTGTTCATTACGTTGGTAATAAAGGAAATGGCGATGAATTGGTTACATCGAAGAAGCAACTACAGTTGAGCAAAGAAGAAAAGTTGTTGTTAAAAACCTCGTTTCTCGCTCAGTTCAGCCTGGATTCAGACAAGTATGCGTTTCACCATCTGTCTTCACTGAACTACAACGAAGTCTACAACTATTGCCTGGAGAGCCTTGCGGAAGGAGCAACCTTCCAAAAGAACTCGGTGAATATTGCGAAGCACTTATTTGAAAGCACAATCCATCCTAAAATAAAACCCGGAGAACTCTATGTTTGTTATTTTGAGAACTGCCTGGTGAAGGGTGCCTACGTAGATGCTATAGGTATTTACAAAACAGAATCCCGACAGCACTTTATTGACCTCACAAAAGAAGACAATGATTTTTCAATAGTGCTTAGAGAAGGGGTGGAGATCACCAAGTATGATAAAGCCTGCCTGGTTTTTCCAACCAATGCAGAACAGGGTTTTGATGTGCTGATCTATGACAGCAACAAAAAAGGCGAAGAAGCGGTATTCTGGCGGGAAACGTTTCTGAATGTTGTTCCACAAGCTACAGAGTTTCATCAGACCAATCAGTTTATGGGGATTGCCCGCCAATTCATTGCAAAACAACTGCCGCAGGAATTCCAACTAGAAAAAACGGAACAGATAGACCTGCTCAATAAGAGTGTTGAATATTTCAGAGCCAACGAAACGTTTGACAAAAAGAAGTTTGAAAAAGAAGTATTTGATGATCCGGGGATGATACGATCATTTAAGAAGTTTGAAACAAATTATGCCGAGGAAAATGACATTGATCTTCAGGATCGGTTTGATATATCGGCGCAGGCGGTGAAAAAGCAAGCGAGGGTTTTCAAAAGTGTTTTGAAACTTGATAAGAATTTCCACGTGTATATCCACGGAGATAAGAGCCTTATTGAAAAAGGGTATGATGAGCGAACCGGCAAAAGTTTCTACAAGATCTATTTTGATGAGGAAAATTAATACGCAGTAGCTTTCACAACAAGAATTGAACTGACTGGTTATCTTTACACCGTGAATAAAAAAATGACCGCTCATCTCGCATTGCTGGGAGCAAACATTTTCTACGGAGCCGGCTTTACAGTAGCCAAGATGGTGATGCCCCGACTGATACAACCGCTGGGATTCATTATGATCAGGGCAGGGGTTGTAATGATGTTGTTTTGGCTGAGCTATCTGGGCGGCAGTAAGTTCCGCACTAAAATAGATCCCAAAGACTGGCGTATACTCATACTAGGCGGCATATTTGGCGTGGCCCTCAATCAGATGTTGTTTTTCCTGGGCCTTAACCTAACCTACCCCATACACGCATCGCTGGTAATGATGAGCACACCATTGCTTATCGTGATCATTTCCATGTTCATGTACAAGGAAAGGATAACCTTATCTAAAGGTGTGGGTCTGGTAAGCGGTATATGTGGAGCTGCATTACTTATGAGTGCCGGCAAAGAAATAACAATGACCGGCAGTTCGGCAATGGGAGATCTTTATGTATTCTGCAATGCCGCATCTTATGCTATCTATCTGGTGATGATCAAACCACTCATGCATAAATACCGCCCTATCATTGTGATCAGGTGGGTTTTTCTGTTTGGTTTCCTTCTGATAGTGCCGTTTGGGTTCCGGCAGTTCACAGCTATTAACTGGGCTATATTCACACCAATAGACTACCTGTGCGTAGCATTTATTGTTGTGTGCGTTACTTTTTTCACATACCTCTGGAATATCTATGGACTGCACATTCTTAGCCCTGCAGTAGCAGGAGCCTACATATATGTGCAACCGGTGTTTGCCGCAATCATCTCTGTTATATTTGCAGGGGAGCATTTCACACCTGTTAAGTTTATATCTACCCTGCTTATTTTCAGCGGAGTTTTTCTGGTGAGCTTTGGGGTAAAGAAGAAAAGGAGAGACCTGGAAGAATCTGTAATGCCCGAATAAAATTGAGTTCCGGCAATCGCCTGCGTGGTAAGACTGTTTTGTTCTTTTTGTGCAAATCAAAAATAGGCGTAAATTGCTATATGCGCTATGTTCCTATCCTGCTGTTGATTTCATTTGGTACCGTTGCTCAAACAAAGCACGCCTTCACCAAACAAGATTCTTTGAAGGCCAAAATATACATGGACAGTTCCTGGCACTACCGGCTGGGGTCGGCGTCTCACCAGCGTTTTATAGACAGCGCACTGGCCATTATCCCCACCAATTCGTGGTATTGGCAACAAAAATCAATGCCACTTTATAAGTCGGGCAGATACGAACTTGGCAGGCCGTTCCTTGATAGTGCAGTGAAATACAATCCCCAGCATTGGCTCGAATATAAGGCCTTTATGGAGTGTATCTATGAGAAGCGTTACAGCGCATCCCTAAGTGACTTTTTGCTGGCCAGACGTACTTACGGCAACCGTGTTGTAATGGACCATAGTTATGATTTCTATATAGGGTTGTGTTATCTCCAGTTGAATGTACTCGACAGCAGTGAAAAGTATATTGGCTCATGCATAGATAATGACGTTAAGGGTCTTGGAGAAAAATGGGTACACCCAAACCACCTTTTCTACATGGGTATCATTTACTATGAGAAGGAGCAATATGCACAGGCAATTGTTTATCTCAAACGCTGTTTGGTGGGTTACCCCAACTTCAGTGATGCACAGTACTTTTTCTCCATCTGCGAGTCGCAACTTGGTAATAATAAAGAGGCACTGAGGTTGATGGAGGCCGCCAAAGCCAATTTCGATCTGGGCTTTACATTTAATGAAGACAACTCAATGTATGTAGACTATCCTTACCAGGTGAGGAAGTACTACATCAGTACAACTTTGGAATATTTGAAAAAAATCAATGATTAAGAATATTTTATCACAGAAAACCACCGCAAATCACTAAAAATATGATAGCTTTAAAATCTAATTATCAAACCAAATAAAACAAAAGAAGGAATGGCAGTAATAATGAAAACCAATATGGGCGACATAACGCTCGAATTGTACACTGATCTCACACCCAATACAGCGGCTAATTTCATCAAGCTGGCGAAAGAGGGTTTTTACGACGGAGTAAAGTTCCATCGGGTGATCAAAAATTTTATGATACAGGGGGGTGATCCGCTTACCAAGGATGATGAAAAGAAAGCTATGTGGGGCACAGGCGGACCAGGCTACAAGTTTGACGATGAGATAACACCTGCCAACAGCAATGCCGCAGGCACTATTTCTATGGCCAATGCAGGCCGCAACACCAATGGCAGTCAGTTCTTCATCAATCTGATAGACAATCATTACCTGAATCAGGGGCATACAGCCTTTGGTAAGGTAACAGCAGGAATGGAAGTGGTGCGCGCTATAGAAGCAACACCTACCAACCCGCGCGACCAGCCATTGGAGCCAATGACGATTTTAAGTATCCAATGCGATTAATATTGCAAGGGCATTATTGCAAATAACAGAACCACCTTCGGGTGGTTTTTTTATGGAATTACTATCGCCCTTTAAAGCTTCTGTTTTTATAGTTTTTTTACAACACTTTTACTGGTAACAGTAATACGAAAACAGGCAATTTCGAATTTGACACCTCAATATTAATTTTTTGTAAACCTTTCGTTATCAAGCGATTTAACTTCACTGGTAGTTATTAGTGAGTAATTTTGCAGCCTGTTAGCTCACCCTGCGTGGCGAGCACTACTTACAAGCTTTTATTCCATGCTTAAATCTACCAGACAGACCATAATACGCGACATCAGCTGGCTCGCATTTAATGCCCGTGTACTTCAGGAAGCCAGAGATGAAAGTAACCATATTCATGACCGCCTTCGTTTTCTGGGTATATTTTCCAATAACCTGGATGAGTTTTTCAGGGTACGGGTAGCTGCTCTCAATAAAATGATGACACTGGGCAAAGCTGCAAAAATGCATCTGGAAGCAAACCCGGAAAAAATTCTAAAGAAGATACAGCAGATAGTGATCAGTCAGCAGGTGGAGTTTGACAAGATCTATGCAGATATCATTGATGAATTGGAAGTGAAAAAGGTGTTTATCAAAAACGAAAAACAACTTACAAAGAAGCAGAAGGATTTCGTACATAAAGTATTTGAGGAGAAAGTAAGGACGCAGATCATACCGTTGATGATAGAGACAATACCGCATATGCCTCTGCTGCGCGACAAATCGATATATCTGGCGTGTGTGCTGGGCAACTCAAAAGACTCTATGTTGCAGCGATACGCACTGATCGAAATACCCACCAAGGTGCTACCCCGGTTTATGGCATTGCCTACAGACAAGGATGAGACCCATATAATACTTCTGGAAGACATCATCAGACTGAATCTGCCCGGACTGTTTGCTCCGTTCGGGTTCGACCGGTTCATGGGTTATATCATAAAGGTGACACGCGATGCTGAACTGGAGATAGACAATGATTTGAACACAAACCTGATCTCGCAACTGGAGAAAGGACTAAAGAACCGCAAAAGGGGCCGCGCCACCAGGTTTGTATATGACAGAGAAACGGACCCGAGGCTGCTGGACTTTTTAACCAAGCGGCTGGGACTCACAAAAAAAGACAACCTGATAGCAGGAGGTCGCATCCATAATTTTAAGGACTTTATAGATTTTCCGGCTTCTATTTTCAACGATATAAAGCCAAGGTCTCAGCCGTTCATACATCCGCTGCTACAGCAGCCATGCCGTATTATGAATGTGCTGGAAGAGCGCGACGTGATGTTGCACATGCCCTACCATTCGTTCGATTCGATCATTGATCTGCTGCGCGAAGCGGCCATCGATCCGCTGGTAACGAGTATTAGGATCACCTGCTACAGGCTGGCGAGGAATTCGAAGATCGTGAATGCATTGATCAATGCGGTGCGGAACGGCAAAGAAGTGACTGTGGTACTAGAACTCCGCGCCCGGTTTGATGAAGAAGCCAATCTGCGCTGGAAGGCACAATTGGAAGAAGAGGGAGTGAAAGTATTACTTGGCCTGCAGGACATGAAGGTACATGCCAAGCTTTGCGTGATCAAGAAGCGGGAGTTTAACCGGACCAAGCAATATGGATTTATATCAACCGGCAATCTGAATGAGAATACAGCCCGTTATTACGGAGACCACACTCTGCTCACTACCAACCGGAACATACTGGCGGATGTGAACAGGATATTTGACTTTGTGGAGAACCCGGTCAGGAAGGCAACATTGCTGAAGAACTGCAAAACTTTGCCGGTATCGCCGCTCAATATGCGGAAAACGATGCTACAGCATATAAACAGACAAATAATTGCTGCCAGAAAAAAGAAGCCGGCAGCCGTAACTATAAAACTGAACAGTCTGGTAGATCATGCACTTACTGAAAAACTTTATGCAGCTGCCAAGGCAGGCGTGGACATTAAAATGGTGGTAAGGGGCATTTGCTGCGCCTATACAGAACAGAAAGCGTTTAAAGGACACATGAGCGCAATCAGTATTATTGATGACTACCTGGAACATGCAAGGGTATTTATTTTTGGTGCTGATAAAGATCCTAAGGTATACATCTCTTCGGCCGACTGGATGATACGTAACCTGGATCACCGGGTTGAGGCCGCCTGCCCGATATACGATAAAAATATCCAGCAGGAATTGAAAGATATTCTTGACATACAGCTTGCTGAGAACGTAAAAGGGCGTATATTAGATAACGAACAGCGCAACGAATACGTGGAAAGAGACAAAAACACAGAACGTGTGCGCTCTCAGGAAACAATCTATACTTACCTTAAGAACAAAAGTTATTAACTATTGATACTGGCGGCAATTGATATTGGATCTAATGCGGCAAGGCTGCTGATAAGTGAGGCATCCGTTTACAAGGACGGTACCGTTGATTTTACAAAAATGAATCTGTTGCGTATACCGCTCCGGTTGGGTTTCGAGGTATTTGACACCGGCATAGTGAGCGAAGCAAAGAAGAAAAAGCTTATCGAGACCCTTAAGGCTTACAAATTGCTAATGAGTATCTACAATGTAGAGGCATTCAGAGCCTGCGCTACATCGGCGATGCGCGATGCGACAAACGGTCCCCAGATCATGAAGGAGATATACGAGGAGACCGGGGTAAAAATCGACATCATCAGCGGTCAGGAAGAGGCAACTATCATCTACGAAACCCATATTGCGGAGAAACTAAGCGAGAACAAATCATACCTGTACATAGATGTGGGCGGTGGCAGCACTGAGGTTACTATGTACTCTGAGAACCATACGATATTCAAAGAGTCGTTTAATATTGGCACCATCCGGATGCTGCACAACAAGGTAACTGATGAGCAGTGGGAACATATGAAGTGGTATATCAAAACGCACACGCGCTCTTACCAACCGCTGGAAGCCATAGGCACAGGCGGTAACATTAACAAGATATTCTCCATTTCCAAACGTAAAGAAGGCAAGCCGCTGCCGCTAGATCTGTTGAAAGACTATTACAAAGAACTGAGCTATACGCCGCTGGAGGAACGCAAACACCTGTACCAGTTCAGAGACGACCGTGCTGACGTTATTGTGCCGGCGCTGCAGCTATACATCTCCATTATGCGTTGGTCGCTGGCCGATGAAATATATGTGCCTAAAATAGGCCTTGCAGACGGGCTCATCAAAATGCTCTACAACGAGCGGAGTGTGATGAAAGAGGTTAAAGTTTAGATCGGTAAACCTACCAATGTACCAGTTTAATATTCGCAGACTTTGATCCGCTAATTTTAAGGTAGTAATTGCCAGCGGGTAAACTATTGCCCGGTACCTGCGCCGCTCCTTTGCTGCTGCGCCCCTGCCACAACATCCTTCCCGTAGCATCTGTAAGTGTAAGTGCAGTATCGTCAGGCAGGTTGCTGATCTGCCAGAAATTCCGGGTAGGGTTTGGAAAAATACTGATATTGTCTGGCAACACCTCCGGTACGGCAAGACCATACCTGAGCATAGTGTCCTGCGTAATAAAACCGACACGGGCACACAATGTAACCGCATCGGGGTTGAGGTATACATTGGTTACGGTTGGCGTCCATTCGAAAGTATATGTCTGTGTGTCGAGGCTGTTATACACTTTGATAAATGTATCGGCTCCGGCTCCGTGCAGTTGCAACTCTAGCGGCGTGCTGAAATGCGGCGTTGAAGCCGCGCATGAAGTAAACTGTATCAGCTTTACAATAGCAGTAGTACCCACCTGATCCCACGTCACTTTATATTTCGGGAAGCCCTTGCCGTATATCCACTGGTTAAAAAACGTATCCAGGTTCATACCATACTCTGCCTCAGCAATTGCTTTGAGGTCGGTAGTGGCTGCGTTGCCAAGACCGTAGGTCTGCTGGTAGGTACGCAACACTCGAAAAAAGTTACTATCGGCTGGTGCTATGTAGCGAAGCATACTCACAACCATAGCCGCTTTGTCATATACAGTATTGCGGTTAAAAATAGTCGCCGCTCCAGACGTATCGGTTACGAATACCTGCCCGCAGATCGGCGACATAGCCCGCCCAAGGTTACCCTGCCGCACAGCCAGTGCAGCAGCAGCCCCCCAGAAATGTTCGGTAAACAGCGCCTCGGCATAAGTAGCAAAACCCTCGCTCAGCCATACTTCGCCCCAGCGGCTGTAGGTTACGTTATCGCCAAACCATTGGTGGCACAGCTCATGTGCAATGGTGCGCGTATCCGGCACACCAATAGTGGTCATTGTTTGGTTTTCCATACCGCCACTAAGCGTGGTATAGCAAACACCGTATTTCTCCTTCCAGAACGGGTACCTGCCAAAAATGGTTGAGAAGTAATCTACGATCTGCGGTATCGAGTCAAAATTGATCTTGTATACAGGATTAAAAGTTGCAGTATCGGCAAGGAAATTCTGAACAAGCATTGAGTCTGTACTACCCGTAAAGTGCATATACGACTTATACTCAGCATATCTGGCTACGGCAATGGATACCAGGTAGTAATTTATAGTGTAATGAGTCTTCCAGTGGTATTTCCAGTAGCCCGGAGTAGTTGTGGTATCAACACTAACCAACAGGCCGTTGCTGCCGTCTACTACGCCACGAGGTACCGTCACCACCATATCCACCGAATCGATTTTGTCGTTAACAGACTGCTTGCAGGGCCACCAGTCTTTGGCAACCCATGGATCACTAACTGTGTAGACCATATGAGTACCGCCGGCAGATACGGCATGTGTAACGCCATTAAAAAAACCACTGCCCGATGGAGGAGTACCATGATAGGTGACCGATGCAACAACTGTCGTTCCGGCGGTAGCGGTGGTAGGCAATGTGATCGTTCTGATAAAACCCGACGATGTAACAGCAACTGACGAACCGTTGATACTAGCCGCATCTATGTGCATGAGCGAATCCAGTTCAAAAACATAGCTGGTCATGCTTGGTGCGATTACTTCAAAGGTGGTAATTACCGTTCCGCTTACATAAGTAGATGTATCAGTGAGGTGTAAATCAAAATTGAGGTATTTGATATCGTAATCTCCTTCGGCTGGGTCTGCCATGGTGGTCTTAGCAGCAGGCAAGTTTTTTTTATCCTTCCCACCCGCAAAACTAAAAGCCGCTGCAAGTAACAGAACCAGTACAAATATTGATTTGAGTTTCATAAAATAACGGATGTTTACATTTTTCGTTGCCAATCTTACACCTGCTTATTGAAGCTACCTAAAGTGCTATTGTACAGACTTAACAAAGTTATTGAAATACCTCCATGAAATTAAAATATATAGTAAACAAATAGGGGCCGGTTAATAAGGGTCATTTTAACACTATCCTACGGACATCCGGCAAAAGTTCTAATTATATTTGCACCGGCAACTGGAGCCATAACACGAATTATGTATCGTACACAGATTCTTCTGATAGTATTACTCACTATGGCTTTTTCGCCGTTTAGCGCATGTGCGCAGGACAATGCAACAGTACAGAAGAAAGAATCGACAGGTGCTATCATTAATTTCATCAATAACGACCGTATTCACGACTTTGGTACCATGCTGGTAAACGGTAGTGACGAGTACAAATTCGAATTTGTAAATTCAGGCAGTGCACCGTTGGTGATCAAAGAAATGCATGGAACGGGCAAGGGATTGAACATGCCCGCATTTAAATTGCTCGTAAGTTATCCGCAGGGAGCGATTGGCCCGGGGCAAAAAGGTTCGATAACAGTAATGGTGAAGGCACTAAACGAACCGGGAAGTTTCAAGAGCGAAGTGTATGTTACGTCCAATGCTACCGGACCAAAATATCGGTTACTACTAGTAAGAGGGAACATTGTTACAGAGCCGGGTAGTGTGGCACCTAAAAATGCCGACACGTCAAATACGTCGCAATTCAATAATCCTGTTGTCGGGAATAACACCAGGTAAATACGTTGTCGCTAAGGCAGATTAAATATTACGGGATTAATTTCGAATTGGTCATTATACCATTAAATTTACAGGATGAAGAAGCTCCTTTTGTTCACCCTCTCGTTTATCGCCATCACATTTCCATTGTTTGCACAAAACACTATTGGTGGAATTGGTGCGCAATTATTTCAGGATACATCTGGTGGTCATACCATGCCACGGGTGCTTAGTCTGGTGCCCAACTCACCTGCATACGATTCACTGAAAGCCACCGACTTTCTGATTAAAGTAAACGACATTAGTTGCAAAGACAAAGAACTGAATGATGTAGTAGCAATGATCAGAGGTGTTGCAGGAACCAAGGTGAAGATCACCGTTGCTGATACTAAAGAAGGAGCCCGACCCAGAGAATACATGCTGACAAGGGTGGGCATTCAACTGGCAGCACCACCCGATCCAACTCCAGCCTTCAACCAGTGGTGCGATGCACAGATAAAGCAGCTGAGAAAAAAGGGACACGAATCAGTTAAAACTTACACTTCAGACTGTGGCAATTATTTCTTCAATTTCAATGCAGATACAGGCACATATTATGTGCGTGTTTACACAATGGAAGAAAAAGGCTCAGGAACATTTACACCGGGTTTTACTGCCAGCGCCAAAGTGTATGACGGCGATAAGGAATCAAGTGCTATTGCACTAAAAACAGGCGAATCGGCTGAAGCAAACGGGACTGTGATTGCACAACTGGAAGGAACAATTACTTTCAGAAGAGAATGCGTGGGCATTGTAAGCATCAGCAATCTCGACGATGCCAAAAAGTGCAAAGCGATGTATATAGCGATTTACCGGTAAGCTTACCTCGCTTTCATTGACTGATAATAATTGTTGTCTATACCGGTAAATCCAAGCGACATCGCTTTTTCAATATCTTTCTGTGCCTGTGCCTTGTTGCCTTTTCTGGCATAACAGAACGACCGTGCGTAAATCACCTCACCATTATCGGGACTGAGCTGCAAAGCAATTTCAAAATCCTTTAACGCTTCGTCAACTCTGTTGAGACGGGTAAGTAATCTGCCACGGTTGAGATGCGGTGCATACATATCCGGATTCTGGGCTATCGAAATACCGTATTGTTTCAATGCAGAATCGGGCTTACCCACCATGTCGTAAAAATTACCAAAGTTACTATGTGCCTCAGGGAAGTACGGTCTCGAGCTTAATGCCAGGTTAAAGCAAATTGCAGATGAATCGAAATTGCGCGTAATGGCATAGATGATAGCCAGACCCAGGTATGCATTAGCATCTTCGTCGATAGTTTTGAACTTTATCGCCTTGTAATAGTTCACTTTCGCTTCGGCAAACTTACCTACGCTTCGCTCCAGTTCGCCAATAGAAATATAGGGATTTGCAAACGTAGGCTGCAACTCAATAGCTCTGTTCAACAAAAAGAAAGCAGAGTCATAGTATATCTTTTTTTGAGCGGGGTCAACAGCATCATTGAATTTGTTGAAGTAATTAAAACCAAGGTTATTCCACGCGTTAGGAGCGCGCAGTGGTTCTTTTTCAATTTCGTCGCGCCAAAGGCTGGTTGTATCATACCACACCTGGCACCGCTCGTTACTCAGATAGCCCAGCAACATTGTGTACGCCAGAACTGTGGTGAGTACTATATTGCCCAACTGCCTGTTGCCACCCGGCTCAAACAGCCCTGAGATAAACCATCCGGCAATAAAGAACAAACCCAGGTAAGCTATGTAAGTGTACCTGTCGGCAAGTATAGCACCACCCACCGGCAGAAACTGCAATAACAGAATAATGTTCACCAGAAAGAATAGTGAACCAAAAATCACGGCTGAATTCCTACGTGCAAATTTCCATAAAAGAAAAATACCCACAGCAACGCCAAGCGGATATACGTAGTACGTCATAGACATTGAGCCTCCTTCTTTGAGTGGATAAGGATAGAAGTTACTCAACCCAACCGGCACAACTGCTTTCCACAAGTAAGTGACCAATGCATAGCAACCCAAAGCAATGCGCTCGTACCAGGCAAAATGGACATCGACTGTTGCCAGCGATCCAAAGGCTTTTTGGTCTATTATGGACCTGACACCAAAACCAACTGATATCGCAAAGTGCGGTATTTTCTCAATCAGCAGTCCGAAATTCAGCTTACGGCCTTCAAAAAAGTCGATCAATAACAGTGTCATCGGCAGCACAACTGCTACTGGTTTACCCAATAGAGAACATAGATACAATGCAATGCCAAGAGCATACCACTTCCATTTTTTGGAGCCATCCTTCCTTACGAAGTAAATCCAGGCGATGCAGGCAGCCATGTAAAAAAATCCGTAGACAACGTCTTTGCGACCCGCTAACCAGGCTACAGACTCCACGTGCATTGGGTGCAGCCCGAACAGCAACGCTGTAATCGCAGCTGCAATCGGCCTTTTTGTGAGCAGGTTTACAAACACATACACCAATATGGTAGCCAGAATATGAAACAACAAACTATCTAAATGATACAACCAAGGTTCGAGCCGCACATAGCTGTATTCAATTGCATAAGTCAGAATCGTCAGCGGGTGGTAGTTGCCCATGATGGGCGTGGTGAATATATTCTTCAACCCCTCTGATGAAAGATCTTTTATCAGTGCATTATCCTTGATGTATCCCGGATCATCCCAATTGGTGAGTTGGTTATTTAAGCAAGTATGGTAAAAGACCCATGTAAGCAAGGCGATGCCAGTTGGCAGCAGCAAATTCATATAACGTTTAAAGAAACCTGCACTCTCCGGCTGAGTTGGGCGTGCCGTCTTTACCGAAGGCTGCTGCGCAGCCCGAGGGGTTCCTGAATTTATCTGCGATTTAGTTTTCTTAGACATGCAGCATAAATATACTTTTCTTGTTTGGAGGTAACAAAAAAAGAGCCCTGAAAATTCGAGGGCACTGAAAAAGTCCTTTTTGTACGACAGAAAGAAAGGGAGTGGAAAATTTAGTTTTCTGCTCCCTTTTTTGTATTTTGAAGGATGCTAATTCAGCAACAGAAAATTCAGTTCAGTGCATATTCGGGCTTATAT
>CAIKOJ010000147.1 GCA_903829015.1 uncultured Bacteroidota bacterium
ATATAAGCCCGAATATGCACTGAACTGAATTTTCTGTTGCTGAATTAGCATCCTTCAAAATACAAAAAAGGGAGCAGAAAACTAAATTTTCCACTCCCTTTCTTTCTGTCGTACAAAAAGGACTTTTTCAGTGCCCTCGAACAATCCGGCGGCATTTTTATTTTGAGCTATTATTTCTCCAACACTATCTACTATCTACCATCTACTATCTACTATTTACTATCTTATTTCGTCTCAGTATCCGGAACTTTCCTTGGGTTACGGTCCAGCACTTCATCAACCATACCATATTCCTTAGCTTCTGCTGCAGTCATCCAGTAATCACGGTCACTGTCTTTTTCTACCTTGCTCAGCTTCTGTCCCGAATGGTACGAGATGATCTCATACAATTCTTTCTTCAGCTTGCCTATCTCACGGGCTGTGATCTCGATATCGCTCGCCTGACCTTCTGCACCACCCAATGGCTGGTGTATCATGATACGGCTGTGTTTCAGCGCTGTTCTCTTACCCTTGCTGCCTGCACACATCAGCACTGCCGCCATAGATGCAGCAATACCCGTACAAATGGTCGACACGTCCGGATTGATGATCTGCATGGTGTCATAAATACCCAGGCCTGCATAAACACTGCCTCCAGGACTGTTCAAATACATCTGAATATCACGTGAGCGGTCTGTGCTTTCCAGAAACAACAACTGCGCTGTAACTATATTAGCTACATAGTCGTTGATCCCTTCTCCCAGAAAAATGATCCTGTCCATCATCAACCTCGAGAACACGTCCATTGATGCCACGTTCATCGGGCGCTCTTCAATGATATATGGCGTAAGCGCTTTGGGAGTTTTAAATAACGAAGAAGTGTAACTGTCTACAGTTAAACTACTGATGCCATGATGTTTAATGGCATATTTTCTAAATTCATTCTGATCCATTATTATCTGTTTGTGTTTATAATGCAAATTTTAAACCAAGATAAAGATAATGCCATTACGGCACAAAAAATCTGCAGCGCAATGCAAAAACTGACAATAGTCAGCATGAATACGTGAAATCCCTTGAATAATATTTGCCATTACATCATAAGACCAATCAACTTATCTACTGTTTTATTGCCGCTGCAAGTCTGCAGGTATTTATATATTTGTGTATGTTAAAACGGATTGGCCCGGTTCTGGAGTCAAGGTGGATATTGCTGTTGGTATTGCTGGTTTTTGTTGGCTGCAAAATACAGCACCTGCACTACCCCTTCTACCTCGACGAAGCTTGGGTATATGCACCCGCCGTAAAAGCAATGGCAGTGCACGGCCCCAGCCTCTTTCCCGACGCTATAATCCCCGACCTCTCCCGCGGGCATCCGCTCATGTTCCATTTCCTGGCAGCCATTTGGATCAAGTGCTTTGGCGCTTCCAATATCTCCATGCACACTTTCCCGCTACTGATATCAATAGTCTTTCTGATTGCCCTCTACGAGGCCTGCCGGAAACTCTTCGATGCCCGTGTGGCTACTCTAGCCTTACTGCTGGTAGCAACCCGCGTTATCTTCTTCGTAGATTCTTCCTTTGTGTACCCCGAAGTAATGGTGGCAATGTGCGCATTTCTCAGCTATTATTTCTACGTCCGCGATCGTTTTTTCCTTACCGCATTCATGCTCACCATGCTCTTCTTCACAAAAGAGGGCGGCGTCATCTTCGGCATAGTACTCGGCATAGATGCCTTCATTGCACTGTTCCGAAACACCACCACCATACAACACAGGTTGCTGAGGCTGACGTCAATAATTGCACCTGCAGTACTCATTGCATTATTCTTCGTGTTGCAAAAAGCAAAACTCGGCTGGTATGTACTGCCCGAACATTCCGGCATGATCATCTCCGACTGGAACACCTACTACTACATGTTCCGGCGTGGCATCTACTGGAATTACCGCGGTGACCTAGCCCTCTGTGCGCTGGCATTTTTCGGTGTGCTGTTGTCCGTATTCCCCGCACTCAAATACCGCAATATTCGCTGGCTCTTCCTCATCCCACCGGTAGTCATTGTTTATCTCCTTGCCGATATGTTTCCACCACCGCAGTCGCTGAGTTTGGTTTGGTTTATTGTCTGCGCAGTTTGTTTTTCACTCCCTGCATATTGCTTACTTAAAGTCAACAAAACACTCACACCCGAGGCACGCAAATTTATCATCCTGGTTACCATTGGCGTGCAGGTATTCCTGCTCTACTCATCACTCACACAGATCGGCTACCGTTACCTGCTGGTGAATATTGTCTTCATCTTAGTGTTCCTCGCAGTTTGTTACAACACGTTCATTCAGTCCTCCAACCGCAATTGGTATTACATCACCATCGCCGGCATCCTGCTCATAGGCGTATTTGGCTTCTACACCAACGACCGGTATGAGGATACGCAACTGGGCGCATACAGGGTAATGGATGTAGAAATGCAGGCATACGCCTTTCTGGAAAAAGAACAGGCATACGACAAAGAGATCGCCTTCGCCTGCACCTGGACAGCCATCCGCCTGAACGACACTACACAGGGCTTCCTGAGCAGCAAACGCATCTTCACCAATCTGCAACGCTTCCCCATTACACCCACCACCCAATACGCCATCTTCGGTAACAGCTGCGAAGACAAAGGCGACTACCTCCTCATCCAGAAAAACCCCAACTTCCACCTGGTGTATCAGGTACGCGACGGCGATATGTGGGCAGCCATTTATAAAAGGAACTGATATTGTATGCCAGTTACTTTCCCGGAAAGTAACTGGCATACAATGCCTCAATAAATCCGTTACCCATTCCGGTACAGGTAGCCGGTGTGTACATCAATACGATGCAATCCGTTTGCTGCACTTCTTTCTTCCAGTCAGTGTCCGAAACTTTAGCCGATGATCCGTCATCCGACTGATGACCATTATTAAGTATACTATTGAAATAAAACCAGAACTGCCAGTCTGAGTTAACCGCCTGCGGCACTCCCATATGTATGAAGTTGATGAAATTGCTGTCGCCAATGTATATGCACCTTGGTTTTGCTGTACCCGAATCACCGCTACAATGTACCACCGGATAACAGAACGTATCCTTTGTTACCGGAAACAGCAGGTTGAGTATCGCCGACATATCATTATCCGGCACACGCGGCACCGTAGTATGTACCACCTCATCCCATCGTGGGTGAGCCATACGAATATGCCTCGCCTGCTCTATATACCTGACCAGGCTGTCGGCACCCAGCAGCGATCCGTAGTTGGTCCAGTGTATACCCTGCCTCGAGTACAAAGGTTCCTTTGTTGTCTGCTTCAGTTGCAGAAACCATGCGTTAAAATCAATCTGGTGTATCCCCAGCGAGTCTCCAATTCGCTTCGCGGTCAGGTAATTATTCGCCCCCTTTGCACCCCTGAACAATGCCGGAATATACTCTGCACAATACCAGGCTTTACAGGGCGCATATACCAGCACCATCGTCTTGCCCATCTGCTCCAGTGTATCCTGCAGCCGTTTCAGTTTCGTCATGCGCTCTAGCGGCAACTGGTAACCAACAAAATCCCTGCCGTAATACGCATCTACGTAGTCCGAATAAAATAAATAATTGTTGTCCCCAAGTGTAGTGCCCCCATAGTCCAGCTTCTGAAAAAGCGAATAATCGATCTGGCTGTTGAGCTGTACCAGGTATGGAAAGAACCCTATATGGTCGTTGTAATAAGCATTAATGCCTGTTGCATAAGTGCCATCAAACCATGTTGCCGGCGAAAACTCTAAATCCTTCGAGAACGGATAGTATCCGTCAAATTTACCATCGAACAGCAGTTGGAACCGCTGTTGCATATAGGGCAGCAGCAGCAGGCACAACAACATCACCAGTAAACCTTTTTTTATCCTTTCTGCCATTTCTAAAACCTAAAGTAAATGAACGGATTAAATGTCGACGATGCTATGCGGGCAGTACAAACTACACACAGCAATACAGTTACAACCACCATTACAAAATGCATGGGCAAACTATGATCTTTAAAAAACACCCGCTCCTGTATCTTCCGCCCCCATGCACTCAAAGTGAAAAACGAAAACAAAAACGCAAGTGCCAATATCCCGTAAAACTCCTTATCTGCCATCCATAGCGCACTGTTAGGGTGCCAGGTAAACATCCGGTGCAGATACGCCAGCCCGGTGCCAAAATGCTCGGTCTTAAAAAATACCCAGCCTACCAGCACTACCAAAAATGTGTAAACAAATGATATGCCGCCAATCCGTTTCAGCCACTTACCCAGAAACAACCTTTCTATCACCAGAAACGCCCCATGGTAAGCTCCCCAAACCACAAATCCCCACGCGGCACCGTGCCACAAGCCCGACAGCAGGAATACGATCCATAAATTAAAATAGAGCCGCCATTGGTGATCAACCCGGTTGCCGCCCAGTGGAATATACAGGTACTCACGCATCCAACTGCCCAGACTGATGTGCCACCGCCGCCAGAAATCCGTTACCGACACTGCTGTATACGGGTTATTGAAATTCTCCGGAAACCTGAAACCCATCATCAGCGCCAGACCAATAGCCATATCAGAGTAGCCCGAAAAATCAAAGTAGATCTGAAAAGTATAACCCAGCGCACCCAGCCAAGCCGTGCCTGTACCCAGTGCCTCATGCGGCATACCGAATATTTTATCGGCAGCAGCCCCCATTGCGTTGGCTATCAGCACCTTCTTACCCAGACCAATGAAAAAACGGTACAACCCGCGCAACCTGTTCTCGGTGGTCTCAAAATTCAGGTGATCGGTTATCTGATCAGCAAAATCATGAAACCGGATAATAGGCCCCGCAATCATTTTAGGGAACAGGATTATGTACATCTGATAGTCCCAGAAATTGCGCAGCGGCTTATGCACACCGCGGTACACATCCACCACATAAGTCAGAGTCTCGAAAGTATAGAACGATATACCTATCGGCAGTACCAGCTTTGTCCATGCCATTTCTTTAATACCTGCCTGGTGAAGTAGATAATTAAAGTTCTCCACAAAAAAATTGCTGTACTTAAAGTACACCAGCAACCCCAGATTCACCATCACCGACAGCAGCAGCAAAGCCTTCCGCTTCCGCAAAACCTCTGCTGCCCACATCGCCCTCACCACAAAAAAATCAATCAGCGTTGTACCCAGTATTACAAAAATGAACTTAGGCGCCCCCCATGCATAAAATGCAATACTGCCCGCCAGTATTACAGCATTCTTCAACTTCTTCGGCGACAAAAAATACGCAATGAAGAAAAAAGGCAAAAACAAATAAATAAAGACAATACTGCTGAACACCATATACAAGCCGCCGGTAGCACCTTAAAGGTGCGAAAAATATGCTGATTGTGAAAGTGGGGGATCAATACAATTTAGAAATCCAGTTGTTCCGGATTTAAATCCGGAACTGCCAATAAAACCCCTTCTGCGAAGGTATTCACCTTGAATCTGCCCGGTAGCATTTCCAAACTTTTTCCCATCATAGATCCCATCCGTCCCATCATAGGCCGCCTGCGTCCCGTCATAGATTTTTCATTTTGCAGTTATATTATAGTGCTGTCTGGCGCGAGTGTTCCGCAGGATCACTCGTGTCTATACAATTCAGCCGGTCTGCGACCGGAATTCAACGACCCAAAGCTGATGGCTTGCATTACCGCCATTAACCTCCCAAACCCGAATTTTTTCCCATCACAAGCCCCATCCGTCCCGTCACAGGCCGCATGCGTCCCGTCATAGATTTTCCATTTTGCAGTTATATAACACTACCCTATATTTACATCTATGCTCCTTGGTGCGGTCTCCACCAAAACTCAACTTCCGGAAACTCAGCAAATACCCTAACCCGCAATTACTACAAGTAATAATTGATTATCAATCGCTTACGCTGTTTTGGGCATTTCCGGCACCGGAAGAAACCGGAAGATTTCCAGCAGTTTCATGAAATTGGTTTAGTAAGTATATCAGAGAAATATTAAAAATATTTTGCTGGCAACAATTTTTCTCAAATGGGAAATTTTTGGGAAATACTTATCCACAATCCGCATGCAAACCACTGAAAATCAGATGCCTAACAAAAACACATACTTTTCCCCAAAAAATGGGAAATTTTCTCTCCCCTGCCAAAACATTTAGACAATTTAGCTGTATACCTCCAACTAGGGATAAATGCGAGCAGAACAATACATACCAAACGAACAGTACTAAATCGCGAATTTCATAACTTCCACCTTTAGGGCCGGGGTCTCCCGCATTACGCTACACCTCCCTTTAGGGTCGGGGTTTTACTTTTAGGGCAGGGTTTCCCGCATTGCATAACACCTCCCTCTTTAGGGCTGGGGTTGCTCTGTTAACACAAATTTGATATACCACCAAACAATCATTAGATTTGCGCCCGATTCCGGAAGCAATTCCGGTTTGCTTTGAAATCAATTACAAATTCCAAAAAACTCAAAACAACTAATGTCGTATCTTTTTACATCAGAATCAGTATCTGAAGGACATCCGGATAAAGTCGCCGACCAGATATCGGACGCACTCGTTGATAACTTCCTCGCATGGGATCCTCAGGCCAAGATTGCCTGCGAAACCCTCGTAACCACCGGACAGGTAGTACTTGCCGGCGAAGTAAAATGCAAAACCTACATCGATGTACAAACAATTGCACGCGAGGTGATAGCACGCATAGGCTATACCAAGAGCGAGTATATGTTCGAAGCACATTCATGTGGTGTACTTTCAGCTATTCACGAGCAGAGTGCCGATATCAACCAGGGTGTTGAAAAGAAAAAGAAAGAAGACCAGGGTGCCGGAGATCAGGGTATGATGTTTGGTTACGCTACCAACGAAACTGCCAACTACATGCCGCTGGCACTGGATATGGCACACAACCTGTTGCAGGAGCTGGCTGCTATCCGCAAAGAAGGCAAGCAAATGAAATATCTGCGCCCCGATGCAAAAAGCCAGGTAACTCTTGAGTACAGCGACGACAACAAACCTGTACGTATCGATGCCATCGTTATCAGCACACAGCACGACGATTTCGCAGAAGAAAAAGCAATGCAGGCCCGTATCACTAAAGATGTAAAAACCATCCTGATACCACGCATCCTGAAAAGCTATCCTCAGTACAAACACCTCTTCAACGATAAGATCAAGTATCACGTTAACCCTACCGGTAAATTTGTGATCGGTGGTCCTCACGGAGATACAGGCCTTACAGGTCGTAAGATCATCGTAGATACTTACGGTGGCAAAGGTGCACACGGTGGTGGTGCATTCAGCGGTAAAGATCCAAGCAAGGTAGATCGTTCAGCAGCCTATGCTACCCGCCATATTGCCAAGAACCTCGTGGCTGCAGGTGTTGCAGATGAGATTCTTGTACAGGTTTCATACGCTATCGGTGTAGCAGAGCCAATGGGTATCTATGTAAATACATACGGTACTGCAAAAGTAAAAATGCATGATGGCGAGATCGCTAAAATTGTAGGCAAGGTATTTGATATGCGCCCTTACTTTATCGAAGAGCGCCTGAAACTGCGCACACCAATGTACAGCGAGGCTGCTGCATATGGTCACATGGGTCGCAAATCAGAAACTGTTACCAAGACTTTTAAAAGCGCAGAAGGCAAAACCAAAACAATGAAGGTGGAACTCTTTACATGGGAGAAACTGGACTTTGTAGCTAAAGTAAAGCAAGCTTTCAAACTAAAATAATCAGCAACTTTGCCAAATTCGTTTTGGCAAAACAACCCACAAAAGCCGCTCCCATAGCGGCTTTTGTGATCTTTAGAATGAAACGCCATTAATTTTCCAGAAAAGCCCAATTGAAAAATCTTGGTGAGCCGTGTCGAACCATGACACGCTGAAATACGCACAGAAGCTAAATAGTATTTTTGAGGCCGCATAATATTATACTTGGGGGATACTAGCAGTTTACCGCAGCCTATCCCGCAACCGCATTATGGGTAGCTCGTAAAATCGGTAAATGAGCCACGACCCCAATATCACTATTCCCCAGTACATAGCATAATACACAATGGTCATTACCGGTGTGCTTACGGGGCGGTGATAAAAGAACGGCAGAAAAATCAGTGAAAAGTGTATCAGGTACATAGAGTAAGATATACGACTGATGAATCCGGCACTACGCTGTAGTGCATTGCGCTTAAGTGTACGAATGCTGCTCGCATACGGCAGGCAAAGTGACAGCACCATTGGCTGTATCGTAAACAGAAATGCATCGCTGGCAAACCGTATCCACGGCACAGGCGATGAAGTTATCTGCAGACTGCGTTTGGCCATCAGGTAGTAAACCACAGCTGTGCCTGCGAGGCACAGTGCCAGCAGGGGTTTCCGGTATCGCAGCAGCATTTCTGCTCTGAAGCAGCTGAGCCAGGCAAAAACAACGCCGTACATCAGTGCATCCAGCCTGAAGAGCACCACCTTGCGTATGCCGTTGTCCTGATCTATACCGTTGATGGGTTGAAAGGCATTGACAAATCTGATTACAGTGAACGTGAGCAGATAAACCACAAACACCCTTATCAGGAATCGGCTTTTATCCTTTGCACCGGCAAGCTTGTACGCCGCCAGCAATGCCACCGGCAGCGTAAGATAAAACCACTCCTCCACCGACAGGCTCCACGACTCACTGAAGAAATAGATAGGGAGAGCATGCACCAGGTTTTGGAGAAAGAAATAATAATTCACCTGAAATGGCACAATCGCCTGCGTACCCAGGTAACTGCCGAGGAGTATGTTGGCAGTAAGTATCAGCCAGTAGTTGGGCAGTGTGCGAAACCAGCGCCTGGCCCAGAAATGCCTGACGTGTGTAAAAGAGAAGTTGTCTGCGCCAGTAAAATCACGAATGAGTATACGTCCAATCAGGAAACCGCTGAGTACAAAAAACAGCTCTACCCCCATTGCCGAAAAAGGAAGAATATGAACAGAGATACTAAAAAGCACTTTGCCAATAACCGGCATACTAAAAAACGGGTTCAGGATACTGAACGAATGCGCCGCCACAACCGAAATGATTGCGATGGCCCTTACAACGTCCAGTCCGGCTATCCTGCTGCTTTTTTCAGTCATTCCGGTCTAAAGATAAATGATTAGTGAAAAGATGAGTATGCTATGTACAAAAAAACAAAAACGCCAAAGCGGCGTTTTTGTTTTATGATTTTCGAAAATTAGTTGGCTTATTGAGCCGCCATAGTTTCCAGCACATTATTCATATTGCGCACAGCCTCTGCCGACTTGTTGAAAGCTTCCTGCTCTTCAGCGTTCAGTTTGTAGTCTATGATCTGCTCCCAGCCGTTTTTACCTATCACAACCGGAACGCCCATGCAAATGTCTTTCTGTCCGTATTCGCCGTCCAGATATACGCAGCAAGGGAATACCTTACGCTCATTGCGAACAATAGATTCAACAAGTGCAGCTCCTGCCGCACCCGGTGCATACCATGCAGAGGTACCGAGCAGCTTGGTAAGAGTAGCACCACCAACCATAGTGTCGGCAGCTACCTGCTTCAGTGTATCAGCACTCAGCATATTTGATACCGGCGTACCGTTAATAGTTGCCAGGCGTGTCAGCGGTATCATTGTTGTATCACCATGACCACCGATCACCACTGCATGAAGGTCGTTCTGAGAGCAGTTAAGTTCTTTCTGCAGATAGGTTTTAAACCTTGCGCTGTCAAGTATACCACCCATACCAATGATGCGGTTCTTTGGCAACCCTGTTGATTTAAGTGCCAGATAGGTCATTGTATCCATAGGGTTAGAGATCACCACTATGATCGCATTAGGCGAGTACTCTAAAAGGCTCTTACAAACGCCTTCCACGATTTTCGCATTGGTGCCTATCAGCTCCTCACGGGTCATACCGGGCTTACGTGGAATACCAGATGTGATCACGCAAACGTCAGAATTAGCTGTTTTGCTGTAATCATTGGTTACTCCGATCACGCGGGTATCAAATCCACATAACGAAGAAGTTTGAGAAATATCAAGAGCTTTGCCTTCAGCAAAACCTTCTTTAATATCCACCAACACAAGTTCTTCGGCCAGTTCCCTGCGTGCAATGTTGTCGGCACAGGTAGCGCCTACAGCTCCGGCACCCACTACAGTAATTTTCATTTATAGTATTTTTTGAGGTTAATTAATTAAAAATTGCGCGGCAAAGATAAGTTGAATCTTTAAAATTTGACTTATACGTATCACAATATTCAGATGATTTTGGTCAATGTGCACACATTGTTAATATTCTTCTTTAACAGCGTAGTTCACATTCCTGTCTTTGAGATATTGCATCACGTAGCGGAAACATGGCTCGTATTTCCCCACCAACTCCGGCGGAAAAACACCTTTTTCACTAAATAACCCGTTGATGATCAACTGCAGAGAAGCTGTGCATGTAAAACCTGTGGTGCGGCTCATAGAAGATAGTTTCGCCACCGGATCGTACCGGTCGAAAAGATTATAAGTATAGGAAACATCTTTGCCATCCTGCACACCGGTTACTTTTATGCTCATGACTGTAAACTCGTCTTCATCAGGTTTGGAGCGCCATTGTTCCATCAGTATGGCTGATGAGAATTCCAGTGGACTGATTTCCTGACCTTTAAACTTGATTGGCTCCGATTGGAAAAAACCACCTTTCATCAGTGCTTTGATCAGATCTATATGGCCGGGATACCTTAGGGTTCTTTCCTTCATATTAGGTATGTGGCACATCGTGTACAAAATCGACCTCAGCCCATCGGTATTAAAGGATTCCAGACTGCCTACCTGTTGAAAATCGACCAGTTCGGGCTCACTGAGAGCCGGCTTGGTTACAATATGTCCGTTCTCCATCAGGCGTGCCGGACGGGTGTATTCCTCAATCACATCTATAGGGGAGAAGGGCGCTTTGTATTCAAAAGGCTTAACCCTAACCACAGGTAGGCCGCCCACCATGCATTCAAACGATGATATAGTCATTTGCTCGTTGTGGTAGCCGATAACATAATTGCTCATGCCCGGAGCCACGCCGCAATCAACGATCGCTGTCACATTATGCTCCTTTGCAAGCGCGTCTAGCTCCAGCGAGTTTTCCGGGAAGAACGATATGTCTGCCACATTCTTTCCGGCTTTTATCACAGCCTCCAGTGTCTTGTAACCCATAAAACCCGGCACAGCTGTCACCACAAAATCAAAACCCGACAACATCTCATTGTAGCCGGAATAATTCTGGAGATCAGTTTGCTGAACATTAACTCCCGGTACTCTTTCCTTAAGCATTGCCAGAGCATTTGCGCTCAGGTCAAACGACGTAACCTCGTATTTATCCGAAAGGTCTATGGCCATGGTACGGCCTACCATACCTGCACCTAATATTGCTATTTTCATCTAAGCTATCAATTAAAAGTCAAACGCTAAAAGTGTGTAATTTCACACCTTAATTCACCGCAAATTACAAATTGGAAGCCCATTTGAAAATTAAACCACTTTTTATTTATCTTTAAAAGTTACAAACACTACTTCGTTCCGATGAATAGAAGTAGGTAATACCCAAAAAGGGCATGGCTAAGAAAAACAACACTCAGAATAATAATACAGGGAACCAGCCGGGGCGGAAACCCGCGCCAGTTCCCCAGCAAAAAACAACCTCTGCCCGCAATTCGGGACAATACAATAATGCAGGTTTTTTAAAGAAGTACAGCAATATTCTTATCCCCACCGGAATAGGTATTCTTACCTACTTGTTTATGCGGGCATGTACCGATAACATGCTCACTAACTGGGACGACCTGGGTTATATTACTACCAACCCCCTGATTAAGGACACCTCGGCAGATGCTATCAAGAACATTTTTGCTCTTTCGTTTAGCCCTCTCTATGCGGTAAACCCTGTGATGGGTAACTACCACCCAATCACCATACTGTTATATTATTTCGAATACAGCAAGTACGGCCTCGAACCCTGGATCTACCACTTCGACAGTGTCATACTCCATGCATTGTGCTCGATTGCAGTTTATTTTTTCGTTAAGAAACTGAGCGGCAGAACAGTTGCCGCAACTATAGCCGGACTGCTTTTTGGTCTGCACCCTATGCACGTAGAATCAGTGGCCTGGGCTGCCGGTCGCAAAGATATTCTGTACGGATTATTTTATGTTCTGGCAATGACCTCCTATGTGTATTACCTGCGTACCGAAGGCGGAAAGAAGACCATGTGGTACATAGTTGTATTTGCCCTGTTCGTTATCTCATTGTTGTCAAAAGGTGTGGCGGTTATACTTCCCATTGCGTTGTTGCTGATAGATCTGATAGAGAAACGACCATTGTTTATTACGTCTGCGAACGGCTCAGAGGAGACAACAGGTAAGAAATTCAATTTCGGGATGGTGCTGGACAAGATACCTTTCTTTGGACTTGCATACTTCTTCGGTATTCTGGCAAAAGTCACACAGCAGAAGGTAGGCGCATATGGCTCGCTCGATGCGCACTTTACTACTATTGAACGGGTGGCGCTTAGCTGTTATGCATTTGTCACCTACTTATGGAAGTTTATCATTCCCGCCGACCTTACCAACTTTTACCCGTATCCGCTAAAAGTGCAGGACGCATTGCCCGGTAGTTATTACATGTATCCTGTTATCGTTATTGCTCTGGCAGCTGTAGTATGGACATTTGCTCGCAAGAACAAGGTTGTGCTCTTTGGTGTGGGCTTCTTTATCGCAAACATTATTTTGCTTCTTCAGTTTATTCCTGTTGGCGGGGCCATATTGTCCGACCGTTATAGCTATATCCCCTACCTGGGGTTGTTCTATATACTTGGCTGGATCGTTTCTGAATATTTCGTAACTCCGGAAAAAACCGGCACTGGAAAAGTGTTGCTGGGGATAGTACTGGTATACAGCCTGGTACTTGGATTTGCCAGCAATGAGCGCTGCAAGGACTGGTACGATTCCATCAGTCTGTGGAAAGACAATGTGGAGAAACACCCCCAAGGACCGGTTGGATATTTCTATTTGGGGCAAGAGTACTTTACACGTTATGAAGCATCTACCAACCCGGTAAAAAAGAAAAACATGGCTGATTCCAGCATGATGTATTTCAATCTCTCGGTTGAAAGAAAGCCTGATTACATTAACCCGATCATTTGCATAGCAGAGCTGCAGCGCAATTATGGTGCAGTTGATGATGCAAAACGCACCTATTACAAGGCACTTAAAATCAGCGATAAGAATGAAAGCGTATACCTTGGTCTGGCCGTAATTTACGCTATCAAACAGCAGTACGATTCTGCATCATACTGCTTTGCTACAGGTCTTAAACTTAAACCATTCTCACCCGAAGGGCATAGTAACTACGCCAACTTCTACGACATCATAGGCAAACTGGATTCGTCGCTGCACGAGTATGCGATAGCTATCGAACAAAACCCTGATGCATATATACCGTATATGAACAGGGGACGGATCTACCAACGTCAGAATAAATTGCCCGAAGCGCTAAAAGATTTCAACAAGGCCGTAGAGAAAAGTACAGAATCCGGAGATGTTTATCTGACCAGATCTAAATGCTACCTGGCAATGGGAAATAAAGCTTTAGCTCTACTGGATGCTCAGAAAGCAGCGTCTTTAGGGCTACAGGTTGATCCTGCATATATGAGCCAGTTGAAGTAAAACAAATCAATCGGTTTTCTTCTCTTCATGCAGCTTCAACACCCTGAGCATAGGTGCCGCAAACCAGGTAACGCCTACCACCAAAATTGTGAGGCAGCCACCTACAAATACTGCGGGAACGGTACCCATCCATTTGGCGGTTATACCGCTCTCCATGGCACCCAGTTCGTTTGACGAGCTGATGAACATGGTGTTTACAGCTGATACTCTACCGCGCATACTGTCGGGTGTATATATCTGAAGGATGGTGTGGCGAATGACCACATTTACAGCATCAAAAACACCCCCCAGTAACAACATCAGGAAAGCTACAAGAAATCCCCACGAAATACCGAAGCCTGAAATTGTAACAATGGCACCTGTTCCGAAATAACCTGAAAATGCGAAAATAATTGTCGTGATCCCGAAGCCTATAATACTGAGCATCAGTTTTATACCGGGGTTCTTTTTAAGCGGTACGAACGAAAGGATAAACAAAGAAACAACCGAACCTATGCCGGGCGCAGCACGCATCCATCCAAAACCAACTTCGCCCACTTTTAGAATATCATCGGCATAAACAGGCAACAAAGCCACCGCGCCACCAAAGAGTACTGCAAACATATCGAGCGACAAAACTGCAAGGATTAGTTGTGAACCGAATACAAACCGCAGACCCTCACCCAGGCTCTTTGCCACCGGCTCCTTTTCTTTCTTCATGATCTGCTGCTTAGGTATCCGTAAAAGAGCTATCAGCGAAATAAGCTCAATGAGCCCTACCCAGATGAGGCTGATATGAAAACCAAACAGGATCAGGAACCCACCTATCAGCGGCCCCATGAATGCGCCAAACTGCCAGGCTGCACTACTCCACGTTGTTGCGTTTGGATAGTGTTCGCGGGGTGTAAGCAAGCCCTGCAATGAAAATGATGATGGCCCAAGAAAAGCACGGAGCGCCCCACCAATAAAAATACCCGCATATACCAACCAGACTATATTGGAAACGGACAATACGGTTTGTATACCCGGCCAGGCCAGTGCCACAAAAAATACACAAAGCAACAGATACCCAACAATGCAGGTGAGCATCATGGATTTCTTTTCTTTCAGATCTACAAAGTGACCAGAAAACAACGAAAACCCCACAGCCGGGATCACCTCCCACAAACCAAGCATGCCCAATGCCAGCTTATCATGCGTGAGCTTGTATACATAGTAGCTCACTATTGCCGCCTGCATATTTAAGGACAGAATAATGGCTACACGCACCAGCAGAAAATTTCTGAACACCGGAAAATGCAGCGCCTGGTTTTTCTCCAGAAATGACTGTTTGGGTTTCAATAGCGTGTGTTTTGTGCAAACCTATGAAAAAAGTACCTGTGTATAAATATATAATAGTGGCTACTAAATTTGTTTTCAATCGCCAGAAACCACGAAAATAAATAATCCCATAATTACGACCGGCAAATATTAAATTTGCTGTACAATGACCAACGCCTCCCAGATTATAGGTACCAGTATTGTGCAGGCCTTTCAGGAGCTGAGGGCAAATAAGCTGCGTACTTTCCTCTCGTTGCTGGGTATCACCATTGGTATATTCTGTATCATAGCTGTTCTCACTGTTCTGGACAGCATGAAGAACAATATACAGAAAGACATGGCAACCCTGGGCAGCGATGTGCTCTACATTGGCAGATGGCCATGGATGGATGAAGGAGGAGAATACAAATGGTGGGAATACTGGCGAAGGCCCGGAATGACACCCGAAAATGTAAGGGCTATTCAAACTCAGGTACCAGATGTGGAACTGGTTACGCTGTGCCTTTCCACCAGCAGAATGACTGTAAAGTACAACGACCTGGATGCCAGCAGTATACAGGGGTATGCGGTACTTTATGGCTTTGACAAACTACAGACTATAGACATTCTCGATGGTCGTTATTTAAGTCCTAATGAATTGGACGGCGGAGTGAATACTGTGGTGCTTGGCTATGAAGTATTCCGCACACTTTTCCCAACCAGTGTGAGCCCGCTGGGTAAGAATATCAATTTTCATGGCCACAAATTCCTGGTAGTAGGGGTAATGAAGAAAGCCGGACAAAACATGGCTGGATTCGACTTCGACAATGCTGTTATTTACCCATACTACGCTGCAGCCAATTTTCTGGAAATGCGCTCACTGAATTACGATCCGTTTATTGCTGTGAAAGCCGCAAACCGAAAAGATCTGGAAGATGTGAAACTGGAGGTGGAAGGTGTACTGCGTAAATCAAGAAAAGTAAAACCCGGCCAGCCCAACGATTTTGCCATTAACCAACTCAGCCAGGTTTCCCAACGCATAGAAATGGTATTCAGCACCATCGATGTGGTAGCCTGGATTATAGGTGGATTTTCGCTGATAGTTGGCGCATTCGGCATAGCCAATATCATGTTTGTAACCGTAAAGGAGCGCACAAAGATCATAGGGCTTAAAAAAGCGATTGGCGCAAGAAGGTCATCCATATTATGGGAATTTCTGCTGGAAGCTATAGTACTTTGTTTGGTAGGTGGGCTTGCTGGTATTGCTATAGTATTGCTGCTGGGCTTGTTTATGACTTATGTTGCCGATTTCCATGTTACACTGTCTCTATCCAACTTCTTTATTGGTATTTTTGTATCTATTTTCGTTGGGGTTTTGTCTGGATTGATTCCAGCCAGATCAGCAGCAAAACTGGACCCGGTAGCAGCAATTAGAACTAGTTAATATGGCAGCAAAAAAGAAACGAATACTTATACTCGATAAAGAACACATAACGTGGAAACTTCGTCGCATGGCCTATGAAATATGGGAGCACAACAGCGATGAAAAGGAACTGATTGTAATAGGCATAGAAGGCAAGGGCAAGATAGTAGCTGATAACCTGACCACTATCCTAAAAAAGATCAGCCCGCTACAGGTAAAGACAATTGCACTGGGTATCAACAAGAAAAAACCTTTGAATACTGCCATCGAATTTGCTGAAGACCTGAGCGGACGTTCAGTGATCATAGTAGACGATGTGGTAAATTCGGGAAAGACGATCATGTACTCTCTTAATACGATACTGGCATACGACATTAAGAAACTGATGGTAGCCGTTCTTGTAGACCGCAAGCATAAAAACTTCCCGATAGCTTCCGATATTGTAGGTCATTCAATTGCCACTACCCTACAGGATCATATTGAAGTAGAAACTGAAGGAAAAGAAATAGTGGCTGTTTATCTGGAGTAACGGGCAATTCGCTGATCGGTTACTGAATCTTTGAAATAATAATCTTTTATAGAAATGTCATTTACATTAGTTATACATGGTGGAGCAGGCAATGTAATACCTGCTATTTTGAATCCTGATCTGGAACAGCAATACACACAGGCATTGAAAGATGCACTGGACAGCGGAACAGACGTATTGAAAAAAGGAGGTTCGGCTGTTGATGCTGTTGTAGCTGCCATATCTACTATGGAAGACAACCCTCTTTTCAATGCAGGCAAGGGATCGGTATTTACCAAGAAAGGGCTGAACGAAATGGATGCGTCTATAATGAACGGGCGTAATCTGGCGGCTGGCGCTATTGCCGGGGTGCGCAATATCAAGAATCCAATACAACTTGCTAAAGAAGTTATGCTGCATTCGGGGCATGTGCTGCTCAGTGGAAGCGGTGCAGCTGAATTCGCCATCAATCAGGGTCTGACGATGACACCGGATGAATATTTTTTCAACCAGTTGAGGTACGATCAGTGGGTGGAGATACGCGATACAAATTTCACTCAGCTCGACCATAAGGGAGACAATCTAAAAAGCCATACACCCTACCCCGACCATAAGTTTGGCACGGTAGGTGCGGCGGCGCTCGACAGCGATGGCAACCTGGCCGCAGGCACATCAACAGGCGGCATGACCAACAAACGTTTTGGCCGCATAGGCGACAGCCCGATAGTTGGTGCAGGCACATACGCCAATAACGACACCTGTGCTATCTCATGTACAGGGCACGGCGAGTTTTTTCTGAGAGCAGTAGTTGCTCATGATGTTTCCTGCCTGATGGAATACAAAGGCCTGTCTCTGCATGAAGCCTGCAATGTCGTTGTAAAAGACAAACTGGTAAAAATGGGCGGCGAAGGCGGCCTGATAGCTGTAGACACCAAAGGTAATTTTGATTTTTGCTTCAACTCTGCCGGTATGTACAGGGGCATGAGGAACAGCGAAGGCAAGGAGGTAGTGGCATTTTACGGGGAGAACCATTAAGCAAGAGCCAAGAATCCCTGCAGCAAAACTCCAAATGGTATCGGCCAAGACCGAATATCTGTTTAGTTTCCAGCAATTGACCGCCGTCAACAACAACTTCTATTCAAAGTTGCGATTTTTTATTTTCAGCAATCCGAGGAGTATCTGATTCTCTGCCCCAAATTTCGCATCCAATACATTAAATTTGCTTAGGAGCATTTATGGCAGAGAAGAAAACAACGGGAGCGAAAAGCGTTAAGAAAAAAGTAGCCGCCCCAAAGATCAAGCATATAGAAGGCATTTCAGCACCCGAGGTAGAACATCACACCGATGATGAACCAAGGATACCTGATGCGCACGATGCAATTTTCATTAAGGGTGCGCGTATGCACAACCTGAAAAATGTAGACGTTGCTATCCCAAGAAATAAGTTGGTGGTGGTAACCGGAGTAAGTGGCAGCGGCAAATCGTCGTTGACCATGGATACGCTGTTTGCCGAGGGTCAGCGCAGATATGCCGAGAGCCTCAGTGCATATGCCCGCCAGTTTTTGATGCGCATGGACAAACCGGATGTTGATTATATCCGGGGTATTTGTCCGGCAATAGCCATTGAGCAGAAAGTTACTACCCGCACGCCACGCAGCACTGTGGGCAGCATGACGGAAATATATGACTACCTGCGCCTGTTGTTTGCGAGAATAGGCAAAACCTACTCACCAGTAAGTGGCAAAGAGGTTAAGAAAGACAGCGTAACAGATGTGGTCGGTTTTGTTCAAACATTACCCGAGGGTACAAAGGTGCAGTTCATCGTGCCACTGGTGCTCAGATATAAACGCACTATTGAAGAGGAACTGAATATCTTACTCCAGAAGGGATTCAGCAGGATATATGTACCCACGGTTGATGAAAAGCCAATCAGGATAGAAGACGTGCTGGACGGAACCGCAACGATAGGAAAAGCAAAATGCAATCTACTGATAGACCGAATTGTCGTAAAGAAAGAGTTTGATGAAGATGATCTGCACAGGCTTGCCGACAGCATACAGACTGCCTTTTATGAAAGCGAAGGTGAATGCCATGTGGAGACTGACGGCAAAAAAATTCACAATTTCAACAGCCGGTTTGAAGCAGACGGCATCATCTTTGATGAACCCAGCCCAAATCTTTTTTCTTTCAACAATCCATATGGCGCCTGCCCTACCTGCGAGGGTTTCGGACAGGTGCTGGGCATAGACGATGCGCTTGTTATCCCCGACCGCAGACTGAGTGTGTACGAGGGTGCCGTAGCCTGCTGGAAGGGTGAGAAAATGAGCGAGTGGCAACAGGCGTTCATTAAATCTGCCGCAAAATATGATTTCCCGATTCACAAACCCATTAGCGACCTTACTGATGATGAATTCAAATTGCTCTGGGAAGGCAATGACAAAGTAAGCGGCATTGAAGACTTCTTTAAGATGGTAGAGCAGAACCTGTACAAGGTTCAATACCGCGTTATGCAGGCACGCTACAGAGGAAGAACCACCTGCCATACCTGCAAGGGAACCCGGCTGCGCAAAGAGGCGCTCTATGTAAAAATAAACAATGCCACTATCGCCGACCTTATGTTCAGACCGGCTGATGAATTGTATGACTGGCTGCAAAAACTTAAGCTGAACGATCACGACTTTGCAGTAGCCAAGCGCATACTCACCGAAGTAAATCAGCGCATGAAAACGCTGCTCGATGTGGGTCTGAATTACCTTTCGCTCAGCCGACTGGCAAATACATTGTCGGGAGGGGAAAGTCAGAGAATACAGTTGACAAAGTTCCTCGGCAGCAATCTTACCGATTCGCTCTACATACTCGATGAGCCTAGTATAGGGCTGCACAGCCGTGATACCGAGCGGCTGATAGGCGTACTGAAATCACTCCGCGATTTGGGCAACACCGTTGTAGTTGTAGAGCATGATGAAATGATGATGCGCGAGTCTGACCATATTATAGATATGGGCCCGCTCGCCAGCCATCTGGGCGGAGAAGTAGTGGCTGTGGGCAACTATAAAGAACTGATAAATAATAAAGCAAGCCTTACAGGTAAATACCTGAGTGGGGAATTAAAAATAGACCCGCCGGCAATAAAACGGAAGCCATCTGCAAAGATCAGAATTGAAGGATGCAAGCAGAACAATCTGAAAAATGTCTCTGTTGATTTTCCGCTCAATATGCTTTGTGTGGTAACGGGTGTGAGTGGTAGCGGCAAAACAACCCTGGTAAAACAAACACTCTACCCTGCGCTTCAGAAGCATTATGGAGAAGGTGCCGACAGACCGGGTATTTTTAAAGAACTATCGGGCGACCTCAAAAGTATATCACACATTGAGCAGGTAAATCAGAACCCTATAGGCAAATCATCGAGAAGCAACCCTGTTACTTATATAAAGGCATACGATGAAATACGGAAACTGTATGCTAAGCAGCCGCTCTCAAAAATGCGCGGCTTTGAGGAAAAACATTTCTCTTTCAACACAGACGGCGGACGCTGTGATACATGCAAGGGAGAAGGTGAGGTGGTGGTAGAGATGCAGTTTCTTGCCGATGTACATTTGCTTTGCGAGGTATGTAAAGGAAAACGCTTCAAAGAAGAGGTGCTGGAAGTAACCTACCGTACTAAAAGCGTCTACGATGTGTTGGAGCTTAGTGTAGACCAGGCAATAGAATTTTTTGCTGACGAAAAGAAACTCGCACACGCACTGCAGCCGCTCAGCGACGTAGGACTTGGGTATATAAAACTAGGACAGAGCAGCAATACACTCAGCGGTGGCGAAGCTCAGCGGGTGAAGCTGGCTTCATTCCTTGGCCGGGGTAAAATGAAAGACAAGGTGTTGTTTATTTTTGATGAGCCCACTACCGGCCTCCATATGCACGACATCAAAAAACTGCTGCAGTCTTTTGATGCTCTGATAGAGCAGGGGCATTCTATTATTGTGGTTGAGCATAATACTGATGTTATTCAGAGTGCCGACTGGGTAATAGACCTTGGTCCGGAGGGAGGGATAGGTGGCGGCAAGCTACTGTATGAAGGCCCACCCGAAGGCTTGAAAAAAGTTAAAGAAAGCTATACCGGTAAATATATGTAGCTGAATTCAGGAAAATAAAATACCTTTATAAAAACGACCATATGAAAAGATTTTTCGTATTTCTGGCTCTTGCCACAATTTCGCTATCAATACCATCATTTGCTCAAAACGCACCAACTGAACCATCTGTACTGGTTTGCATGGGTGATGTTTGTCCTCATTTCAAAGAGGGCAAGTTAGTTGGCATTACTACCACACGTGAAGAAATCCTTGCCAATACTACACTAACAACACCACCGCCGTTTTTTAAAGTTGTGGAATTCACTTTTAGTATGTTACCTAAGGGCAAAGATTACCTGGGTCCATACAAGGTGCAGGGCGATAAACTAACACCTCAGATAATCAAACTGATACAGAGTCTGGAAGACCCACAGGGAAGAATATTTATTGAAAACATTACCGTAAACGTGAATGGAATTGCAGCAAAGGCTAGCCCTATGTTGATCACAATGGCCCTTAAAAAATAAGATGAAAAAAAGCTTCCTGTTTGCTGCACTCATATTGCCTGCACTCATTTCTTTTGGGCAGAAAAAAGATAAAAATGCACCTGCCGAACTGCCCCCTCCCAGAGTGTGGGTATCTAATATCCATACTTACTATACCACCAGAGATTCTATACTGGCTCATCCCCAGTTAAATACTGACTCGGTTGGCTGCAGGGTATCCGGCTTTACTATTTCGCTGCAGGCACCCGGCCATCCTTTTTATGGTCCTTTGTATGCAGTTGGCTGGGAAATGACGCAAACTCAGAAAGACGTGATCAAGCAATGGGATTATAAAGACGTCACTTTCTATATTCAGGACATTCACCTGAATTGCCACGAGAAAGACGCTACCTCGCCACCTTTTCAGTTAAAGTTCGACCATTAGTTAACCAGGGCTAAATCATACCGGTGATTTAATTCAACACAAACTTAATAGGCAGCGTAAACAACACCTTCACTGCTTTACCATTTTGTTTGCCGGGCTTCCATTTCGGCATCGCACTTACTATGCGTATGGCTTCTTCATCGCATCCGCCGCCTATGCCGCGTGCTAGCGTTACATTGCTCACACTGCCGTCTTCATTTACCACAAACTGAACAACAACTCTACCATCAATATTATTCGAGCGGGCTGATTCAGGGTAGCGCAGGTTATTACCCAGGTATTCTTCTATATTGCCAATAAACTGTGGCATCTGTTCCACGTAAACCAACGCCTTGTTTTCGACAACTTCTATTCCGGTTACAATTCCTTTTCCTACTGGGTCTGGATTGCCGGGTACAATTCCAGTCGATTCCATTGTATTGTTAGAACTACCGGGGTTCGAGTTCACCAATTGCTTGTTCTCAGTCATTTGCTGATCGGGCAGTATAGGATCATCAGTAATTACAGGGTCGGTAAATATATGAGCACTTGCAGGCTTAGGCGGAGCCACAGGGGGCTCAGGAGGCAATATCCTTGGCGGTATTTTCGGTGGGACAGCGTCATAGAATGTAGGAGTAATCGGATTTCTGTTTACAACTTCCTCCGCAGGCTTAGAACTCTTTACGAGCGAGAAGCTACTCAGCCCCACAACTCCCAGCAATAAAATTAAAGTAGCTTTTCTTACGCGGCGGTCATAGTTTTTGCGCAGTTCATATCCGCCATAATTCTTGTTGCGGTTATCAAAGACTATATCCAGATAGTCGGCTTGCAATAGTTTTTGGGTTTCCATAATTGTTCGTTTTAAATAAGATGCCAACACGAACAAATTCCATAAAACTAAAGTAACGAACCTATCTATACCAATTCAAACACAGTGATCTCGGGCAATACGCCCAGCCTGCCCGGATAGCCCAGAAAACCAAAGCCGCGGTTCACGTACAGATGCTGATCACCTTGCGAATAAAGGCCTGCCCATTCGTTGTACATGTATTGCACAGGGCTCCATTTCAGCCATTTGCTATCCACACCAAACTGCATACCGTGTGTGTGGCCGCTCAGCGTCAGGTTCACATCTTTGTAATCAGTCAGCACCTGCCCATGCCAATGCGATGGATCGTGAGACATCAATATCTTAAACGAAATATCTTTTTCGTTAAGTCCGCTATATGCTTTGCTCAGATCGCCGTATTTAGGAAAGTTGGCTTTAGCACTCCAGTTCTCTATACCTATCAGTGCAATTTTATCTCCTCCTCTTTCAAGCACAACATGCTCATTCATAAGCAGCCGCCATCCCATTTTACCATGTGTTTCTTTCAGCGTATTCAGATTGGCTACCTTATCTTCTTTTGTTGGCCACTGCACGTAGTCGCCATAATCGTGGTTACCCAGCGTAGAATAAACACCCATCGGAGCCTTCAGCCTGGAGAAGATTTCCTGATACTTACTATCCACCTCATGAGCATGATTATTCACCAGATCGCCCGTGAATAATATCATATCTGCGTTCTGATCCATTACCCGCTCAATACCATGCAGCACCGCACTATGATTATCAAAGCTGCCTGTATGTATGTCGCTGATCTGCACGATCTTCATTCCCTTAAATCCATTAGGGATTCCTGCCAGATCCAGTTTAACCTTTCGCACTCTATATTTATACCTGTTGGTGATACCATATGTAAACCCAAGCAGCGAAAGCCCACCCATCACCAATGCAGTTCTCTTTAAAAATTCAGAACGGTCTATGCCACCACCGGGCTGAGCATCGGTTGCAGCGGTTGTACCTCCATATGCCAGCGAAGTGATCAGCCATGTTACGAGCCTCCTGATGTCATCCACCAGCATTACAAGCATCACCAGTATCTTGCCAACCACAAACCCCAGCACAAATGAGATGTAAATATTGCGGAGCAAATGTGGCATCGCTGCCCAGTTGATCTGCCTGAAAAATATGAATCCCAGCCACGATACTATTGTCAACACAACATAAAGTGTAGTTAAACCAATGCGCCAAACCGATGGCAAATTTTTCAAAGCAGATCGAACAACTACCAAGCTATAATATTCGGCAAGTCCTAAAATGCTGAGTATAAGAATTAAACGTAGTTTCATTAGTAAAATTAGAATTTTAAGAAGTGTGCGATCTGATCTTTGATCAGTTGCTCTGTAGCAGGCTTCAGTAATACGCCACTTTTATCCATCTCCTCGTTAATTTTCGAAAGCAGCAGTTTGTCATACAGCACATTCACTTTCATGTAGTGCAGTATCGATGTCATATGCTCCAATCCCCGCAGGTTACCTGCACGTCCGTCTGATAAACCCACTAACGCAGCTTTCTTGTGCCACCAAGATTTTCTGATGTCACAGTTATCCATCATCAGTTTCAAAATTCCGGGAAAGCTGGCATTGTATTCTGGCATGATGAGCAAAAATTTGTCAGCAGGTATCAGATACTCCTGTTCTATCGCCTTCATTTCTTCGCCCTTTTCCCAAACTTTTTTGTTCTCCAGAGAGAGCAGCTTTACATCAGGGGTATGCTCTAAGATTAATTTATAATAGAGATTTGCCGTCCTCAATGTCATGCTGTCGGCACGGTTGGTGCCTGAGATAATTGTTATCATTACAGTCTGATGGTCATTTAATGTTCAAAGTTGAGTATTATTTTACAATTTAACCGATTCCCCTTTTACAATTTTGCCACTTCTTTTTTTATTCCAGAATAGCGAAATACTATATCGCCTGTATCGTTGTATCGATCCCAAATAATAAAACCACCCGAAGGTGGTTTTATCGTATCAGAATTTACATTATATTACTTGGTTGGATTTTCTGTTTCTATGACGTAAACATCTTCTCCATCATGCTTCATTCTATAATTTTCGCGCGCATATTTTTCAATTTTTGCCGGATCAGC
>CAIKOJ010000148.1 GCA_903829015.1 uncultured Bacteroidota bacterium
CGCAGGTCGCGGTTGGTGAGCATACCTACGAGCAGGTAATTGTCATCTACAATTGGGATACCACCAATCCTGTTTTCCTTCATTATTTTCAAAGCATCGCCAACGGTGGCGTCGGGTTTCAGCGTTATCGGGTCTAGTATAAGACCGTTTTCTGAGCGTTTTACTTTGCGCACCTGCTCGGCCTGGCGCTCAATACTCATGTTTTTATGCAGAATACCAATACCACCAACACGCGACAATGCGATGCCCAGCGGAGCTTCAGTAACAGTATCCATGGCAGCTGATACCATGGGTATATTTATTTTAATGTCTTTAGTGAGATTGGTTACAATACTTACTTCGCGGGGGAGTACATCCGAGTAAGCGGGCATCAGGAGTACATCATCAAAAGTGAGACCTTCGCCGTAAAATTTGGATTTTATTGCCATGTGCAAAGATATGGAGAGTATCGTAATTCAACAAATTCGGATAAAAATTCATGCTTTCACTCTCTCTACTGCTACAATTCCAGCAATTTACTGGTGTAAATTTCTATACATTGCAGAAGATATGTGGTATTACGTTCTTGTTTTTATTGCGTCATTTCTCGTTGATTCTGTTCCGTTTGTAGGGCCTCCCGCCTGGACGGTAATGGTTTTCTTTCAGATGCGGTACGGGCTGGATATTTGGTGGGTGCTAATTATTGGTGTTTTGGGGTCTGCGCTGGGTAGGTTGCTGTATAGTTGGTATATACCGTTCCTGTCGGCAAAGATGGTCAAAAAGGAAAAGACTGAGGATATTCAGTTTATTGGTCAAAAGCTGAGAGGTAATACCTGGGGCATGCAGTTGTTTGTGTTGTTATATACGTTGATGCCTCTTCCTTCAACTCCTTTGTTTACTGCGGCTGGTTTAGCGAAAATCAGGACAATAAAGATCATCCCTGCATTCTTGATAGGTAAATTTGTGAGCGATATGGCTATGGTGCTTGCCGGAGATTATGCAGCCAGAAATGCTACCGCTGTGGCGGAAGGTTTTTTGACCTGGAAAACGGTTTTAGGAACAGCGCTTGGGATAGTGTTGGTGTTTGTGTTTTTGTTTATTGACTGGCGCAAACTGATACAGGACAAGAAATTCAGTTTAAGTTTCAATATCTGGAAATAGTTGTGTGATCGAATACAATCTCCGGTTTTGGCTACCTGGCAAATAACCGGAGCGTAAAACACTCCGGTTTTTTGACCTTTATTTATTCTATTGCAGCCGTGGGTTTGTATTCTTTTGCGGCCTTAACCAGCCTAATAAACTCGGCACGATATCCCTCCTTATCAATTGACCTGCTGCCGGATGCCATAGTGATCACATCGTTATAGCTGCAAGTGCCTTTGTATTTTGAGTGCGTAAGTAGCATGCCAAACATGGCAACGGAAGTGGCAAACCTTGTGTTTTCTGATGCAGATGCTATGGAATTAGTGTTGTCGGGAATGATATGAACCATTTCTTTGCTGTGGTTTTCATCGGGTTTTTTGTACCTGAATTTTATGGTGGCAAACTCGTTGCTGTAGGTAGCTTCTGTTTTTGCCGGCCTCTGATATTTCAGTTCGTTTGCCTCTCTCATATATTCGCTGTTAAAGCCTTTGGGGATGATCTCGTACAAAATTGTAACCACGTGCCCTGAACCCATGTCGCCCGCATCTTTCTTATCATCTTTAAAGTCTTCGTTGTTCAGCAATCGGTTTTCGTAACCTATCAGCCGATAGCCTTGAACTTTTGAAGGGTTGAATTCAATTTGTGATTTTACATCCTTAGCAATCGTAAATAACGTACCGCCAAATTCGCTCACCAGCGTTTTCTGCGCTTCCTGAACATTGTCTATATAGTCGTAGTTGCCATTTCCTTTATCCGCAAGCAGCTCCATTTTTGAATCTTTATAATTACCCGTGCCGAATCCCAGGCAGGTAAGGAATATGCCGGATTCTCTTTGTCTAACTATCAGTGTTTCCAAGTCGTTTTCATTGCTAGCCCCCACATTGAAATCGCCGTCGGTGGCGAGCATCACGCGGTTGTTTCCGCCTTTAATATAATTTTCAGATGCTACCTTGTAAGCGAGTTTTATACCAGCTCCGCCTGCAGTGGAGCCGCCGGCGTGCAGTTTTTCTAAAGCGTCGAGTATTGTTTGCTTATGGTTGCCACTGGTGGAAGGTAATACCAGACCTGCATTGCCTGCATAAGTTACAATTGCTACCTTGTCAATTGACCTGAGGTTTTGCACCAGCAGTTTCATTCCTTCAACTAAAAGCGGCAGCCGTTCCTGTGATTCCATAGATCCGGAAACGTCAATCAGGAACACAAGATTTGAGGCGGGTAACCGATCCATATTCACTTTCCGTGCCTGCATGCCTATTCTGAGTATCTTATGACCACTTTGCCAGGGGCAGTTTGTAATTTCTGTATTTATGGATATTGGATCTTCGCCTTTTGGTTGGGCATAGTCATAATCAAAGTAATTGATCATTTCTTCCACGCGTACTGCATCGGCAGGAGGCAGCTGTCCCTGGTTAATGAATCTTCGAATATTGCTGTAGGAAGCCCGATCGACGTCCACTGACATAGTTGACATAGGGTTGACCTTGACGTTCATGAAATCATTTTCGGAATTCTTTTTGTAGCTCTCTATGCTGGGGTTATAGAACTGCGGTTTTTGTTTGTATTCAACCGGAGCCTGGTAGTATGAATGACCGGGACTCTCTCTGATATACTTGGCAGTTTGCCCATCAGCTTTAGAATAGGCCCGACCGCTCGTAGCTGCAGGAGGAGGTGCGTAGACAGTTTCTTCTTCTTTAATTACCGGTGAGTTTTGTTTGAGCCGGAAGTTGATAATTTCTTTTTTACCATCACTGATCACAACATTTCTTTTTGTTTTTGTACCGTAGTTCAAACAAGACGCATTTACTACATAGGTGGCTGCACGAAGATTGGTAAACGTATAAACGCCTTCTGTGTTGGTGAGCGTGGTGTATTTTATTTTACCACTGTCTGCCAACGTTATCAGACTGACTAGTTTACGTCCCAATTCATCAGTTACTTTCCCGGTAAGATGGCCAGTTTGTGCGGCCAGTTTTGTTGATACTGCAAGTAATAAGAGCAGTATAGTGATCTTTGATTTCATATGGAGTGTTTTCAAAAAGACTATTCAGGGCTCATAATTCCACAGCGCTGTTTAGGCTTTAACATTTATATAGCAATTAGAGTTCCGGTGGATAGGCGGTGATCCAATTGACATTTTTGATTTGAATTGTTTTGGGCTCATCTCATAAGGCTGATGTGGAATCTGTTTTTTGGAGCAAAAAAAATGCCGCACAAATGAGTGCGGCATTTTCGATGTAATTTTTGACCATGTTAGTCTTTCACAGACTTGATGTGGTAAACTTTGTCATCTACTGTCACTTCAATACTATATACACCCCCTGGTAATTTGGTCGCATTTATTTTATCGGAGTTTTCAGATTGCGCAACAATACGCCCTGCCACATCGTACACTTTCACCGAGTATTTTGTAGGAGCTGTGTTATTGAATATGATCGTCCAGTTATCTTTCGATGGATTTGGTACTACATCAACTCCTATAGCTGCACCGTTTGTAAACTGTTTTACTGAGTTAGGCTGTGGCGCTTTCAGTGGTGCTTCCCAAACTCCGCGGCCGAAAGTTGCGGCCCTAACTTTGTAGTTGCCGTAGTTTAACTCCAGATCATTGATCAATACGTTTGGCAATCCTGTGCCGTAGCGGGTCCATCCGGTTTGAGATGAGTCGGTATAGAATACGCCCATATCAGTGCCTACAAACATGGCGCCTGTGGTCGTAGTATCAATCACCAGAGTATTAGCCGGGATGTTTGGCAGGTCGGAGCTGATATTGGTCCAAGTATTGCCGCCGGTGGAGCTGTAAAACAATTTGTATCCTGGAAGATATCCCGAGGTTGTAACATACACTTTCATAGCATCCCTTGGATCAACTGCTATATCGGTAATTGCTACAAAATTTGTTGGCAGATTTCCGAGAATGTTTGTCCAGTTGGCACCGCCATCTATTGAGCGGATAATGGAGGCCATGTCTGATGCGTAAATGACATTAGTATTCGACCTGCCCACTGCAATATTAGTGGCACCACCTGAGAATGGATTGAAGGATGTAAGCTGTGAATAACTGCCGCCCTGATCGCGGGTGACAAATATGTTTTTATAACCGTAATAGATCACCTGATCATTAAAAGGGTCGAATGTAACCGGAGAGGTCCAGGAACCGGTTTCCGCAGTAACTGTAATATGGTTGAATGTAGCGCCTCTGTCGAGCGACATACTGAAACTGCCGTTCTGAGAGGATGCGATCTGTACTAAGTCGTTCATTGGATGAATTGCTACAGCTTCGCCATCGCCACCGGTTTTGTGCAGCCAGTTCGTGCCGTTGTTATGAAAGCATCCATTGTCCTGAAGGCCGCACAGAATGATATTGGGAGACTGTTGAGAGGAACTCATTCGGTATATCTGGGATATTGTGAGGCCGTTTGAAAGATTTTTCCAACTTGCTCCTCCGTTTCTAGTTACGCTGATGCCACCGTCGTTGCCGGTATATATTGTTGCCGGGTGAAGCGGGTTGATAGCTGCCGCGTGGTTATCCACATGAACGTTTCGGTCGGGATTTAATCTTACCCATGCAACACCACCATTATCAGAAATGGCCATGATCATACCAAAAGCAAGAATGTAGTTGGAATCTGTAGGGGATATGGCCAGTACTCTGTCGTAGTATCCATAAAAGTTAGCTGTATCGGGTGGGTTGGTATTAACGAAGGTACTCCCCCCGTTATGAGACCATTTGAGTTTGTTGTTTGCATCCAAAATCCAAATTGCACCTGGAGCCGCCGGAGACACTCCGATAGTGCATCTGTTGCCGGTTGGGTTCATGCCAGTGCGCAACGTTTGCCATGTAGCACCGGCATTGTACGATACGCGCAGATCAGCTGTGTTGATAGCGTAAACCGTGTCGGGGCTTTGAGGTCTGAATGCCATGCTGAAAACATGGTTGCCGGGATCTACGTTAGTCCAGGTTGTGCCTGCATCGGTGCTGCGCATGATGCCGTGCCTTGTTGCAGCAAGCAGTATGTTTGTTTTTGTAGGATGAATGAGTAGTTTTTGAATAATGTCTTTATCTGATTGCACAAAACTCAATCCTGTAGTTTGCCATGAGATACCACCGTTGGTGCTTTTCATTACCCCTGCCGAATACAAACCTCCCCAAAAAATGCTAAAACCACCTGTTTCATATCCGTATCCATCGCCGGTAGCGGCATAAAGTGTGTCGGGATGGATTGGGTTCACTGCAATATCGGCAATACTCAATGAAGGGAAGTTGTCAGAATTAGTTGTCCAGGTGGTTCCGCCATCGTGACTAATATGAACACCTCCGCATGCTGTGCCGATGTACAATGTATTCGTATCCTGTGGCGATAAAACAATACAGTTTACTCTACCAATGCCATTGTGGTTAGAAGGCACATTTGTGGGACCCAGTGAAGACCAGGCCGGTGTGCCGGCAGTTGTTTTTTGACCAGAAGCTTTCCTCGCTGAAGCCGAATTCATGTAATCTTTGGTTGCGGTAAGCAATGCGCTGGGTTTTGGCAGGTTACCTGATGGGTAGCATCGGGGTTCCATAAGGTTAAACCACCGGTTGAAACGCGCTAAGTCATTGTCGTCTTCGCTATCCTGATCATTAGGGTTATGCAACTCATTATAAAGAAATTGCTGCTTGATTGTATAGATATTATCGCTTGGAAGAGTTGACGCAGGCTGCTGGGCATATAAAACAGCACTAAAAATGAGTAAAGTAAATAGGAAAGACAAAAAACGCATAAATGGAAATTTTGAATGTAAAGTTATGAGAAATGTCTGATATCCTTTTCAACCAAGAAAAGAGCCATTTGCAAAGGTTTTGTTGTAGTGGAGGGGCGATGGGTGTTAGTCCTTTGGATAGGACAGACAGTGGAAAATATTTGTAAATAGGACATCGGGAGTAACAAGAAGTTTAAAAAATACCACGAATGTGGTATTTGCATTTGTCGCATTAGTTGTTTCTTTGTACCGTAAATTTGTATTTCTGAGTTTATTATGTTGATCATTAAAAAAACTAAATCAATTTTTATGAGCAAACTTTTGAAAATGATGGCCATTGCTACCACATTGTTGGTGGCTTCTTTGCACGCTGAAAGTCAGACACCGAAAACACTGAAAGCGTCCATTTCATTGAAAATCGACAGGCCGGGTGGTGCCAACGGTGCCAGTGTAGCCTGGCATCCGGTGCAAAAGAAATATTATGCTGCTCAGGCGGGTAATGAAACCTTTCCGATGGAGGTATTTGATGAGAAAGGTAAAATGCTGAGTGATGATAAACTGGAGACTATGTTCGATGTTCGTGGTTTTTGGTACAACCCAAATACCAAGACGCTGCAAGCCAACGGATATGACAACAACGGATGGGCAGAGTATAAGCTGAATGGAAAAGGAATACCAACAGCAGTTACTAAAATGGACAAAGAGGCGGGCAAGCCGGATGCACAAAGCGTGGGCATTTATGACCCTAAGAATAATGTTGTCTATTACTTGGATTTTAATTCCAGCTCACTGGAGCGCCATGTGATGAAAGATGGCGTTTCTGACACATCAATTGCATTGCATTTGGGTGCAAAGTCAAAAGATGAAATTAAGGATCCGATACCAGACGACATAAAAGGCAACTACAATGAAAATGCTATCATCTACACTGGTATTGCAAAATCTGAAATCGGCGTATTGAATTTCAACGACAAGCAGATCGAACTGTACAACATAGGCACCGGTTTGCGGACACAAATATTGAAGCTGCCCTCAGATGCGCCTGTACAGGCTTCATTGAATTTCAGCTACAGCAATGGCACCTATTGGTTGTATGATAAGACCGAGCGTATCTGGCACGGTTATAAATAATAGGGAAAGGTTTAAATCATTATATTGCTTGTAAATATTTCATCAATGCGCCAACTCATAGTCATTATTGCATGTGTACTGCTGACCAGTAGCTTGTATGCCCAATCGCTAAAAAAGTACCCAATCGGTAACAGCGGATGTTCTTTCTATACATTCTGTGATCCCGGTACAATCAGTGTAGAGAAAAGTCCGGATGGGTCTGATGTGTATACTGCAGAATGCAATAACAGCGACGTATCCTATGGCGTGATTTGTGTGAAGCTGAAAGACGAAATTAAGGATTTGAAAGAAAGTGAAGATGTGCTGATTTCCTATCTTGACTATCTGAAAAACGCAATGAAGATTACAGGTTCAGCAGGTTATGGTAAAGGTCACAGGCTAAAGAACAGTGAAAGTACTAGAGGGGTAATAGATTACTGGAAAGATAAAGACAGTAACTGGAAGATCAAAGGCTGGACAAACGGAAGGTTTATAGTAGTTCTATACGCTTATTCAAAAGGTGATTTAAACGAAACCAAAACAAATGTATTTCTCGACGGACTATTGTTTCCGGGAAGTTGAAAATAATACCGGTTGAAAGAGGCTGTCTGAACGGGTTTTGGACAGCCTCTTATCTTTTTTGATATGCCAAATGAGATCAAAACATTTGTTTCAAGGGACTGCTCTTTTTTTAAGCCTATTTATTAGCGGTAAACTGCGTTACTGTGAGTGTAATTCTCTCTCCGGCTACGGCAGGCTCATAGTTGCATGTGTAGCCAATCGGGATAAAATATGTAGATGGTATGCCTAGTCCCTGGTCTCCCGGATGATTAAAAACATACCCTGCTGTAAAAACGTAACTGCCGCCATTTAAATTGCCAATAAATCCGTTGTTCACAGCGTCGTAGAAGTTTACAAACATCGAAAGGCTGGTAAATGTTCCTCCGGCGGTATCTGTATTTTGGTAGTAAGTAAATAATGTTACGGCTCCTGTTGCACCTATATGGCATATTCCGGTACCGTTGCAATCTCCCCTTGTCATTTCGCCGAATCGTACTTTCCCGGTACCGGCAAATAAGTCTCCCGTAGTTGTTAAGAAAACTGTGACCATCACAATCAGCAAATAGAGGGAATTGAATTTCATTCGGCGCTTTTTAGTATTTATGAAATAGTAATTATTGCTTTTGAAATCGTTGTATTACTACGATTTTTTAATTCAGGTCAAGATACAAATGTGATTTCAGGTGTTTGGCTATTTTCGGATTGATAACATATGAATAACAGAAGGAAAGTACATAGTGTATTTGCGTTTTTTTTGTTCAGTTTACTCTGTCATTAGTTCCGAATTGTTTGTAGGTAGATAAAATCAACGAAAGGTTGTTGGACACCTTGGGAATTGAATTGAAAAATTGCTGGGCTGATTCAGTGTAATTGCACCAGATAAAGGCTCTTTTTACTCATGTTAGTTGCAATGCCACGGTTGCCTAATTGTATTATGCAGATCAATATTCAGTTCTTGCTGTGAAGTCTAAAAGCTATCGATACATCCTTAACTCGAAAGTGTTTTTTGGTGGGTTTGCGGTCTGGTATGCCAGTCGCAAATCCAACACATACCGAAGATGTTATAAAAGCGGCATTTGAGATCCGTGATTTTATAGAGAAACGTAAGAAGGAAAAGGGCAGGAATTATTTTGGATTCTTATTGAGATAACGTCTGACAAGTGCGGACTGAAAATTTATTTCGCGGAAATTTGAATACACTGCAGTTGCTGCATCCCACAGTAGGACGTGTACGAACCTTGAACACTTGACTGAATCTAAAAACCCGGAACAAAACAGTTTTTGCTGTTAGCTCCGGGTTTTAATTTGTGCCTTATGAAACTAAAAACATCGATTCTTAGTAAGGCAGTTCAATCATCTTAGTTTGCGGGTTACGCCCACACGTATTGTTTCTTATTGAGCAGCAATGCCTCGCCAGCTATGGTTTGGTCGCCGGTTGCTACATCATAAACGGCACATTCATACAATATGCGGTTCTTTTCCTTAACTATTTCTTTTACCTTAACTACTGCTTCATATTCTGTTCCTACAAACATAGGCTTAAGCCACTTAATGTTCTGGCTCATATACACATGTCCGTCGGCATACCATAGCGCTCCGAAAATTTTGGTGAATACGCTGGCTCCTAAAAAGCCATGTATAATGTTGCGGCCAAACATACTCGCTTTGCCCGCTTCTGCATCAATGTGCAATGGATTGGTATCGCCACTAACTTTTGCGTAAAGATCTACATCTTCCTGTGTGTAACTGTAATTGTGACGGAATTCGTCTCCGATCTGTAACATAATTTGATGATTTTCGGCGAAAGTAACAGATTTTAACAACAGAGCATGAAATCAGTAGAAACAACCGTGGAAATTTAAATAAGCTAATATCAAATCAGCCCAGCAACGGTCGAAATCTAAGCGTAAAGCAGGCGTATTTAACCGTGAGATAACTATTAAGTAATGAATTTTACATTTGTTTAACTAAAACTTTGCTACTTTTGCACCGCAATTGAGGAAGGTGCGGTGAAAACAGATTGAGGGGAATTTCAGTTGCTAAAATAGGTAAAATTTTCTTTTCGACAATTTTTTGAAAAATAATTTTTAACGTAATAACAATTGTATATGGCAACTAATAATAAAATAGTAGATGCTGTCCTGGAAACACAGAAAAAAGTGGTGGACAGCGTAGTGGAAAACACTAAGAAGATGGCCGGCAACAACAAGGTGCTGAACGAAACAATTGAAAAAGGTACTGACTGGTACAAAAACTGGTTAGAAACCCAGAAAGATTTTTTCAGTAAAGTTACCGGTAACGGCGAAGCTGAATCTAGCAAGACTAAGGGTAGCTCATCTACATCAAATGCATCAGATAACTCTGCAAACTTTTTGCAGAACTTTATGGATGCTCAGGCAAATTGGTCTAAGCAAGCAATGGAAATGGGACAGGAAGCTGCAAAGAAATTTGGTTTCGACGCTACTGCAAATCCTTTTGCTACCTTTACAAATAATAATCCATTTGCAAACTGGCCGAATATGATGAACAACAATTCAAATCCATGGGCTTCATGGATGAACCAGATGCAGGCAAACAATCCTTTTTCTGCTGACGCTTTCAAAAAATCTACTGATAGCCTGACTTCAATGTTCAATCAGTACTACAGCCAAATGAACAACAATTTTGCTGAATGGCAGAAAAATTTTGAGAATGGTACTGTACAGGATACATACAAGAACATGATCAATACTGCTGAAGGATTCACTAAGTTCACAGAAATGTGGATGCCGATGATGAAGTCTATGCAGGAAAAAACTTTCAGCATGGACGAGTACAAAAAGCTGATGAACCCTGAGGCTTACAAAGAATTCATGGATAAGTTCTTTGGATTTATGCCCGAAAGCAGTCGTGAATATATGAATAAGATGAGCGGCATGTATAACGACAGCATGAAGCATATGAACGACGCTGGCATGAACAATTTTCACCAGATGCGTGATGCAATGAACAAATTCAGTCATAACGGTTCGCAGGTGTTTGGTAACATGAACAACGCCTACACTAACTGGATGGGCCAAATGAGTGAGGCTGCTGCTCCGTTTACGAAAATGATGACTCCAAACCAGCATACAACTGCTTTGCAGGAGTGGAACGAAATCAACAAGCGTATCGTAGAATTCAACATGAAGAATGCTGAATTACAGTACATGGTTTACAACCAGGGCGCAAAAGTAATGGACAAACTGGCTGAGCATACCGCTAAGAAGATCAAGGATGGTGGCGAAGTGACCAGCATTGTTGATATGTATCAGGAGTGGTTGAATATCAGCGATAAGGTGTACGTTTCTCTGTTTGAAAGTAACGACTACAGCAAATTGATGGCTGAGGTTGGTTCTATGCAGATGAAACTTCGCAAGGATATAGACCTGCAAACTGAAAAAATGTTTAAGGATATTCCGGTAGCTACACGCAGCGAAATGGATGATGTTTACAAGACCATCTATGAACTAAAGAAGAAAGTTCGCCAGCTGGAGAAAATGCTTGATATGGAAGGAGATGAAGAGTTAGTAAAACCTGCTCCTAAAAAGGCTTCAAAACCAACCGGAAAAAGATAATAAACTGCATAAGTGAAATAAAAAAAGGAACGATTATCGTTCCTTTTTTTATGCCTAAGGGTCACCTGTTATTTCTCTTCGAGATACATAATAATATGCCTGTTTACTTCATCAGTTTTTTCAAGTTGAAGAAAATGCCCGCAGTTGCTGATCATTTCCAATTTACCGTTTGTCAATTTTTGAACGCCCGTTTTTGCAATATGCTCAGGCGTTGTGTGGTGCAGTAATCTGTTTGGTATCAATGCATCATGTTTGCCGAACATCACGAGGGTAGGTGTTGTTATACTACTTATTTTATCCAGTACAGGTTCTTCCAGCATTCCTTTTATACACGACTCAATCATCTTTCGGTAATAGTTGAGTTTGTATGTTTTCATTATAGCCACCAGATCTTTTACAATACTTTCTCCCTGATGTTTATGATGATAAAAACTGTTTTCTATTGTATGGCGCAGCGTATGCTCCTCGCTGCTCACGAAGTCGTATAGGTGAATTGTACTGTAATACAAGGTCTTGTCAAACGAAGTGAATTCTTCCAGCCCTGCCGGTGCACATAATACTAATTTTGAGAGGCAAAGGGGATGTGCAATTGCCAGTGTCATTGCAATGTGCCCACCCATGGAGTGGCCTATAACAACCGGATCTTTCAAATTCATCGCTTTGATAAATTCGTACACGCATTCGGCAAAAAAGCGCATGCTGAAATCGTGTTCGTTTTTATCAGACAGACCGTTGCCCGGCAGGTCGATAGCGATACAGCGGTAATATTGTTTGAGGTAGTCTATGTTGTTTTTCCAGACGAGCGCATAGTTGGCTAGCCCGTGTATAAATAACAATGTGCGTTCTCCCTTACCCTCATCTATGTAAGCGATTTTACAATCTCCGGGAAGGTCAATGAATTTTGTATTGTATGGATATACTACCAATTTTGTTTACCTGGTTTTAAAGTGAAGTGCGTATCGGAATTGTGCAAATATCAGTATAAAGAAATTGAAATGACTGAAAAAAATAACCCCGCAGGTATTGCGGGGTTACAGTATTAATTCATTGTATCAAGAACTAGCTTTTTTCCATGATCCATTTGGCAACTGCAGGTCCTAATTCTTTTTGAGATTTACCGCCTACAAATACACCAATATGCCCACCTGGGAATGCGTATTCTTTTTTGTCTTTCGTACCTACCAGGTTCATAATGTTGAGTGTGCTCTCATTCGGAATGATGTTATCCTCAGTAGCGTACACATTCAGGAACGGCATAGTTACATTCTTAAGATTCACTAACCTACCTCCTAATTCAAATTCGCCCTTCACCAGTTTGTTGTCGCGGAACAGGTCTTTTATGTATTTACGATACATTTCACCCGGAATGGCTGGTAAATCGCTCTTCCATTTTTCCATGCGCAGGAAGTTCATCATTTTATCAGAATCGTCCAGAGAATTGAGTACACCCAAATACTTGCTCACGTTCATGCTTGGTTTCAGCATGCCAAAAGCGCCGTCGATCATTTCGCCAGGAATAGTGCCTACTGTATCTACCATTGCATCTACATCAATGTACTTAGTCCATTTGTACAACATGCACTTAGTTGTAGAGAAGTCGTAAGGAGCAACGTATGTAGTTAATGATTTGATCTTCTCAGGGTACAGTGCAGAATATATCATTGAGAAAGTGCCACCCTGGCAAATACCCATCTTGTGTATTTTCTGAACTTTATGACGCTTACGCAGGAAGTCAACAGCATCGTTCATGTATCCGTCGATATAGTCTTCCATTGTAAGGTAACGGTCTGAACGGTCGTGGTAACCCCAATCCATCACATAAATTTCCAGACCCTCATCCAGAAGCTTTTTCATCAGGCTGCGGTCGGGTTGCAGATCCAGTACATCGTGCCTGTTCAGCATAGCAAAAGAGACCAAAACAGGTATTTTGCATTTAGCAGGTGTACTTCTATTGAACCTGTACATGCTAATCTTATCAGAAGACCAAACCAGTTC
>CAIKOJ010000149.1 GCA_903829015.1 uncultured Bacteroidota bacterium
AGAAGGGGCAGTAAGAATAAATGACGCCCATAGGGATCCGTTGCGTTTGAAACCACGACCCGAAAAGTGCCTGGCAGGCACTGCCCGTACATGCAGTCCACCTTCCAAAAGCGTATCGTTGTACCAGTCGAGCTCAGTAACATTTGCAGCATCAAATCCCCAACGCTCGAGATGAGCACCTACACCTGCGGCAGTAATAACTTTGCCAACTTTAGACTTCAGCTTCAGCACAGTGGGATAGTCGAGATGATCCCAATGATCGTGTGTTATGAATAAATAATCGAGTGCAGGAATATCATCAACGCTATATACATCTGAACCTTCAAAGCTACGGGTAGTGCCTTTTAAAGGCGATGCATTGCCGCCAAATACGGGATCCACCAATATCTTCTTACCATCAACTTGCAGGTAGTATGAAGAATGCCCAAACCAAACCAGCACATTAGCTGCGGCATCAAGTTTATGCAGATACACCTTACGTGATGGAAGCTTACCCGGTGGCTTTCTCCGGCTCTTGTCGCCAAAAAAGAACTCTTTTGAAACGGAAAGAAACGTAGCTCCATCAGTGAGCTGCGGAGTATCGCTTTGGTTCTGAAACTGGTTCTCGCGGTAGTTGGGTGACTGCTGCATTTGTAGCAACCGGTCGCCAGAGGGTCTGGCACCAAACTGTTGCTGCCGCATAAAAATATTAACTCCGATCACGAAAGCCAATACAACAGCTATGACATAGATTAACATGCATCAAAGATATGTAAAACGAAAAAGCAGCCAGAATATCTGATAGAAAATGAAGGCTGTTACCGATACTTTAACTATTAGTTTTGAAATTAAAAAGCAATGGAATTACGATTACAAAATAGTTGAATAACCAAGTTGATTAGTCTTTACCAACTATACGACCATTCTCAACACCGGCAAGACCTTTTGAAATGGCTGCGTCCAGTCCACGTGAAATAAAACATTCGACACTGTTGCCAGCCCTTGCAAAACCAAATACTCTGGCAGTCTCCTTTATCAATTCTTCTTTTGGCAAACTGATCTGATTGGTTAATATCTCCCTAATGGCATTTGTGACTTCTTCTACCGGAATATCCTCAGCATCGCGTTTCTGCGACTCCTCCGCAGGAATTCTGTACCCACTGTATTCAACGGGTATCTGATCTCTATTCCAGAAAACAACGCGATCATCCTGTAATGTGCTCTTTAACTGAAGTGTAGAAAATAACAAATCAAAATGTGCACTGATCCGAGCGCCCAACCTTGAAATGCCCCAGGCGGATAACACACGTTTGCACAACAAGTTTTTGCTGATAGGCGCTTCAATACTTAGTATATCCAGAATCTGGCAGCACACCCTCTGACGATTAGATTGCAACAGAAAATCATCGGAAGTTGCGTACTTAACAATGTCCAGACTACAAACTTCATATTTGACTGCGGCAGTGCTGCGATTCTTTGTACTTTCAACCAATACTGCATTAGCACCGGAATTATTTAAAGTATTATTTTCAATTGCGGGCTTAACCGAAGCAGTTGTTACAATTTTCGTTTCACTGTCCGGTGGCAAGTTCTCGATGCGATTTATTTCACGAATTAAATTATCAACTACTCTTTCAGGATTTTCCCACCAATCTGTTGACCACACTTTGTAGATATTCCAACCAAGCAACCTCAACACATCGTACTGAACTATTTCTCTGTCACCAGCTGTTTTTGCGGCATTGTAGTTCTGACCATCACTTAAAACACCTAGTATATACCTGGACTTATTTTTTGCATCAACAACACCGATATCAATTCTATACCCCGAACAGCCAATGTTCGTATTTACTTCATATCCCTTCTCACGAATTCTTTCAGCAATTAATTTTACAAAATCTTCAGTCTTAACAATGTTTGCTGGGTTTCGGTAACTAAGTATTGACTTACCCTTTTGTGCGTATTCCAAAAATGCTTTCAGCCCTGCAACGCCATCGGATGATGTACGGGCTATATCGATCTGTTCGGCTCTTAAAGTAGAGAATACCATCATTTCGTAGCGGGCTCGTGAAACCGCAACATTCAGCCTGCGTTCGCCTCCGCTTCTGTTTAACGGACCGAAATTCAAATTGACCTTACCCTCTTTATCCGGTCCGTAGCCTACTGAAAACAGAATTACATCCCGTTCATCGCCCTGTACATTTTCCAGATTCTTGATAAACAACGGTTCCTCAGACTCTAATGCTACTGCCTCCAACAACGGGTTTGCTTTAAGTGCATCACTCAGCATATCGTCTATCAGTGTTTGCTGCACGGAGCTAAATGTAACAACACCAATACTGCGCCTGGATAAAACAGGGTCTGCGAGGCGCATTAATATTTCGTCAACTATAGCTTTTGCTTCCGCTGGATTTTGCCTGGTTTTGGAACGGTCATAGTACCCAGTCACTTCAACGTATTGCACCCTTGTTGCAATATCATCGGTGGAAGGGAAGGTCAGCAACTTGTTGTCGTAGTACTTTGAGTTACTGAATGCGATCAGGCTTTCATGCTTGCTCCTGTAGTGCCAAGACAGGCGTCTTTGCGGCATTGAAAAAGCCAGGCAATCATCAAGTATGCTTTCGAGGTCTTCTTTTTCATTGTCCTCGTCGACGTGATTTGTTGAAAAGAAATTAGTGGGAGGCATTTGCTTTGGATCTCCCACGATAATTACATTATCAGCTCTGGCAATTGCGCCTACAGCTTCGCAGGTTGGCATCTGAGATGCCTCATCAAAAATTACCAGATCGAACTTTGCGGAATTCGCATCAAAATATTGAGCAACGGATATAGGGCTCATCAACATGCAGGGACTGAGCCTCGGTAATAAGTTCGAGACCGAGTCGAATAATTTGCGAATAGACATACCACGCCCGCCATTTCTAATAGCACGCTGCAGCATACCCATTTCTGAGCTCTGAGATGCTTCCTTCAATCCATCAGGTATTTTGGCTGCTAATTTTGCAACCAGCTCCTCTTTTGTCAACTGTTCAAAATAGTTACTTATCTCCCGAAACCTCCTGATCTTCTCTTCAAACAACTGCCCGTTGAATGACGAGAGCGAGACCTCTCTGCTAAAAATAAAATCGGCACAAGAACGTAAAACACCCTTCTTAAAACTGCTAAAAACTTCGTCGCTATTTATAGTCCCCATTTCATATTGCGTAATCAATGGCTCCAGACCTTCGAGCATAGCCCGATCTCTGACCTGCTGCCAGCTCACCCAGTCTCTTAGCAACTCAATATTTTCGAGCCATTTTTTTGCATGGATTTCGCAATTGTCGATTCGTGAAGTGGCCAATGGCTTTAATGCTGCAATGTCTATACCCAGCGTTTGGTTCAGCTTTGCCTCGGTCGCCATTGTTTTGAAATAAAAAGTACCATAGCCGCTGAAAGATGCGCCAAACAACTGTTTGAATACCTGCCTACCTTCAGACAGATCAACGGCGATCTTCCGCCTCCATGCCCTTGCCTTCGCAGGATCTTCGAGCAGGGAAATTATTTCCTGATTTAATTTTTGTACAACTTTGGCAATAACTTCTAATTGATCCCAATCGCAGTTCCCTCCGTTCCATGCCCAGCCTAGCATCGGAGCTAAAGTAGCTGCCTTACCTTCAATTATCGACTGTTCTTTTTGAAAGGCAATTATATCAGTCAATAACTGCGGAACATCCTGTATCTTTTCATTCTTATTTTTCAGGAAATTCCGAAGCTTCTTACGGATAGTATTTTGCTTCAACAATTTTGGCAAAAACCATTTTTGACCGGCGTCAGTCCATTCCGTTAATGTCTGATTTGCATTGTACGTATAAATTGCTTCATCGTAATTTTTCGCCAGCGCTTCACGCAATTCATCGCGCTTTCTGCCATGCAATACGAGATCGCTGATTTGGGCTATGCTGTTGTCTACATTGGTAAGAGATAATAATTCAGCAGGTGTATCGGGTAAAGAAGCAAGCAAGTCGCAGATGATCTGCAGTTGTATTAATTGTTGTTTGTTTTCAAGAATGATATCCAGATGCAGCTTAGCCAGCAGATCTGCGGCTTTCGACCTGTATTCAACCAGATCACTGAGGTATCCGGCAATTTGTTCTTTCGCTTCACTTTTAATGGATTGAGTATATTGTTTGAGTTGAATTGCAGCAAGCGGATGATTCTGTGGGTGCACACATATTTTACCTATAGTCTCCAGCTCTTGCGCCAGATCATGCCATAAAGTAAGCTGCTCTCTGGTCAACGCTTTGATAGCACCTTCTCTAAATCTGATTTTATCGGGGGCATTTAACACAAGTGTATACTCTGCAAAAATATCGTACAAGGACCAGCCGAACGGATATTCCCTGTGCAATGCTTCAACATAGTCATTGAGTTCTCCGCGTAGATTGTGCAGTCGCTCTGCCTCTGAATAAAACTGCTGCGGAGCAACCGTCTTGTTTGTCTCTAACGTTCTCTTTAACTGTTCTAATACGGTAGATTTCTTTGACTTATTTGAATGCAATTCAAGACAAAACGGACCAAGTCCAATTGCATCCAGTCTGCTTTTCACAACCGAGAGTGCCGCCATTTTCTCAGCGACAAAAAGCACCTTCTTCCCTTTGCAGAGGCTATTGGCTATTATGTTGGTTATCGTCTGCGATTTGCCTGTGCCAGGTGGGCCGTGTAAAACAAAGCTGTTGTTTTGATCAGCTGCCCATATAGCTTCCAGTTGGGAAGAATCAGCGCTAATTGGCAATGCGATTTCCGATGGATGAAATTTCCCGTCAAATGAAGCGCTGCCTGATGACATAGCTGCACTATCCCACTCCATTTTTCCTGAGATAAGGCTGGCCACAACTTTATTCTTACTCAACTTGTCTGCATTCGAGTGGATATCGTTCCACATAATAAACTTGCTGAACGAAAAAGTTCCCAGGAAAGCCTGTTCTTCTACATCCCACCTTGATAGCGACATGACTGCTTGCCGAAGCGTATTAAATACCGACTTTACATCGACTCCATTTTCATCTTTAGGTAGCGTTTCCAGTCCGCCAATATCAATACCAAAATCCTGCTTGATCATTTCAAGCAGTGTAATATTCATTATGGCATCTTCTTCCCTGCTTCTGATTATAAACCCTTTCTGTGTGGACTTCTTTATTATTTCCACCGGCAAAAGCAATATAGGTGCGAATCTAGGCTTTTCGCTCAACTGCGTCTCATACCACTTCAACACTCCTAGCGCAACATAAAGCGTGTTAGCTCCGTTTTCTTCGAGCGACAACCGTGATGAACGGTAAAGACTAACTAGGCTCCCTGCCAATTCAACATCCGACAAATAAGACCTAAAACGTTTTTGTGAGAGTTCCTGTTTCACCAAGTCTACAATTGGATCTGAAGAATTAATTGACTGGTAAATTCCCGAGCTACGAAATGGATTATCCCAATCTCCAGGCTTCGATAATACCTGAAATTCATCGCCGGCAGCCAGCCGGTCTTCCAGCAAACTTAGGTTGGTGGAAATAAGCTGAATGGTGTTTTTAGAAATACGCAAATTGATCAGGCTGTTTCTCAAACTCAGGTCAAGCAACTTTCGTTCCCACATTTGCTGCTTCGAAACATCAATACGCTGTACATGATTCAACTTACCTGTAAGCACTATTTCTTCCGGTCTCTGATTTTCCCGTTGCTGCACCACATCTTCAATCACCTCCCACCCATCAGCAGTGCGGATCCTTAACGGCAATGGCCTGACACCACTGAATCTGGAGCGTTTGACATCGATGAAGAGCATAAAATCGTCCTCATTCAACAGGTGATTTTTTGCGGATCTTATGGCGTCGTCGAAAGAAGATTTATGACCCGCATTCATGCAGGTAGCCTCGGCAACAACTATCTCATTTATACCGTCGGCAATACGTTTGGTGATTAGGGAGAGGTCGTCATTTACACTGTCTGAGAAGGTTTCATTGACAATCCATGCCCCGGCGAATGCATGACCCTTGATAATAACAACAATAGGATTTATACCCACTGACTCCAGACAGCTTGCATACAACAAAGACAAGTCGAGACAGTTTGCCATTTGCTGTGAAAAAATAGTGTCGGATAAACGGATCCTTTGTCCGGTTTCTTCAAAGCTTGCCGGAACAGTGCAATAGATTATTTGTCTTTCTGCAATAGCCTCAAATATTGCTGCCATTTGTTTCTTGACTCTGTCGGGATTCTTTGTTTGATATTCATCAAACGACGGGTTGCCTGTCCAGATTTCAAGAATTGCCGAGGCTCTCTTAATTATTTTCGGAATTTCGGTGTGATTAGGCGTAACAAATGCCGATAGTATCTCCGGCAAAATTGAAACGCCACTCCATTGGTCGTAGGCAAGAATGTCGACTCTAAATGCCTCACTGTATATTTCGCTACCCTCGCTAGAAATCACCAGCGTAAACTGACCGGTTATCCGCTCAGTAAGCTCCGATAAATACTTTGTAGACAGCTTTATATCAATTGACCCCAAATCGAAATTCTCACCAGCTGGTATCGAATCTATTGAATTGCTCCACTTAACGGCAAAGTCCGGCTCTGATAGAATTTCAACAACAACGTTTTGCAGATCAGTTTCAGAATTGTTTCTGACAGTGAGTTTACGTACAACCGGTACATGGTTTTGCTGCATCGAGAAATTGATCACCTGGATGAATTCAAAAGCAACTTCAACAACCGACCGACCTGGGATCATGGGGTGATAAACATTAAGTGGATGATGCCAACTAAGAATTAAAGGTATTCAAAAATGCGCTTACCCCAACTCTCAATTTGGGCTACAGGTAAACCAAAGCGATGTAATAGAGTTGCACTCTAATGTTATATTATCATGCTATGCACCTCACAACAAACTAACTTCAATTATTACCGAAGAAACAAGTAGAAGTGTTTTTTGGCTAGAGGCTAATTGCAAGTAGTGTATGCACTTGCACATTGCATGTCGGGTGAGAGCCACCCCTTAAATTCTCTTTTGCCATTTGATAGCTTGACGTACACCCACCTATTGCTGCATTTCAAAACCGTGCACAAACCAATTTTGGATACGTGCTCTTTGATGATACATACCGGTTTAGATTGCTCATTTGCTTCAGTGTAAAGAATTAATTTGGGACCATAATTACGGGAATAAGTTCCTACATACTTCTTCTTTTTGATCCATCCTTTCCAGGACTTACCGGATATGGCGTAGGAAACCGCACCATAAAAATAATCGGCTGAATCTTTCTCAACTTTTATTAAAAGGTAGTCTTCATTTAATGAGTCGTTCCTCAATGATCTAAGTACTTTCCCATTGGGCTGATCGTATAACGGTACTTTGCCGAAATAGGTTGGATTAATGAGCAACTCACAATTACATGGAACCTGCTGCGCAAATAGATGCGTAGTCAGCAGTGACAAAAGTAAAATTGAAAATATTCTGGTCATACACAAAGGTATATAAAAACAAAAACGCCCCGACTTTCGAAGGGGCGTTTTAAAAGAATATGGCAGCTACCTACTCTCCCGCATTGTTGTGCAGTACCATCGGCCATGAGCGGCTTAACTTCTCTGTTCGGAATGGGAAGAGGTGAACACGCTCGGCAATACCACCATAAGGTCGTTCGTCTGTTTTTTTTAGTAGATAGTCGTTTGTATTTAGTAGATTGTCGCGGGTATTACGCTACGACATTGTACTATG
>CAIKOJ010000150.1 GCA_903829015.1 uncultured Bacteroidota bacterium
ACTGCATTTGTTAACGGATTGTGAAAAGAACAAAAATAGTTTAACAAATTATTCAAAAAATATATTCCTACCATGGAACTCCTCTATTGACCCCGAACCTCCTAATTGCTGAATGGCTTGAATCGTTGGGATAAGTAGCTCTTCAAATGTTGGGATATTACCGTTAGTTTTTTTCTGGCCATGCGCTGCAAAAATTATAGATGCACCATAAAGGTATAAAAAGGTTTGAGTTTAAAATATTGACGGAAAAACAGTTTAACGCGTACGGGAGTCTAACACCTCTCCTCCATTGTGTTTCCCTCTCCACCAATGTTTGAAAACAAAAAAGGAACGCAACTGCGTTCCTTTTGTAGCACGTACGGGAGTCGAACCCGTCATTCCTCCGTGAAAGGGAGGCGTCTTAGCCGATTGACCAACGCGCCATTTAGTCTTCGGTACTTTTATCTTAACCCTTACTTACGTTCGGGGCACTTTTTTCATTCCTCGGGGTCAAACCCCTCTCCTCCGTGAAAGGGAGGCGTCTTAGCCAATAGCAACGCGCCATTTAGTCTTCGGTACTTTTATCTTAACCCTTACTTACGCTCGGGGTACTTTTTCATTCCTTGGGGTCGAACCCCTCTCCTCCGTGAAAGGGAGGCGTCTTAGCCGATAGCAACGCGCCATTTAGTCTTCGGTAATTTTATTGCAACCCTCACTTTCGTTTGGGACACTTTATTCAATTCTCGAAGCAATCCCCTAAATACCAAACAAAAAACGGTGTTTTTGGGAGTGCAAAGGTAGGTAAGTTTTTTATTCCGGCAAAATTTGTTGCTGAATATTTATTACATAGCCTGAATAATCCCGATAAAGTCGCTGGCTTTGAGTGCTGCACCACCTATCAGACCACCATCAACATCAGGGCATGCAAATAATTCAACTGCGTTTGATGGCTTGCAACTACCCCCGTAAAGTATGGAAGTATCATCAGCAATTGCCGCGCCATATTGAGCGGCTACCACACTGCGGATATGAGCGTGCATATCCTGTGCCTGTGCCGACGTAGCAGTACGACCCGTACCTATAGCCCAAATAGGTTCGTATGCGATAACGATATTCTTGAATTGATCAGCAGACAGGTGAAATAATCCTGCTTTTACCTGAGATTCAACGTACTGGTTCATTGTGCCTGCATCACGTATCTCCAGCGGTTCGCCGCAGCAAAAAATAACCTGTATTTCGTTGATGAGTGCCTGGTTTACTTTTTTCGCAAGCATGGCATCGTCTTCCTTAAAATACTCTCTTCTTTCAGAATGGCCTATGATCACATAGCTCACATCGGCACTCTTAAGCATAGACGCTGCAACTTCGCCTGTATAAGCACCTGAAGCTTCGTGATGGCAGTTCTGAGCTCCAAGAGACACATCGTCCATACCGGCTAGCTGCGATGCAGTTTGCGTAAGATGCAGATAGGGTGGCGCAATAACAACTTGTTTATGACTATTCAATGCAGGCAGACTTTTGAAAATTTCGTTTACCAACTGAGCACCCTCGTTTAGGTTCAAATTCATTTTCCAGTTTCCTGCAACAATTTTTTTACGCATATTTTGTTTTTAAAATTCAATAAATAAGGTCGCAAAGATACAAATGCATCGGAAATTTATAGCAATACGTAGTATCCCAAGATTCAATTACACCAATTACTGATACAGGTCATAGATATACCTATACATGGCAATTTCATTCTGCGATAACTGATGGTTACGTCTTTCCATCATTTTTCGGGCGGTTTCCATAGCCCGGTCGAAATTGTAATTGGTGATACCATCGCTACCGCCCCATGTAAATGAACGGATGTACTTTTCGGTAAACCCTCCACCGAAAATGTTGCACGACACTCCAGCTACAGTGCCAGTGTTAAACATAGTATTGATACCACATTTTGAATGATCTCCCATCAACAGACCGCAAAAAATGAGACCGGTTTTTACTGATTTATTTTCCGCCTCGTCCCAGATCTTTATTTCGTCGTAATTATTTTTCAGGTTGGAGCAATTAGTATCAGCTCCAAGGTTGCACCATTCACCTATAACGGCATTGCCCAGATAACCATCATGTGCTTTATTGCTGTTTGCAAAAAACACTACGTTGTTCAGTTCGCCTCCTACTTTGCATCCGGGACCTATAGTGGTAGCACCATAGATCTTAGCACCCATTTTCACAACTCCTTGTTCGCAAACAGCGATGGGACCACGCATAAGAGTGCCTTCTAAAACCTCTGTTTTGGCACCGATGTACACAGGGCCGGATGAGGCATTGATAATGCAGCCTGCATAGATGTTTGCCCCCTCTTCAATAAACAGATGCTCTTTACCAACAACAGTTATGCCATCAGGAACGGCTGCGCTTTTTCTGTCTTTTGTGATAAGTACAAAGTCGTTGCGGATAGCCTTATCGTTTAGAGAAAATATATCCCATACATTTTGCAACTGCATTATTTCACCATGGTATTCGGCTACTTGTAAATCATTTATTTCATTCAGGAATTCCTTACTGGTTTCCTTCTGCTTTTTTGTGCGTGCAGCAATGATGGTCTTTCCTTTAACCATGCA
>CAIKOJ010000151.1 GCA_903829015.1 uncultured Bacteroidota bacterium
ATAATTAAATTTATTTCAATAAGTGTGCATAAAATCTTTATTAAGGTCCGCCTAACCGGTTGGCTTGTATAGTAGAAACAAGATCCTTTTTATTATATTTGGAACCTAATTTTCATTCATCTTCAACCAAAAAAATTATGGCAGATACACCGAACCAACCATTTCCATCAGATATTGAAATATCTAGGTCTACAGTATTAAAACCGATCTCAGAGATAGCAGCGAAAATTGGGATCAATGCCGATGATATAATCCCTTACGGGAAATATAAAGCAAAGGTGCCACTGACCTATCTGGATGAAAATAAAATAAAGAACAGTAACCTCATTCTTGTAACGGCGATCACGCCTAATAAAGCGGGTGTAGGTAAAACAGTAACGAGCGTTGCACTTTCTCTTGGTCTCAACCACATTGGCAAAAAGGCAGCAGTAGCACTTCGCGAACCCAGCCTTGGCCCATGTTTTGGTATGAAGGGTGGTGCTGCCGGTGGCGGTTATTCTCAGGTGCTGCCTATGGAAGATATCAACCTGCATTTCACAGGTGACTTTCATGCGATCACTTGTGCCAACAATATGATCTCAGCTTTGCTGGATAACTACCAATACCAGAACAGAAACACTGCCAATGCACTGGACCGTATTGTATGGAGGCGTGTAGCCGACGTGAACGACCGTTCTTTGAGAAACATTGTAACAGGCCTTGGCGGCACGGCTAATGGACTGCCTACTGAAGCAGGTTTCGACATTACCCCAGCATCTGAGATTATGGCATTGTTTTGCCTGGCTACCGATCTGGATGATCTGCAGGCAAGGATAGAGCGCATAGTATTAGGATATACGAGCGATAAAAAACCATTTACCGTTAAAGACCTCGGCGTGGCTGAGGCAATAACCGTTCTGCTGAAAGACGCTCTGCTGCCAAACCTCGTACAAACCACTGAGCAGACAACGGCCTTTGTACATGGCGGACCGTTTGCCAATATAGCACATGGCTGTAACACAGTTCTGGCTACTAAGATGGCCATGAGTACCAATGATTATGTAGTAACAGAATCAGGTTTCGGAAGCGACCTCGGTGCTGAGAAGTTCCTGGATATCAAGTGTCGCTTATCTGGACTTAGGCCTAAGGCTACAATCATTGTTGCAACTACTGCTGCGCTAAAACTGCATGGCGGAGTAGATGCAAAAGAGATCACCAAGCAAAACATGGAAGCTCTTATTGCTGGTCTGCCAAACCTTCAGCGCCACATTGAGAACATGAAGAACTTCGGACAAAGCGTGGTGGTGTCTTTCAACCGTTTCAAACACGATAGCGATGAAGAAGTGGCTCATCTCGAGAACTTCTGCGAACAGCAGGGAGTGGTATTTGCCATCAACAACGGATTTACAAAAGGCGGTGCCGGTGCAGCTGACCTCGCACAGAAAGTGGTAAACCTTATTGAGAACCACCCTTCTCAAGATATCAACTTTACCTATGATCTTACTGACCCGATCAGGCAGAAAATAGAAAAGATCGCTAAAACAATTTACCGCGCAAGCGAAGTGGTGTTCAGCGGTCCCGCTGTAAACAAACTGAAACAGTTTGAAGCAAATGGCTGGGGACAACTGCCTATCTGCATTGCCAAAACACAATATTCCTTCTCTGACGACGAGAAAAAAATATGTGCGCCTACCGGTTTTACTATCAATATCCGCGACCTGGTGATCAATGCCGGAGCAGGATTTATTGTTGCCGTTGCTGGGGAGATCATGCGTATGCCCGGATTACCAAAAGATCCGCAAGCTTTGCATATTAAACTGGTAAACGGTCAGATCGAAGGACTGAGCTAATTACTCATTGGCTGAACAGCCAATGCCAATAATACTGAGCCACTTTGCATACACTTAACAAGTGTCCGCAAGGTGGTTCTTCTTTCAGAGTAAGTTTTGCAATAAGGACCCTTACATATATTTCCCGATGATGGGGAATCCTTTTAACTCTTCCCGCTCTGTGCGGTATATGTAGAACAAATATGCAGCAAACAAAATCGTGCCGGATAAAAGGTGCAGTGGAACACCCTCTAGAAACCGGCAAACCCCAGAATTGACCGCAAACACTAACAACATGAGTCCTATATATTTCAGGAGTTTTGGCACATCATAGGGTATGGGGTAGTACTTCTGTCCCCAGTAGTAAGACAGCGACATCATAACACCATAACACAACAAAGTACCCCATGCGCAGGCGTAGTATCCCCATGTAGGTATCAGCAGCCAGTTGAACGCTATGGTAACAACAGAACCGATCACCATTATGTAGGTGCCATACTGCGTTTTATCGGTGAGTTTGTACCATACTGTAAGGTTGTAATACACACCCAGAAAAATGTAGGAGAACAACAACACAGGTACAATATCCAGCGCCCGCCAGTACTCGTGATTCACGAAATGTTTCCAGATGTCGAGATACAGCGTCACATTCAGGAACATAATTGCCAGCAGTATCACAAACCACTTCATTACCCTGGCGTATGTATTCCTTGCATTGTCTTCCTTGGCAATTGAGAAAAAGAACGGCTCTGCTGCCAACTTGAACGCCTGTATGACCAGATTGATCAAAATGGCTAGTCGCAATGCTGCCGTATAATACGCAAGCAGGCTTAATGAATTATCAGACGAGCCGGGATACAAATGGAGGAACATCACCCGGTTCAGCGAATCGTTGATCTGACCTGCAAATCCGGCAATGAGTATCGGGTAGCCATAAGTAATAACCTTCTTGAATATTGCTTTATCAAATGCCGGGCGGAAATCCTTCAGTTCGCCAAACAGCAGTGCTAGCGTTACTATAGCCTGCAGAATGTTTGCGAATAAAATAAAACCAAGCCCCCAATGATAGTGGTACCAGCGGGCAAACGCACTGTCTTCATTGCCTCTTACAAATCCGCTACCAAAACTGAACAGAAATACAATTGTAAATACAAACACAACTATGCCGGCTACTTTAGTAGCCGCATACTTTCGTGGTCTGTTTTCTTTTCTTAGGCGTGCATACGGCAATGCAGATAAGGCATCAAGTCCTATAATTATTGCACACCAGCCCACATACTCCACATGGTCTTTGATCTCCGCAAAAACCGATAGCGGCGACCGGAATATCCAAAGCAGTAAAGTAAACACAAGAGTAGAAAAAAGCATGGAGGTTACCTGAGTGCGGTACAGCTTTGTTCGGTCTTCTGTGATACTGAACCTGAAGAACGAAGTCTCCATGCCGTAGGTATACACCACATTCATGATAGGGAGTATAGTATACAGGTAACCATACTGACCGTAAATTATATGGCCCCTCTCTCCTGTAAGCATGTTGGTGAGGTAAGGTGTCAGCAGAAACGTTAGTAAACGTGCCGCAATATTACTCACACCATACCATGCAGTTTGCCCGGCCAGTTTATTTAATGAACCCAATTATTGTTTGTTTATTTTTTAATAATATTCAAAAGTACTCAGTCGCTTTCACATATCGGAGTGCGAATCCATCCTGAAAGTTAATAATGCTAAATTTTAATTGAACCGGTGCGCCAGTTTTGTTTTCGAAAACAGTATCTATTCAGATTTTTATTGTGCTGCAATTCCTTTCACTTAATTCACTCCGCACACCCATATTATTGAATTATATTTGCAGAAAAACGGATGAAACGGGTTTTATCTCTGGTTATACTTTCGGCAGCTTTGGTCTCTTGCGGTAGTGGCAACGAAAAAAATAAGAAAAAGGAAGTTTCACAAAATGTGATCACCTCGCCTGTACCAGCCGGACAAGCAGCTAACGGCCTTACGTTAAATGAACAAAACGGCATTAATCAGGTACTGGGATTCTATGGGGGTGCAGTTTCCTATTCAAAAGGGCTGGCTTCAGGATCGCAGCAGTACTTTAAAATAGAGGTGAGCAAAAGTGGAGCGCTCGATAGCTCCATGCAGATCGCCGAGCTCAGCGTCGCAAATATTTCCATTTTGCTATACAGCTCACTACAGGAAGAAAGAACCAGATACAGTGAGATCCGTACGGTAGTAAACTACAGTTCCGGCCAAAAAGCAGAGCGAACTTATGAAACAGATAAACTGGATATGGTGCTGAACAGAATGGAAGTGGTAATGAAAATAGTAGGGCTCCTCAAGGAAAAGAAATATGACGACATAGCACCGCTGCTTAACGACCAGTCGAATATCATTGCCTATAAAAAGAGTGAACTGATCAATAAGATCAAAAAAGCCGAACCCGGACTTGGAGAGATCAATCAGTTCATACCCTACGGTTTCATGTTTGCAACTACCGACAAACAGAAAAACATTCTGCATATTGCAGGCGTCATTCAGCGCGCCAATCAAAATAACGAATTCAGTGTAGATTTCGACCCGTCTTCTACAAAGAACGAAGCTATCTTTCTTAATTATAAACTCTGATGGCCACCCCATTGCTTTTCACCCCGCTTGCTATAAGAACCATAACGCTTAAAAACCGGCTGGTGGTTTCACCTATGTGTCAATACTCCGGTGAGGATGGGTTTGCCAACGACTGGCATCTCGTACATTTGGGCAGCAGGGCGGTGGGTGGTGCAGGCTTAGTATTTACCGAGGCAATTGCGGTGAGCCCCAGTGGAAGAATCTCACCGGCTGATCTGGGTATCTGGAAAGACGAACATATTATCCAGCTCAGAAAAATTACAGACTTTATTGCGGCTCAGGGTAGTGTACCGGGCATACAACTGGCTCATGCCGGCAGAAAAGCGAGTGTGACGCCACCGTGGAAAGGCGACCATTATATTCCCGAGCAGGAAGGAGGCTGGCATACTATAGGGCCAAGCCCGATTCCTTTTGCGGATGAAAGTAATATGCCCCATGAGTTAAGCCAGGCAGAGATAGCGGCTATTGTCACTGAATTTAAGTCGGCGGCACAAAGGTCATTGGATGCGGGTTTTAAAATTATTGAGATCCATGCCGCCCATGGGTATCTGATCAATCAATTTACCTCGCCGCTCAGTAATAAAAGAACTGATGAATACGGTGGTAGTTTTGATAACCGCATACGTTTTCTGCTGGAAATTATTAATGCCATCAGGAGCGTATGGCCCGATGAATTACCGTTATTCCTCAGGATATCGGCTTCCGACTGGACAGAAGGTGGCTGGACAACCGAAGATTCGGTGCAGCTGGCAGGAATAGTTAAGAACCTTGGTGTTGATCTGATCGATTGTTCTTCCGGCGGCGTAGTTGCAAATGTAAAGATTCCGGCCAAGCCCGATTATCAGGTACCCTTCGCAGCGGCAGTAAGGAAAGCCGGCATTTTGACCGGAGCCGTTGGGATCATTGTGTCGCCCGAACAGGCCGAGGCAATCCTCAACAATGAGCAGGCTGACCTGATCTTTATGGCTCGTGAACTTTTGCGAGATCCTTACTTCCCATTAAGGGCAGCCAGAGAACTGGGCTATAACGAAATGGAATGGCCCGTTCAGTATGAACGGGCCAAAAGAAAGAAATAATCTGTAAATATTTAAACCAATTGGCTTACTCCGCCATGGATACACTAAGAAAGGCTGTATTATTTAAGCGAAGCTAAAAAAGAAGTTTTCGGCATCTTTATCAGAGCCAGCATACTCAAGATTTTATTTTCCCACTCCTCCGGAACTTCAGAATAGTGGGCAAGGCTCATCGCATGAACCCATGCCTTAGTATCAGAATTGCCTTTCAGCTTGTTGTAAAAACGTTTACGGGTAAGTAGCTGGCAAAAGTCCAAATAGGAAGCCCATTCATTAGCATACTGTTTGTAGCGACTTGAATGGCCTCTCTTATTCACGTAATTGTTTTCACCCTCGATGCCAAAATGATTGTTCAGCACTTTTGCGGCTGGACCTTTCCCGCCCGAAGATTCTATAGTTGCTACTGCAAGAATCAATGGCGCAGGAATACCATACGACTCACCGAGCAGTGTAGCGATAAGCTTGTGGTTGGCGATATAGGTCTTGTTCTGTGCGTTGGCAGAGAACATCATACCTAGTAGTGCCACTACAAGTACTTTCCTGAATAATATCCTTTTAAGCAATAACATAATTTTTGTTTTCCACACACATTATTAACATCGGCTGTAAAAAAATATGTTGTGGGGTTGCAAAAGTAATGTATAGTTTCGAGACGATGGTAATAAAAGCTGTTAAAATTTGCAAAAAGCAGAATAATTCACATATGAAATGAGCTAGAACGTATATTAAACTACCTTTGCCACCCTAACAAAATGGCTACAGAACAGCAGAAAATGGCAAAAACAGGCGGAATATACATACACATACCATTTTGTAAGCAAGCATGTGTTTACTGCAACTTTCACTTCTCCACTTCACTAAAATACAAGGGAGATGTATTTGCTGCTATTATAAAAGAGCTGGAACTTCGCAGAGATTACATGCAGGGTACCTCAATTGAGACGATATATCTGGGTGGAGGTACGCCATCCTTATTATCCTCCGATGAGATAAAACAGATCTTTGAAACAATTCAGAAGAACTATATAGTCGATAAAATAAAAGAGTTTACACTCGAAACCAATCCCGATGACCTCACCAAAGAATATATCAGGTCTTTACGCAACTCTCCTGTCGACAGGTTTAGCATCGGTGTTCAGTCATTCAGAGACGAGGACCTGACTTATATGAACCGCGCGCACAACGCCAGTCAGGCAGATTTCGCAATCAAAGCAGCTCAGGATGCCGGATTTACAAATGTCACTATCGACCTTATTTACGGCACACCCGGACTAACAGACACTGCCTGGAAAAATAACATTACAAAGATCAGGGAGTTGGGCATCCCCCATTTTTCTTCTTATGCCCTTACAGTAGAAGAAAAAACTGCTTTGCACCATGCAATCAGTAAGAAAAAATCAGCCCCGGTCGATCCTGCGCAGTCTGCCGGACAATTTGAAATACTGATGGAACAAGCCGCTGCAATGGGATTTGAACAATATGAGATCTCCAATTTTGCGCTACCAGGCAGCTATGCAGTACACAATACAAATTATTGGCGGGGCTTGCCCTACCTGGGTATAGGGCCCTCAGCCCATTCATTCAACGGCACAGCCAGAGGCTGGAATATTGCCAATAATATTAAGTATACCGAGAGTATTTTAACTCAAAAAAAAGTACCTTTTGAGGAAGAAACCCTTACCTCTGTGCAACAGCTCAACGAATATATTATGACATCGCTGCGCACAATGTGGGGCTGCGATCTGGAAAAGATCAGCAGCAATTGGGACTCCGGTGCCGCAGAGGAAGTAGAAAAAAGCAGTCATTTGTTTCAGGAAAAGAACTGGATGATGCAGGATGGTAACAAACTAATATTAACTACAGCCGGAAAATTATTTGCAGACAGGATAGCCGCAGAAATGTTTGTAGGATAAGCAATAGAAATCGCTTGTATATGTGCGGAGCCTGCGTTTTATTATATACAATTTACTGCAAATGTTAAATGTTCACTCAAGATTATTACCGATACAATAAAATGTACAGGAAGTTGTTACTTTTGAAACAATATTATTTATACACATGGCATTCTGGAAAACAAAAGCATCAGGCACAGAAACAGTAGTAAAAGTTAAAAAGCCGGTTTGGCGCGAATGGCTCGATGCGGCATTGTTCGCTATTGTGGCAGCTACGCTTATTAGAACCTTCTTTTTTGAAGCATATACCATCCCTACCGGATCCATGGAGGGCACCATGTTGGTAAATGATTATCTGTTTGTAAGCAAACTGGCCTACGGCCCCAGGGTACCTATGACCCCACTGGCTGTTCCGCTGGTACACAATACAATGCCTATAACAGGTGGAAAATCTTATAGCGAATCAGTGAAATGGGGCTACCACCGCTGGTGGGGATTCGGAAAAGTAGAACGTAATGACGTCGTTGTTTTCAATTATCCGGCCGGCGATACTGTTTTGCTCGAAAACCCTGAAAGTGGCGACTACTACCGCGAAGTAAGAATGTATGGCAGAGAAAATGTGATGAGCAGATACACCATTATTTCACGCCCGGTAGATAAAGAGGAGAATTACATTAAACGCTGTGTGGGCGTGCCCGGAGATGTACTGGAAATAAAAAATGGCAGAATACACATCAATGGAGAGCCGAACGTATTGTACCCGCATTCCAAGCTCAATTATCTGGTTAAAACCAATGGTAAAATGCCATTGATGGCTGACGAAATAGAACAGCCATACCCGGTAGGCAGCGGTCAGTATATTTATAACCTAGCCAATGACCAGGTAGAACCTGCCAGAAAAGCACCCAATGTGGTCTCTGTTGAACTGTATCTGAATACCCCGGCAGGAGCCAGCCCTAAAGAACCGGCAGAGTGGGTTTTTCCGCATGATACCGCTAATTTCAAGTGGAACCGCGATAATTTTGGGCCTATAACTATTCCAAAGAAAGGAGTAACAGCTGCGCTTACACCTCAGAATATTGCAATCTACCGCAGGATCATTCGCAACTACGAAGGCAACACTTTGGACGAACAGAATGGCAAGATCATCATCAACGGTAAGGAAGCTACTTCCTATACGTTCAAAATGGACTATTACTGGATGATGGGTGACAACCGCCATAATTCACTTGACTCCAGATATTGGGGTTTTGTACCCGAAGATCACGTTGTAGGCAAAGCATGGTTTGTATGGCTGAGCTATGGCGAAGGGGGCATGTTTAAAGATATGAGGTGGAGACGTCTGTTGCATGGCATACATTCACTCGAAAAATAATTGATATAGATTAGCTATTCCGCTGCAGGTAAACTTGCTCAAACTAATCTTCGTCATTTTTCGTTTGGAGCAACATTAGTATATTGCAATCCTTTGCGGAACATAGCCCTATTTTCCCAAGCGTACGTGAAGTCTCACTTACATTCTGATGATAATTGTGGTTACAAAACCAGGTGAACGAATTTGGAAAAAATGGAACAACAAGCGAGTAAACGCTTATTCGAAGAAGACAACAAACCAGCATTGCAGGCTATCAGAGATGTACAATATATTGCATTCGCTCCTTACATTTTCGAGGCTTCGGTTTTGCTGAGAGACAAAGGCATTCTTAAATACATTGAAAGCGATGGTGATACTGGCAGGTCGATAGGTGAGGTTGCTGCAGCAGTAGATATGGCGTACTACGGAGCAAGGGTACTGATGGAAGCAGGACTTGGTATTGGCTTGCTGTTCCGAAAGGAAGGAATGTACAAGCTTTCTAAAACCGGGCACATGTTCATTAATCATAAAATGTCGGTTGTAAACACTGATTTTATGAGAGATGTCTGCCTTCCCGGCGTAAACGAAATGGAGTCTTCTATCGTTGAAGGAAAACCAGCAGGTCTGAAACACATCGGAGACTGGCCAACCATTTATCAAGGTCTCTCTATTTTACCCGAGCCCGCAAAAACCAGTTGGTTTGCTTTTGATCACTATTATTCCGACCATGCTTTTCCCGAAATATTGCCGCTCGTGTTTGAGTGCAATCCGAAAAAAATAATGGATATAGGTGCTAACACCGGCAACTGGGCTAGGGCTTGTTTTGAATACAGCGATACCATTGAGATTGGTCAGGTCGATCTGCAAATACAACTGAACGTTGCCAAAAAGAATATTGAGGATGCTGGTTTCGGCAATCGGGCTACTTACCACCCACAAAATATACTGGATGGCACTGTTGGCCTTCCTAAGGGATATGACGTTATGTTCATGAGCCAGTTTCTGGATTGCTTTGCCGACGCAGAAATTGCTTTTATCCTGAAGAAGTGTTTTGACGCTCTGCCTGACCATGGGCGTGTTTTTATTAATGAGACCTTTTGGGATTGCCAGCGATTCGAAGTATCTGCGTTCAGTCTGCAGATGTCCTCATTGTATTTTACCACTATGGCAAACGGCAACAGCCAGATGTATGACAGTGAAGTTTTTCTGAAATTAATTGAAGAAACAGGTTTTGAAGTGGTAAGGCAGGTTGACGGCATAGGCGTCAGCCACACTATTTTAGAATTGAAAAAGAAATAAGAGTTCTGCTCTTTTATTTTTAATAAAAATATCATTTTATGAAAAAAGAAGTTGACGTATTGGTAATCGGTGCCGGACCATCCGGTACTATAGCGGCATCCATAATAAATAATGCCGGCTACTCGGTGCAAATGGTAGAAAAATTGAAATTCCCACGCTTTGTGATAGGTGAAAGCCTGCTGCCCCGCAGTATGGAAGCCCTTGAAGAGGCCGGACTACTTGATGCGGTGAAGGCAAGAGGTTTCCAGCAAAAGGATGGTGCCAAGTTTGTTATGGGCGACAAAATATGCGACTTTAATTTCTCAAATCAGTACACCCAGGGCTGGAAGTGGACCTGGCAGGTGCCAAGAGCTGATTTTGATAAAACGCTGGCCGATGAGTGTGTGCGCAAGGGCATTGATCTGGAATATGAAATGGAAGTTACGGGCATCGAAATTTTCGACGACTACTCGCTAACCACTGTACAAGACCCCGCAGGTAATAGCCACGTTATTAAAGCAAAATTCATTGTTGACGGCAGCGGCTACGGTCGCGTCATTCCACGCCTCTTCGGACTGGAAAAGCCATCCACTATGAAGCAGCGCAAAACAATATTCGGACATGTTACGGATCCGCTGAGAAGCGAAGCTTTCGAACCTAACAGGATCATCATTTACGTGCATAACCCTACTACATGGATATGGGTAATTCCATTTTCTACCGGCATTACTTCTTTAGGATACGTAGGTGATGTCGAATTCTTTGAGGCGCACAAGGGTACGCTGATGGAGAAATTCAAGAGCCTTATTGCTTCAGAACCCGAAATATCTGCCCGCTTCGGCAACTCAGAATTAGTATGGGATGAACCAAAGACAATTGAAAGCTGGAGTGTTTCGGTTGAAGCTTTTTATGGAAAGGGATTTGTACTTACAGGTAACGTTACCGAATTCCTTGATCCGGTGTTTTCATCAGGTGTTACGCTGGCAGCCGTTTCTGCACAGATGGCAGCTAAGCTTGTTATCCGCGAACTGAAAGGAGAAAAAGTAGATTGGGAAAGTGATTATGCTGACCCTATGAAAAAAGGCATAGGTGTCTTCCGCACTTACGTACAGAGCTGGTACGACGGCTCGCTGTATAACATCTTCTTTGCGCCCGAACCAGATCTGACTATACGTGCTCAGATATGCTCTGTACTTGCAGGGTACGTATGGGATGAATCGAACAGTTTCGTTGCTAAGCACGAAAAAAATGTTCGTGCACTTTCTAATTTCCTTGTCTCGCAAAAGTCGATGGCTTAATGACCGTTCGCCACTCGGTACAGTTAAATAACGAAGCAGTAGTTCAGGACAATGTCTTATTGCCCGGCAGGCAATTGCTTTCTGTTGAAGATCTGTATCGCGACCAGCATTGGAGTTATCCAAAGTTCTTTAAGATGGATAGACTCTGCAAATGGGCATGGGCAGGCGCTGAGTTATTGCTTAGCGGCGGATCGGTTTACAAAGATCTCGATAAAAATAAAATTGGCATCGTATTGTCCACTTCTCAGGGTTGCCTGGAAGTGGACAAACGATATTTTGACACAATCGATGTCCCTAGTCCCGCATTGTTTGTTTATACATTACCAAACATTATGCTGGGCGAGATTTGCATCAGGCATTGCCTCAAGGGCGCTCAGCTGTGCACTGTCAGCGATCGATTCGACTTCGATGAAATGCAGTTTGCAGTAAATAGCCTTTTAAACCAACAGGGCATGGACGCGGTATTGTGTGGATGGGCCGATGTATCGGAATCCCACCACAACATTCAATTTTATTGGATGACCAGATAATCAGCCTTAACACACTATCCATGGAGAAACTCAGACTAGACAAATACCTGTGGGCAATCCGGATATTTAAGACCAGAACCCAGGCCACTGATGCCATAGAAAGTGGTAAAGTAAAATGGAACGGCGATACTGTTAAACCAGCCCGGCCAGTATCCATTGGCGATATTTACAGTATCCGTACACCTGCACGCCGCTGGACAATTCAAGTTACCAATTTGCTGCATACGCGGGTTGCCTATGAAGAAGCAATCAAGAACTACCTGGACATCACTACCGACGAAGAAAAAGAAATGAACCTACAAGTAGGCAGCAGTTTTTACACCGGTAAGCGCCTAAGTAAAACAGGCCACCCCACTAAGAAACAGCGGCGTGACCTGGAATCATTTTTAGGAGAGGCTCCCGATACTGACTAGTAAACGGCTAAGTAGTTGCCAGGTATAGTCTTAGTCCATTTGTTACCTCCATCAGTACTTTGGTATATTCCCTGATTAGTTGCCAGGTATATGTACTTCTTATGTGTTCCGTTCTTAAAGATGTTTTCTTTAAACGCAATGTTCCTCACTACAATGTTTGTACCAAGGCCATTATTCACCTGCTGCTGCCAGGTACCTGTATTGGTATTCAATTCATATAGGCCGGCCGAATCGGTACCTATCAGGCAAATCTCTTCAAAAGGCGCACTTATGCAAAGCAGCGGCTTGCTTGGAAGGCCAGTATAACGCGTCCAGTTCTTTCCAAGGTCATCGCTGTAATATGCGCCGTTTCCGTTGCAGTTAATATTGTCAATAGCTATCAGGCGGTTATTAAAGTGACCATACGAATACTTTGCTTCGGTATCTACAGTGGGGTATGTAGGCGAAAGTAATCCCGAAATTTTATGGTGTGGCAATGGAGCTCCCGAATAGTTGTGCGGAGAGCCAATACCATTAAATACAGAAGAATCAGGATTTCCTGTACATTCACTCCACAATGTGGTTTTAGACCGGTAAAAATTACGATTGCTGTTTGCATCATAGCCGCATAAATACCCGTTTTTCAACAATGTAAACGATGTAATGCGAATTGTCCATGGAGCACCGGAGTACAGACCCATACTTGTTGAAGCACCAGCGAAAGCAGGGGTGTCAGGGATATCATCCCACCATGAACCAAGAACGCCACCCACATTCATACTAAAAGACACGCCCAGATAATTACTGGCCGTTGCCGGAAAATTGTTAGTTACAAAAGTCATGCCCCAATCAGGAATATTAATGATCATCGATTGATTCAAATCAAGCCACAAACCGTTGCAGGTAGAGAATGGGAAGGAAGAAACAGAATCGAAGGCATGATTAAAATTCACGCCGTTATTTGTGCTGATGTACAGGTTGTTCTTCGCCCACAAAATGTTATTACCGTCTGTGCAAATTGCCCTGCATGGAGCACCGTCCGCTTTAAAAACTGTCTTTACTGTTTTACCATCAGTAGTATTAAACAACGAACCGGCAGTATCGGAAAAATACAGACCATAAGGTGTTTCAATAACCTGATCATTGTCTATACCATTTACTTTTTTTGTACAGCTATTCAACGAAACTATAATCGCTAACAACAATCCAAATGTTATATATAGGGACGTTTTTTGCATTGAATTTTATTTATTGAGTTATTAAAAACACCAGAAAACAACTGGCATTACCTACAAATTTAATCAGAAAGACGCAATTTACTAATAAATGGTTGGCAAAACCGGAACTAATTTAATTCGACCTTGCCTTATTTGCGTCGCTCATTTTCATTCCATAGTCCATTAAAGCAATAATGCTGTTTTCCTCCTTGTTCAGGAAATTAATATCCATATGATAGTCAAACGTATTGTTGCTGAATGATCCGCCTGTAAGCGAAATGTTATTCAACAGTTTTTTACTTTCATTGATCATCAAAGAATCCTGCGATGAATTTGTGATACTACCGTCTATGTTCTTGCAAAACTGCTGTATATCTGTAAAAAACGCAATCGGATGACCCATTACCACTGAAGTCACCGCATCTGATTTCTTCTGCGACTTATACTTTCCTTCCAGGAAGCCTGTTGCATAGGCATATTTGTTAGATGCTATTGCATATTGGTCGTTCATCAAAATGTATACAGAATCAGATGCACTAATAGGAATTACAAAACCAGAACCCATTGTCTGTAGCCCCATATCTTTCACCATTTTTACCAGCTTCTGAAAATTCTCCTTTTTATTGATCTTGATCACATAACTCATGGTCATGCTGGGCTTTTGGTTGTTATGCACTACAGCCATACCCATAAAAGAATCAACCACCTTTTCAGATTTCAGGCTAAAATCATTCATAGCAAAGGTCATATCTCCGGTAAAAGCATCTAATACTCCGTCTACACTTGATCCCTGCGTACTCAATCCCAGATTGGCAAGCCCCAGCATATTCATTTTCTCCAAAAGCAATTTGATCGCTTTTGGAGAAAGATGAATGGCAAACATCATATCCATATTGTCTGCCGGCATCCGTTCTATCATGTCCTTATCAGCATTCGCCGCCCCCATTTCCACGCCAATTTCCTTCATAGCATCAGAAACATAGTAGTGCATATCGCCCGTGATCTTTCCTTTTACAAAGTCTACACCTGTAGCAAATGCTGCGTCCTTCCATATTTCACCGGTTACAGATAAACTCATTTTCTCAGCAAGACTGCCACTCATCTGGCCTACCAGTTGCTCATAGTTTAGCCAAAAGGTGATATCATGTCCTTCTTTTTCAAGCGTTACAAAACGACTGTTACCGATGATAGAATTTTCCTTGGTTACCTTAAACGCATTTTCCATCTCAGCCGAAATGGTAGTCATATCAAGCGAAGGCTGCTCTTGAGCCTTATTGTCGCCACCCGTGAGGCTGTTGTAGTCAGGTGCAGCAGGCAATACATTAATTACAATGAGCAGATTCTTGTTCCAGCCCACATACATGTCCTTACCCAGGCTTGCTTCTTTAATATCGCCATGCTGCTGTACTGCAACTTTCGGAAAAACCGTCTTCAGATAAGTTTCCCATTCCGCTGCATCAGATAGCGGTGCCAGACCCGTAATTCTGTTTCCACCTTTAAATCTGTTGTCACTTTTTACATAAACGTAAAAGGTGTTGGAAAAATCGAATCCGGCCTTCTCAATGCCGCTCACAGCATCCTTTGCATTTTTTTCGGGAATACGCGCCTGCATTTCCTTAAACAGTTTGCTCCCGGTGATCACATTCCACGCTATCTTCTTGCTCAGCGACTTCAGGTTGATACCTGCTACTACTACTGCATCTTTTGGTATGTAGCGCGCATGGTCGGGCATGCTGTTACATGCACTCAACAATACGATCGACAAAACAATAATTATGCGGCTATAACCGGGAGTCTGCATTTTCATACTCTACAGTTTTGGTTAAAACGGAAGATCATCAATAGTTTCAGGAGATGGATTATAGCTAGGTGTACTGTTGAAATTATTATTTCCACCAGCATTACCGCCATTGTTGTTATAAGCAGGTGCCGATGATTGCTGACCGCTGTTACCATTGCCGGCAGGTGCTGCGTTTGCGCTCTCTACTCTCCACGCATCCAGATTGGTGATGTAGTTCACCTTACCATCACGCTCCCATTTATTACCTTTTATGTTGAAGCTCACTTTCACCTGATCGCCTTCGTTATATCTGTCTATGATGTCGCACTTATTTTGCACCAACTGCATTTTAGCGAAATTGGTATATACATTTCCGTTAATCTCCTCTGCCAATTCAATAACGAATTCGCGCTTCTTGAATTTCTCACTTACTTGCTGGGTGTCGTACTTTGCGATCAGTTTCCCTGTTACTTCTAAGCTCATATTGGTAAAATTTAATTATAAAACAATAAATACAAAGATACAATGTTCGGGGGTGGAAAATAATAAAAAAAGCGCTGTAAAAAGCGCTTTTTTTAAGAAATTATTGGGGAGGCTAAAGGGGCTCGAACCCTCGACCCTCAGAACCACAATCTGATGCTCTAACCAACTGAGCTACAACCTCCGTGTAAAGTGGGCGACAAAGATATAAAAAATCCGTGAAAACAGAAGGCTAATTCAATTCATTTTCTGAATCGTTTTCAGCATCATTTGCCGATGGCGGACCTATCACAATCACGATCTCGCCCTTGGGTGGATGCTTTTCGTAATGTGAAGCAAGTGCGACAAGTGTATTTTTATTGGTTTCCTCATATATCTTGGTGAGTTCGCGGCAAACGGCAGCCTGCCTGTTAGGCCCTAGGTAGGTTGCCAGCTCATTCAGTGTTTTAACCAATCTGTGCGGCGATTCATAGAGAATAATAGTACGCTCCTCTGCCGCCAGTTTCTTCATCATCGTCTGCCTGCCCTTTTTTAGCGGCAGGAAACCTTCAAAGCAAAAACTGCTTGCCGGCAACCCCGACTGCACCAGTGCCGGCACAAACGCAGTGGCACCCGGCAGGCACTCTACCCTGATATTATTGCGCACACATTCTCTTACCAGCAAAAAGCCCGGATCAGAGATACCGGGGGTACCGGCATCTGTGATCAGTGCGAACTTCTTACCGTCAAGTATCTGCTCAATAAGATGGGGTAGTATTTTATGCTCGTTGTGCTGGTGGTAAGGAGTGAGTGGCTTTCTGATGCTGTAATGGTTCAGCAGTACCTGACTGGAACGGGTATCTTCACACAATATCACATCTGCAGCGCGCAACACCTCCACAGCCCTGTAGGTCATATCTCCAAGGTTGCCTATAGGCGATGGTACCAGGTATAAGCGCATAATAAACTGATTTTACAATTTGCCAATGTGAAAATTTGGCAATTCGGCAATTCCCGGCGTAACCGGTCATTCAAAGACAGAATGTTTCCTATCCGCTGTTATTAGCTACCCTTCTGTAATTGTAAACTCAAACGATTCCATTACCTGGTTCGCCAATAACTTCTTGCAGGCTTCCTGAGTTTGCTTTTCAGCATCTGCTTTGCTGGGTGCGTCTATGCTTAACGTAATGTGCTTACCTATGCGCACGTCCTGCAGATTGGTAAGCCCAAGATTGTGCAGACTGTTGTTCACCGCCTTACCCTGTGGATCCAGAAGTTCCTTGAGCGGCATGATGTTTATGTGTGCTAAATACCTCATAAAAAAGTAAAAGTTTAAAATTATTACTGAATCCCGATCGCTATCGGAACTTTATTACCTATACCTGTGCCGCTTCCGGAAATTTGTGAATAATAGAAAGCAATACATACAGTATAAAAGCCAAAGGAAAAGCGGCGTATCCCAATACAAAATACCCGCCTATTGCCGTAGCCACTATCAATAACTGCGGCCACATTTGCCCGATACTCATTTTACCCGGTACCAGTTTCAGGAACTTTATTTTTGAAACCATGAACCAACACAGAACAGCGATAATAGCATAAATACCCCATTTGTTTTGAAGTACCACCGAAACATAATGTATCACCTTTGCCGGGCTGAACCACAATATAAGCGGGAATGTAGCCACAAACAATCCTACTGCCGGAATAGGCATCCCTATAAAATAACCTTTCTGAGCATCAGATGTAATATTGAATTTTGCCAGCCTCAGCGCCCCGAAACAGGCTATCAGAAAGGCAGGAGCCATGCCCAGCATATTTATGTCGAAAGCATTTTTTTCACCCGTAAGCGAATCCCACAGTAACTTGAATAAAATAGTTGATGGTGCCACCCCGAAAGAAACGATATCTGCCAGTGAATCCAGGTCTTTACCAATAGGAGAAAATACCTTCAGCGCTCGTGCCACCATGCCATCGAGCATATCGCACACTGCAGCTATAACTATAAATAAGCTACCCAAATACATTTGCTGTGCCCCATTTATCCATTGCCAGGTAGGCAACCCTGCATGGCCCACGCTCATACTCAGGTAGGGCTGTGCACTCAATATATAAGCTATGGCTATGCAACCGCAAAACAGATTGGCAAGCGTAAGCAGGTTGGGCAAATGCTTCATTGGGTCAAAAGTAAGAAAAAAAAGCCCTGCTACTTAAAAATTCTTCACCAATTGAAGGGCGGCAAATGCTCGTACCTAACATAAATAAATGAAGCTGTTAAACAAAAACAGGATGCAAAGATTGCATCCTGTTTTTGTTATTTTACTTTACTAATATTTTCACTACCCCGCCTAATAGCATTCCTCAACTGAGCACTTAGCTAACAACTCCCCTTTAGGGGCTGGGGGTAGTTCCCCCCTTAGGGGGCTGGGGGGCGAGGGTTTACTCAGGCACCACTAACCTAAAGCCATTACCGTGGATGTTAACGATCTCCACGCTGCTGTCTTCTTTCAGGTACTTGCGCAGTTTGGCGATGTACACATCCATACTACGTCCATTGAAGTAAGTATCACTACCCCATATCCGTTTAAGTGCAGTTTCACGTGGCAGCAGATCGTTCTTATATTCACACAGCATTAGCAGCAGTTCGTTCTCCTTAGGAGACAACGTGCTGGAATCGTTACCATGTTTAAGCGTGCGTAGTTTGCTATTGAACTGATAAGCACCCACCACAAATTCTATTTGAGCGTGTTGCTTTTCCTGCAGCTCCTGGTTACGTTTCAAAACAGCCTTTATTTTTGATAAAAGCACATCGCTGTCAAACGGCTTAGTTATATAATCGTCAGCTCCCAGCTTATAACCCGTCAAAATGTCATCTTTCATACTTTTGGCAGACAGGAAGAACAACGGCACATCCGGATCTACATTCCTGATCTCTTCGGCCAGAGTAAAACCATCCATGTTCGGCATCATCACATCCAACAGGCAGATGTCGAAACGCTCACGGCGAAAGGCAGCAAGGCCCAGAATACCATCACGTGCAAGTTCTACAACAAAATCATTCAGCTCCAGGTAGTTTTTAAGCACCTGTCCGAAATTGGTATCATCTTCAACCAACAATACTTTATTTTTCTGATTTTCCATATAATAGTTTGTTCATCAAATATAATACCGCACTGCTGCAATGGCGTGAAAATATTTGTTAAAAGAAGCGTGGACAAGTATACATTTTCTTAATACCTTGATTGTTGGGGTACTTACCCTGGTATATAAGAGAGAATTCAAGTGCACCATAAGCCGAATTGTATGGAGCCAGCGAAGACATGGTAAAATCATAGTTTGCCATGAACTGAATAGAGCCAATCTGAATACCTGCAACTCCAATTGCAGCATCTCCTATACGGTCAAAAATACCGAGGATAAGTTGCGTAGGCATATGGTTATCGTTTTCCCCTATCTTGGTACGAAACAGTGAGCCAACTACCAACTCTGATGCGCCACTTTGCGTTGCATAATAGATCGAAGGATTAATGATCAGCACCGGTCCTGTTTTTACCAATACATCCAATGCCGCTTCCGGTCTCATATCAAGTGTGTTCTTGCCACCTTTGTAAAAAGTTTCGGTGGGCTTATTAATGTTGGCAACACCACCACCTAACTTGATGTACAGATTTTCGTTAGGAAAAATTGCCAGGTTGATACCACCGGCCACTGTGTAATAATTTGTTTTAACCACACCCGGTTGCTCACCATTTGCATAATGCGAATTAAAGGTCATGCCATCCCATTGCGCATCAAATGTCAGGTTGTCGAAATTTACGCTGCGTTGTACATACGCACCAGATAAACCAAAGGACAGCATAGTGTACTGGTTGAGCTGCAAATGATACGCCAGACTAGCCTGCAGCTGCAGCAGCGACAGATTACCATCACCCGCTTTATCGCTGAACATGGCCAGACCTATTCCCAGCCACTTGCTCTTATCGTCCTCGCTCGTTTTTCTAAGCACTTTAAAATCTCCGAAAGCCGAAAACGTATTGTATGGCACCGGCACCGCCGACCATTGGTTGCGGTAGTTGAGTCCTATTCTGAAATCATCCTCCGGCATCAGTGCGGTATTGGCGGGACTCAGCAACATGGGCGCATTGTAGTACTGACTGAAATGCATACTCTGCCCAGATGCGCCTGCCGCAAGCAGCAGGCAACCTATTGTCATCAACCTAAAAATTCTGTCCATCACAATTATGTTTTAAAGCCATGCCTTTGGCAGGCAGCAGCTTATCTTAATAAAGTTATGTTCCCCTTCAATACTTTCGATGTACCATCAATAAATGTAGCATCGAGTACATACGCATATGCTTCCATCGGCTGCGGTTGTCCGTTGAACTTACCGTCCCAGCCTATCTTCTGATCTCTCGTCTCAAACACCAATTGACCCCACCTGTTGTATATTTTCAGGTCAAGTGTTTTGATTGCCGCACAACGCACGTAAAGCACATCATTCTCTCCATCGCCGTTAGGGCTGAAGCCTGTAGGCAAACCAAGTAATGGCATTACGTCAGCAGGTGCCTGCTTACATACTGTAGAAGGACAGTTGCTGGTGTTATACGCTGTAAGACACACCTTGTATGTTCCTGTTTTATCGTATTGGTGCACAGGATCTTTTTCTGTGCCTGTATTGGTATCACCAAAGTCCCATAGATACCTTATGGCATTTGTCGATAGATTAGTGAACGTGGTGGGCACATTCGGTACCGGCGTGGTAGGCGAATAATTGAAATTAGCCACAGGGATCGGCAATATTTTAATGATCTCTATAATGGTATCTCCTCCATTGCAGGCACCCGGATTCTGCGCAATTAATGTCACAGTATAGGTTCCTACAGCTTTGTAAATGTGCGAAGGATCTAAGCTGGTAGACGATGTTCCATCTCCAAATGTCCAAACAGTATTGGTTACATTAGTGAAACTGATCGCAGGCGTAAATGGTGCGCCCAAACATAACGAGTCAGGTATAGTAAACGTCGCTGAAACATTTACATTGGCGAAATGGATAGAATGTATAACTGTATCAGGCGATTTACACGCAGCCGTATCCGCCATCACCAACATTACGGTATACCATCCGGTGTCTGCATAGGTATGATTAGGTGGTGTGGTACCTACATAAGTAGTACCGTCTCCCAGATACCATGTAAAAGTAGGTGTACCTATAAAATCAGTAGATGTGTTGGTAAACGAAGCAATGTAAGGATTACAGCTGTCAATTAATTGAGTCGTAAAACCCGGGGTGATCTTTCCTGTATCCACTAAAATGGTGAGCCGGAAGGTATCCTCTGTTTTAAAACAGGCGTTCGAGTTGGCCGATGACAATGATACTGTATATACCCCTGCTGCAGTGAAAGTATGAGACGCTGCGAACGTAGTAACAATTGGGCTACCATCACCAAAGTCCCAAACATACGTTAGTCCATTTGTGGAAAGGTTTGAAAAGTTCACCGTAAGTGGTGCACAACCCGAAGTGCTCGGGCTTGCCACTACGTTACATACAACTGGACCGATGTTGAATTCTATTTTCAGTGCCCCCTCATTGCAATTGTTACTCGAGTCCACCATGCTCCACACACCTGGGGTTGTGGGGAAAGCTGCCGCACAACCTGTCACACCTCCGCAGTTTGCGCATATACCCTGGTATATGATACCTTGCTTGCTGAACCTGCTTGTGCCACCATCCACGTGCTCACCCATCCACTCCTGCCCAGGCAAAGAACAATCCCGGCCGAAAAATGTTGCATACCGGAGCACTGTCATACCCGAACCCAGCACTATAAAATAAAAATCCCTGCCATCGATAGTAGTTGGCTGGTAGCATCCTGGCGTTGTTTCCATACCGGTACACAGACCTGTTCCGGTACCTGTTATTCCAAGGTTACCTCCCCAGCCGGATACATAAACATTCCCGCACGTATCAACAAGAAATGCTGTTGGAGAAATATTGGTAAACGTAGAACTGCCGTCACCGAAAACAGTTGAAATTAAGTCCGTAGATAAGTTGTTGTCCATCTTCATAATGAACTGACAAGAGTTTGGATTACTGTGCACGCCAGGTGTCACCGGAAACAAGCCACCCAAAGATTGCCCCATAGAATAAACATGACCTGAGTCATCTACCTGAATACCATAAATCTGATCATAACCTGTTGTGCCAACATATGTACTCTTTACAAGTGGATAGGATCCCGAGTTAGTGAATTTCATTATGAAACCATCAGCACCACCTCCTGACGCCACGGTTTGCCATGTGCCGGGTGTTGTCGGTAAGTTGGGGCTGTTTGTTCCTCCAGCCACATAAACGTATTGCTGTAAAGGGTCAAAAGCAAGCACATAGCCCGCATCCGAACCTGAGCCACTTAGATAAGTACTCCATATCAAATTGTCAACTAGAGGCGTTAGTTTAAAAATCAGTCCATCCTGCAATCCTGAAAGTGTTGTAGCCAATGCAGAACCTGGAGTTGTAGGAAAGTTAACCGATTGGGTACAGGCCGCAACATAAATATTCCCCAAATTATCAACCTGAACTTCGCTGCGCGAATCATCGCCATAATTATGCTTGAGCTCTCCATAGGTAAATTCACTCGAATCAAAATTCACGCCGTCGTTACCGGTTCCGCCTATATAAGTAGAACCCACCAGCCCGGTGCCTGTTGCATTCAGTTTGGTAACAACCATATCCCATCCCCCGCGATTAGTACCCTGGTATGCAGTAGTTGTCACCGGATAGTTATGCGACAATGTTCTGCCCGCAATGATCAGATTATCAGATGCATCAACTATCATACTATGCGGATGTTCGTTTTGGTTGCCACCAATATAAGTTGCGTACATTCTGGTAGTACCGGTTGAGTTGTACTTAATAATAGACATATCAGCAGCATAGGCATAGCCGTCTGCCGGGGATGCCGTACCAAACCCTCCGCCCCATGTTGTCTGGAACGCACCAGGGCTAACGGGAAAATGTGTTCCGAACACTGTACAGTTCACTAAACCTCCCGCATAGAAATTACCTGAATTATCGTAAGTGGCTGTATAGCCCCAGTTATCTGCTGTTGAGCCCGTTAATGTACTCCACAACACGATCGGATCTATGATCAGCAACTGCGAATGATCGTAACCATTCGGAAAATTAAATGTTACTTTTTTTCCCTTTAGTGCATACTCACATGCAACTTCTACTTTTTCATCATTTATATACTGGAACGCATAAGGCTTCACTTCACTTACCTGCCCAACAGAAGTCGAAATTAAAAGATTCTTGTTCTTGATCTTTATCGATTCCTGTCCTTCAAAATTCAGTTTTATATTGTCGGCGTCACCTTCCGGGTGCACCATAAATTCGTAAATGATATTACCTTTCTCAGATGCCACGTGCATATCCACACCTTTATAGAGCCCCATGTAATCTACATTCAGGCAGGGATGAATTCCTGTTTTCCATCTGTTGGCATCATCTCCAAGGAAGTAGTTGTAATAAACAGATTGGTATTTACCGCCTACCAGTGTCGGTTCTTTCGCCCCATCAAAACTCAATTTATACACGTGGAATTTCAATATCGGACTGATGTTAGTCTGGCCATGATGGAAGGAATCAAGTTTTCTGTTATTGGTAGGTTCAGCCAGCAAAAAACGGAATCCATCTTTTTCAAGACAAACTTCTCCGTTCTTGATATTGGCTTTGTAAGAGAACCAATCTCCCCATTGTCCCTTGTTCTCAACAAACTCAATTGGAGACTGTGAGTAGCCCCGCCCGATTGCAAACACCAGTATGCAACTAAGCAATATATAGCGAAGTTTCATTATAAAATTATAGTTATGATAGTAAATTTAAGCTTTTCTTTAATAATAGACAGATAAAAACAAAAAAAAGTATGCCAATTACTAAAAAATAAGGCAGGAATGCCAATCAAGGGGAGAAGGAGCCCCTTGCAGGTAGAAAATACTTAAGTGTGGTGGTCAGTTCACCATCTTGTCTGCGCAACAACTGCTGGCAAATGCATCGGGTTTGGCCTTAAATGCATAACCCATACCCAAAATGTACCCCATTGCTTCGCGCAGCGCTTCGTTACTCTTAAACTGCGGATTGGTATTAATGTCGGCATGTACTTCCATGTCTACATCATACTTGCTGAACAAGTCGCACAGCTCAAAAGCGATCTCAATGCTCCTGGCTACTTCTACCAGCATCCGCTCTTTAATAGAGTAGGGCTGTGTTGTCTTCTCATTACTGATGAACATAAACCCACCTCTTTTCTCCCGCAGAAAAACGATCACTGTGGCAAACTCTGTGCCCCCGGCGCGCACCTGAGAATCAGTACCAATGCACACTTTAAGTTTGTATCCCGCATTTTTCTCTCTGATAATGGCTTCCTCAACTGCTGATTTTACAGGCATCCTGAGAGGTTCGCCGCTGAATTTGTGCCATAACATATTTCATAATATTTTGGTCATTTAAAGATAGGTACATTTATAATACCAAATTGTTATGCCATAATTAAACAAATATGAAATGCACATGTTCTGCACATTTAGGTGAATACCCGGATTTGAACTGCATAATCAAACCACGAAAGGCATGTGCCTGCTGTTTGCACACTCACCTAAAGTGAGGTACTCCGGTTTCTCTTTTAATCTCTATTTTTAACGCCAAATCTTTTCTATGCGGATATTTTTAATTGCTCTGGCCTGCCAGGTACTTGCTGTTTCAACTTCAATTGCCCAGCTGCATGATAACGACTACCGGAACACCAGCAACAAACTCTACTGGAAAAACCGCATGCCCGATGCAGCCTACTGGCAGCAGGATGTGCAGTATAAAATAAACGCTACCATACACGAAGAAGACAACCGAATAGAAGCCACTGAGGAACTTACCTACTGGAACAACTCTCCCGATACGCTTACCTATGTGTACTTCCACCTTTACCAGAATGCCTTTGTCAAAGGTTCCTACCTGCATCAGCTCGAAAAAACGAATAAAGTAAAAACCCGCATGGGCAAGAACGAAGCTGCCGGGTTAGGCATCACCACTGAGCATGTAACCGTTGATGGAAAAGACTGCGCTGTGGAGCTGGACAATACAATTATGAAAGTGGCTCTGCCTTCAGCACTACTACCCGGTGCCAGAGTAACCATAAAAATGAACTTCAATACTTACTGGGACAGAGGCGACACCCGCCGGCGTATGAAGATGTACGATGCCTGGGGCTTTATGCACTACAATGGCTGCCAGTGGTTTCCTAAACTGTGTGTGTATGATCGTATGCACGGCTGGGATACATACCAACACCTGAACAAAGAATTTTACGGCGACTATGGCCTGTTCGATGTTACACTCGATTTCGCGTCCAACTATATTGTAGAAGCGACAGGTGTGCTGCAAAACAGAAATGAAGTATTGCCCGAAGACCTCAGAAGTAAACTGGACATCAAAAACTTTGCGACTAAAAAATGGAATGAAGCCCCATCAACTATTATACCGTACGAAAAAGGCAAGCGTAAGCAATGGCATTTCATAGGCAATAATGTACACGACTTTGCATTCACTGCCGACCCCTCTTACCGCATTGGCACAGCCTACTGGAACGATGTAGAGTGCGTAGCATTGGTACAGGAACCACATGCTGCCGGCTGGCAGACAGCCGCATCGTATATAACCAAGATCATAAAAACTTTCTCTGAAGACATAGGCATGTACTGCTACCCAAAAATAGTAGCTGCAGATGCACAGGATGGTATGGAGTACCCAATGCTTACCCTCGATGGCGGCTCTGAGCCTGGCTTCCATGGCCTTTTTGTACACGAGATAGGCCACAACTGGTTCTATGGGCAGGTGGGCAGTAACGAAACCTACCGCGCTGCCATGGACGAGGGTTTTACGCAGTTCCTCACTGCGTGGGGCCTGCGCCGCATTGATGGCGAAGACATGATTGGAGGAACTCCAAGATCGAAATACAGAAGGATGTTTGCAGAACCAGCCAACACACTCGACCGTAACGTGCTCACCCGCTATACCTATGAGGCATTGAACGGTGCCGAGCAAACGCTCAACACCCATTCCGATGATTTCAACAACGCACTGAACCACGGAGGAGGGTACGGACAGGTATACTTCAAAACCGCCACCATGCTGTATAATCTGCAGTATGTATTGGGCGATTCATTGTTTCAGGCTGCCTTGCAACACTACTTCGAACAATGGAAATTTGCACATCCCTATTTCGAAGATTTTCGTGCATCGGTTATCCAGTTCACCCACGTTGATCTCTCTTGGTTTTTCGACCAGTGGTTTGAATCTGCTAAAACAGTCGACTATGGAATATGTGGCATGAAGCGCATTTCGGGCACAGACAGTTTTGCTGTCCAATTCCACCGCAGCAGCGATATGCAGATGCCTCTGGATTTTACCGTTACTGCAAAAGACGGCACCAAGCATAATTTTTACATTCCCAATACATGGTTCAGCAAACAAACTACTGCCATAAAATTACCTAAGTGGTATGGCTGGGGCAGCCTGGGCAGGCACTACACCGCACATGTGCAGATACCTTCGGGCATCAAAAACGTACAGATAGACCCGACCAACCGTCTCGCCGACAAAAACATGGTGGACAATTATAAGAAAAAAGGTTTCAGCCTGAATCCAAGAGGTATCAAAATCAAATTTGACGGAGGGCTGAGCCCCCAACTGGACAGAAGAAACTACCGCCTCTATGTGCGCCCCGATCTTTGGTGGAATCCTATAGACGGTGTAAAAGCAGGCATCCATTTTGAAGGTGACTATCTGGCTACACTCAACAAGATCGATGTAACCGTATGGTGGAATACACACGCGCTGCAGGGCGATAAATACATGGCAGTGGGTAAAGAAGGCTGGTATGATCGTTACTCACCAGTAGACTACTCGCTGAATTATACGTCGCCATTAACCCGCAATATGCCCAAACTGCAAATGCAGGTCAACAGCAGATACCTTGATGGTTTGTGGTTCCATAAAGCAGGCCTGAACTGGCTGATCAGCGATAAGAATACGATCAGCATCTCTGCACAAACTATGTGGCGCCAAAATGCCGCTGCATTGGAGTACCTCACCGACCGCAATGACTGGACCAGTGACTCCAAACAAAAGAACACTTCGCTCAATCTCGCGTGGACACACCGTTACAACTACATACAGGGCGCAGGCAGCTACACCTTTAGTTTCAGGGCACCTTTCATGAACAGCAAAAACGGCACCTACGATTACTCCTACGCCCAGCTTGAGTCCATCAACACCAACTATCTTGGCAGGCTGGAAATACGTACGAGGCTCATAGGCCGCTACGGAACCGGCAAGTCACTACCTTATGAAAGTACACTCTATCTGGCAGGTGCCAGCCCCGAAGAGCAGATGGAAAACAAATACACCCGCAGCAATGGTTTCATACCCAACGACTGGCAGGACATTTCGCGGTATGATCTCTCGCATTTCCAGCAGGGTGGCGGTCTTGATCTGAGAGGATATGCAGGCTACTATGCACCCGACGAAAGAAACGGAGCAAGCTATGTGGGCTATAAAGGCAGAAGCGGTGCGGCAGCTAATGTGGAAATTGGATTCGAAAATTACACGCCATGGCATCCACGCATGTTCCGCAACTGGCTGCATGCAAATCTATATGCCTTTGCCGATGCAGGAGTTATGGAACTCAGCAAATATTCGATTCACAATTATTACACCAACTACCCGGTTGATGGTTACTGGAGCAACATACACGTAGATGCCGGACTGGGAGCGGCTTTCACGATAAAGAACTGGGGCGTATTCGAAAAAGCCAGACCATTAACTATCAGGTTCGATGTGCCTGTATTCCTGAACAGGCCACCATTCAACAACAATCAGTATGCCACATTCAGATACGTGATCGGTATAAACAGAGCTTTCTAAAAATCAAATTGAATTACGGCAGAGAAAAAAAGTAAGAAGTGTATTAAGATGCCTGGCCACCGAACCTACGAATCGTTCGTAGGTCAGTGGGTCCAGGGGACATCAGCTTCTTTTATGTGTATGTTGCAGGAACTTCGTTTTTGTATGTACAAATATAGTAAACGTAATTAACCGAAAATCACATAAGTGATTAAAAAATTAACTACCCTATTGTTAATTCTTAGACAAGCCTGTTTTTTAATCTTGCACACAGCTAATGTTATAATTTGTTATGTACAGATTAAGGGATAGAAAAGAAATTGTGATTAAAAGATCATTTTAATTGACAAAAACTGCGAAAAATCCTGAATTTATAGCCGTCACCAATACTTTAAACCCAAATTTTACCGATTTCGGTCACTAAAAAGATCATCTGCATTGCGGCTTGTACTACTTTTCCCCTATTGGCACTATTTTTAGGTACGTTTGCTCATGTACAAAACACTGATTAGATGAAAGTATTTTTTTGGGGGTTGTGGTTGGGTGCGGCATCAGTCTGTTTATTTGCCGGCTGTAAGAAAAAAGAAGAGTTGCCTGTATACATGAAAAATATGGACGGCGAGCGGCAATGGCGTGCAACTGAGCGGGATATTTTTGCTTCGGGTGGATTGGTAGATACAACATATTACAACACCTATGCAATTAGTGTGTCGGTGATTAACAGCACTACTATTACCACATCAGTTGCCGATACTTTTGGCCATCCTTACTATCTAACCGGCATACTACATTTTATCGATGTCGATCAGACTACCAGCACTATCACTTTTGCCAACACAGTTACTGATATAGAACATGGTCTGCTGGATACTGTTGTGTACTACTACAACGACAACTACTATACCGAGCACCAAATGAGCATAGGCTCCCAGCGCAAGGTCGAAATTTGGTTACACTCTCAGTAGAAGTGATTTTGGGTGGCTGCTGGTTATCAAAAGGATTACTTGCTTAGTATCCTTATTTCAACCCTTCTGTTCCTTTGCTTGTCTGCTTCGGTGATTTCGCTTCTCACAATCGGATTGCGGTTGCCAAGGCCTATATATTTAAGCCTGTCTTTATCAATTCCTTTCTCCACCAGGTAGTTGTAGATCGCTTCTGCCCTGCATTCAGACAGGTTCCTGCCTTTAAATTTACTATCCGCACCCTCAGTAGGTCCCATGCAGCATACATGACCTTCTATCTGTATTTTCAACAATGGATTCTCTGTGAGTATTTTCAGCAGATGACGCAGATCCGGCTCCGATTTGTCGAGCAGCACCGGTTGGTTCAGTTTGAAGAAAATGTTATGGAGCGCAAACGTTTGATTAACCCTGAGCCGCTTTACATCTACAGTGCCATTCGCTTCTTCAATCTGCCTTACCTTTTCCATCTCGGCCCGGTCAATAATTATCTGCACCTTTCTGTCGGGGGCATAACCGTCTTTCCCTTTTACGTTGGTTCTATCTATCTTACCCTTACCTAAGCACAGTTTAATATCTTCTTCTTTAAACCCTGCTTTCACCAGATGTTCTCTTACATTCTTCGCCCGCACCATAGATAGCGTGTCATTGTAACCGCTGCCACCAATAAAGTCGGCATAGCCCAGCACAGTCAGTTTATCGCCGTGCAGCAGTGTATCTTTTGATATGAGCCTGTCTAAATATGCCTCCGACTCCTTGCTCAGCTTTGAAATATTCAATGGAAAATACACCTCAAAGGTATCCCTGCTCTGGCCGCGCCCGGCAAAAGAGGGTATAATAAGGCAGATAATGATCGCGATGTTTTTCATTACGTTCTAACTAATATTTTTCACTCGTTTACTTACTCATAATCCTAATTTCAACACGCCGGTTTTTGCACCGGTCCTCTTCCGTAACTTCTTCTTTTACTACGGGATCATTATTACCTAACCCAATTGTTTTCATCCTCGCAGTATCAATGCCGTTCTGAGCAAGGTAGTCAAAAATCGCCTTAGCTCGATAAGCCGACAGATAACCATCTTTATACCGGGCATCAATCCCTACCTGAGAACCAAGGCAGCAAACATGACCTTCGATACGCACAGTAACTTTTGGGTTCTCTCTCATAAAACCTACTAGAAAGACAAGGTCAGGGTCTGATTCCGGCAATAAAAAGTCTATACCCGGCGCAAAAAAGAGGTTATTCAATGCAAATGCCTGATTGACCTTGAGCTTGTTAATATCAATTTTCGGTTTGGACTTAGCAGCCGGAGACTGCCGCGCGGGAGGCGGCAGGATAGGCGGAGGCGCCGCCTGTGTATGCACAATCACTATCTGCACTTTCCGGTCGGGAGCATACCCATCCTTCCCTGCTACATTTTTACGGTCTATTTTCCCTTTGCCCGCGCACAGCGAAATATCCTCTTTATCGAAGCCGTATTTTATGAGATAGTTACGTACGGCATTGGCACGCAAAATAGACAGACTATCGTTGTGTTTGTTGCCGCCAACGTAATCAGCATACCCCAGCACCATCAGTTTATCGCCATGAATAAGTGTATCCTTAAAAATCAGGTGGTCAATGTGATCTTCTGCTTCTTTACTGATCATAGCAGAATTGAATGGGAAATAAATTTCAAAGGTATCTCTGCCTTGGCTGCGTCCCTGCAGTGCGGAAAATAACAGACAGCTAAAAAGCAAGAGATTTTTCATAAACCCAGATCGTAATAGATTACTAAGGTAATAATATTTGCTGGTTAACATTATACAGCTTAGCATTTCCCCGGACAGGGTTGTGATTTTTTGAAGCTTTACGGGTTTTGCCAATTGGAGTTGTTATCCAATCGTTTATGGCAACTTCAAAAAACTACTGTTTTGCCTGTTTTTGGAATAATTATATTGCCAAAGGAAATACTTACTGGATTTCAGTGCGTCAATACCTGTAGTTTTTGATACCAGCTCAAATTCAAATGACACATTATTGATTGCCTTTACAGTAAAACAGACCAAGCCATATTCGTTGTTCAAAAAATAGGAGGCAGAAGAAGTGCCGAATCTGGAAACACTTGTTGCTTCTACATCGAAACAGAATAACCTTCCGAATTTTGTTTTTAAAGTAACAGTATCTTTTACCAGGTAGCTTGTCTTAAAATGTTCAACACCTTTAATCGGGTATATGGAACCAATAGCCCAAATGGCACCTATATCAAAACTCCAATCCCACTTACTCCCAATTTTTTCAGTTTCCTTAAAATAGGGATACGGACAAAATTGAAGTAATTGGTAACAGCTGCGTGCCGGGTGCATGAATAATTCCGAATCACAGGATTCTATCCCTTCAAATACATTATGATCGCTGTTTTCGACCACGCTGTATTTATGAATGCTGTCGGTTGTTAAGAACTGCCACTGGCATAGCTTCTGCCCGGCATTGGCGTTAAATGCAATATCTGAACAAAATAACCCAACGGTATCTATGCTTACAAGTGAATTGTTGGAGTCGGTTTGTGTTACACGAAAAACAAACATTGCAGGACGATCGTATCCCATACCTGCGAAGGACAATTTTATATCCCTCTTATCGTTTGTTTTGCAGGAGGAACAAACAAACAGAAACAGTATAAAGAGCCTGCCATGCATTTGCGCAAACTAAGCAAAATAAAATAAATGAATGTAACCCGGCGACGCTAATAAATAACCTAATAGCCCCTGCCGTCCTGCTTCTCCATGTAATTCATAAAAGCACGGTTGGCCACCCTGTTACCTCCCCTGGTAGGATAATTACCTGTGAAATACCAGTCGCCCTGATTGTGCGGGCAGGCTTCATGCAGCCCTTCTATCGACTGGTAAATAACATCCACCTCGGCTGTAACGTCCTTGTGTCGGAGCATCCCGGCTATTTTCTTACTGATCTGGTCAGGTGTAAACGGACTGTACACACCCTTCACGAAATTCTTTTCGTCCAGCGTGCCGTTTCCTTCAGCTTCCTTGCACTGTTCATATATTTCATGCAGTCTTTGCTCATTGCCCTGTTCTGTATACAATGCTACTGCCGCCTGAAAAGCTATAAAATCTCCCATCCGGCTCATATCTATACCGTAGCAGTCCGGATACCGGATCTGCGGAGCAGATGATACAACAATGATGCGCTTGGGCCCTAAGCGGTCGAGCATTTTTATGATACTCTCTTTCAACGTAGTTCCACGTACTATAGAATCGTCTATGATCACAAGTGTATCTACGCCCTTCTCCACCGTACCATAGGTAATATCATACACATGCTGCACCATCTCATTTCTCGATGAGTCTTCAGTAATGAAGGTGCGCATCTTAGCATCTTTAATGGCGATCTTTTCGATCCTTACCCTGCGCCCTATCAGTTCGCGCATTTCTTCTTCGGTCATATCTGGCTTGGCCAGAATACGCTCGATCTTTATTTCCTTAAGGTAATCCTCAAGCCCTTTGATCAGGCCGTAAAAAGCAATTTCAGCCGTATTAGGTATAAACGATACAATTGTATGTTTCAGGTGATTATCCAGTGCCTTAAGTACAGTTCCTGCAAGGTTCCTGCCCAGATCCATACGTTCCCTGTATATATCCGGGTCACTGCCCCTGCTGAAATAGATACGCTCAAAACTACAAGCAGTGTGTTCCCTCGGTGCCAGTATCTCTACATTCTTAAACTCTCCGGTCGACGATACAATTATCGCATGACCCGGTTCCAGTTTCATTACGTCTTTCTGTTTCAGGTTAAAGGTTGTCATCAGTGCTGCACGCTCAGATGCCGCTACCACTATTTCCTCATCCCGGTAGTAATAACATGGCCTGATACCGTTTGCGTCACGCATTACAAAGCTGTCTCCATTACCTATCAGTCCGCAAAACACAAATCCACCGTCAAAATGGGTAACCGCCTGTTTCAATATCCCTTCTATATTCAGTTTGGCAGGGTTGGTATCGTCTGCCAGGCATAGATAGTAGTGAATGGTCTCGATCATTGCCCCCAGGTCACTTTCCCTCAGTGTACTGTTCGGGTGCTGACCCAACATATCAAACAACTCATCTGTATTCACCAGATTAAAGTTGCCCGCCATGGTCAAATTTCTTGTGGGGTTGATATGTGGTTTCAAAAACGGGTGGCAGAATTCCACATTGTTTTTGCCCTGAGTACCATAACGCAAATGCCCCATCAGCACCTCACCCACAAAGCGCATATAGCCCTTCATCAATCCGGGGTGCTGCAGTATGCCCGGATACATTTTATCCAGCTCCGTAACCTCCTGGTTGATATTCTGAAATATCTGCGAGATCGCCTGTGCACCGCTTACTCTCAGGCGGTGCATGAACTGGTGTCCCGGCTCTGTGTTAAGCTTCACGGTGGCTATACCCGCACCGTCCTGACCGCGGTTGTGCTGCTTTTCCATAAGCAGGTATAACTTGTTCAGGCCAAAGAAGGCAGTACCGTATTTTTGCTGGTAGTAAGAAAGTGGTTTGAGCAGCCTGATATAGGCGAGGCCGCATTCGTGCTGTATTGCGTCAGACATCTGGTGGCAAAGATAGGGCGATTGGCTGATAAGTAAAAAAAATGATAGGTTATTCTGAACGGACCATCACTTAAAAGTATGGCGCACTAATTCGACCCCAGAGATAGTATCTTGTTCACCCCTCCTTCCTCGTTGCCTTTACCAGCAGGTTTGCTGGTGAGTGTGGTTATCATTAACACCAGACCTATAAAAAATATACATACAGCCGAAAATTTTTGCATATAGCCTACTCTTTTGGGGGTGAGCAACGTCTTTAACTTACCGGCAAGAAAAACTTTAAGAAAATCGATACCCAATATGATGATCAGCGCAATACCAAACAATACGATCCTATACATTGCCGGCTTGCTGGCAATAATGGTTACTGCACCCAGCCAGGTAACGATCACGCCCGGATTCAGTGTATTTACCAGAAAACCACCCAGCCATATCTTAAAATAGTCACTTCCGGACACTTCATTATCAGCTGATTTAGCACTTGCTGCAGCTTGTTTTTTAAAGAAACCCACAAGCCCTATTGTCATAAGAGCAATTGCCCCTCCAACTCCTATGATCCGCTGATAAGGAGTGAGCTGTTGCAGCCATGTCGCCGCCATATTTGCCAATGTCACATAAATAATATCGCTCACCGATACGCCCAGCACAAAAGCCAGACCTGCCTTATAACTGTAGGTAAGGCTGTACTTAATGATCACAAATATTGTGGGACCTACCGATATGGCCATAAACAGGCCTACCAATATTCCTTTTAAAGCAGCATCAGCAAAATTCATAATCTATCACCCCTTTACACACAAACTTACGCCAATGGCATGGTATTCAATGGTAAAATAAACAAGTAGTTGGATTTGGCAATTGCAATGGGGGGTCAAATTGGCCTATAATTATTAACAATTTTGGTTTCGCCCTATCCACTTATATTTGCAGTCCTTATTAATCAACGTTTATAATTTATTTACAAATATGAATTTCCCTGGTCAAACAAATTTCTATAAAGGCAAAGTACGTGATGTGTACACTATCGGCGACAAGTACTTACTGATGATAGTAAGCGATCGCATTTCTGCATTCGATGTCGTTCTACCTAAACCTATCCCTTACAAGGGCCAGGTGCTGAATCAGATCGCGGCCCAATTTCTTAACGCTACAAAAGATATCGTTCCAAACTGGATGCTGTCTGTGCCAATGCCTAATGCAACGATCGGGTATAAATGCGAAACTTATCCGGTTGAAATGGTGGTTAGGGGCAACCTCACCGGCCATGCATGGCGTACCTATAAGAGCGGCAAACGCGAAATCTGCGGCGTTGCTATGCCCGACGGCATGAAAGAAAACGACTTTTTCGCAAAACCCATCATCACCCCTACAACCAAAGCCCACGAAGGCCATGATGAAGACATAACGCGCGATGAGATCATCAGCAGCGGACTTGTTTCAAAAGCGGAATATGAGCAACTGGAAAAATACACACTTGCAATATTTGAAAGAGGCCGTGAAATGGCAAAAGAAAGGGGATTGATACTCGTTGATACCAAGTATGAATTTGGAAAGATCGGCGATACCATTTACCTGATCGACGAGATCCACACGCCTGATTCCTCACGCTATTTCTACATGGAAGGCTATGAAGAGCGCCAGAAAAACGGAGAACAGCAGCGCCAGCTTTCTAAAGAATTTGTGCGTGAATGGCTGATGGGAAACGGCTTCCAGGGCAAAGAAGGACAGTCGATCCCTGAAATGACAGAAGAAGTAGTAGGTCAGATATCAGAGCGCTACATAGAGCTGTTTGAAGTAGTTACCGGCAGAACCTTTGTAAAACACGATGTGAACCATGCCGAAGAAGAAAGGAAGCTGATAGAGGCGCTGAACCAATTGAATGCGTAAACCCCAACCCTAAAGGGAGATGTTACGTAAAATAGATTGCGCCTTGTGATTGCAGAAAATGTTTGGTTATTGCTTTGAAAAAATTTGTTTCCAATAGACTTTTAAGATAACACCTCCCTTTAGGGTCGGGGTTTATAGGAATTGAGTACTAATAATCTTTATGGAAATGAAAATGTTTTAATATTGTGAGTTATTGCAAATATGTTACGTAAACCCCGACCCTAAAGGGAGGTGTTTTGTAAACCCCGACCCTAAAGGGAGATGTTACGTAAAATAGATTGTGCCTCGTGGTTGCAGAAAATGTTTGGTTATTGCTTTGAAAAAATTTGTTTCCAGTAAACTTGTACGATAACACCTCCCTTTAGGGTCGGGGTTTATAGGAAATGAGTACAAACTTTCTTTATGGAAAAGAAAATGTTTTTAAATGCGTCCTATACAATATTTGAAACCGCTAAATCCTTACGAAATAATCAAACAAATACCGAAAAACAACTTTGGGATTATTTAAAACAAAAACCACACGGGTATAACTTCAGAAGACAACATCCTATCAGCACCTATATAGCAGATTTTTACTGCCATCCTTTAAAACTGATAATTGAAATTGATGGAGGTTACCATCTAAAAAAGGAGGAGCAGAATTATGATAAGAACAGACAGGAAATTTTGGAAGGTCACGGAATCAGATTTTTAAGGTTCACAAACGATGAGATTGAAAAAGAAATCAAGTCGGTTATAGCAAAAATTGAAGAATATTTTAACAGCACCATAAATAACACCTCCCTTTAGGGTCGGGGTTTTACTCGCTAAGAACTATGTCAGAAACAACAACCTCACGCGTCATCCGCTCCCCTCGTGGCAGCCAGCTAACCTGTAAGAACTGGGTAACAGAAGCAGCATACCGAATGATCCAAAACAATCTGGACCCCGAAGTGGCTGAACGGCCTGAAGACCTCGTAGTATATGGTGGCATTGGTAAAGCCGCCCGCAACTGGGAGAGCTTTGATAAAATACTCGAATGCCTCAAAAACCTCAACGACGACGAAACGCTGATGGTGCAATCGGGCAAACCTGTTGGAGTACTCCGGTCGCACAAAAATGCCCCTCGCGTACTTATTGCCAATTCAAACCTCGTTGGACGCTGGGCTACCTGGGAACACTTCAGGGAACTCGAAGCCAAAGGGCTGATGATGTATGGTCAGATGACTGCCGGCAGCTGGATATATATCGGTTCGCAGGGCATCGTTCAGGGCACCTACGAAACTTACCTGTCTCTGGCTAACATTCATTACAATGGCTCACTCAAAGGCACTTTAAATGTTACAGCCGGACTTGGTGGTATGGGCGGGGCTCAGCCGTTGGCCATAACCATGAACGAAGGTGTTTGTCTGGCTGCAGAAATGGAAGACTGGCGCATCAAAAAACGTATTGAAACAAGATACCTCGATAAGTGGACGTCTGATATCGACGAAAGCATAGAATGGGCGTTGGACGCTAAAGCCAAAGGCGAGCGCATCTCCATTGGCGTATGCTGCAACGTCGTAGACCTGCTTCAAAGGCTTATCGACAGGAATATCATACCTGATACCCTTACCGATCAGACTTCGGCACACGACGAGCTGATAGGTTATTTCCCCGAAGGATTGAGTGTAGCAGAAGCAAACGCCCTACGCACTACTAACCCGGAACAATACAAGAACCGCTCTCTGGATACGATGGCGCGCCACGTGCGCCAGATGCTGGAACTGCAGAAACATGGTGCCATCACTTTCGATTACGGCAATAATCTGCGCGGTCAGGCACACGACAAGCGCGGGGTAGCCAATGCTTTCGATTTCCCCGGCTTTGTTCCGGCTTATATACGTCCGCTGTTTTGTGAAGGTAAAGGTCCTTTCCGCTGGGTAGCACTGAGCGGCGACCCCGAAGACATCTATACTACAGATCAGGCATTGAAAGAACTTTTCCCCGACAATAAAGGTTTACACCGTTGGCTCGATATGGCCCGTGAGCGCATTGCCTTTCAGGGCCTGCCTGCACGTATTTGCTGGCTGGGTATGGGCGAACGTGAAAAAGCGGGATTACTCTTTAACGAACTCGTGCGCACCGGAAAAGTAAAAGCACCAATTGTTATTGGCCGCGATCATCTGGATACAGGATCAGTAGCATCACCGAACAGAGAAACAGAAGCTATGAAGGATGGCAGCGATGCCGTAGCCGACTGGCCGATACTCAATGCACTCATTAACACAGCCGGCGGTGCCAGTTGGGTTTCCTTCCACCACGGTGGCGGAGTGGGTATGGGCTACTCACTGCACGCAGGTATGGTGATTGTTGCAGATGGCACCCAGGATGCAGAAGAAAGATTGAAAAGGGTATTGTTCAACGATCCCGCAATGGGGGTTATTCGCCATGCCGATGCTGGCTATGACATCGCTATTGACACCGGCGAAAAGTTCGGACTGATGATTTAGCCTGAAATAACGACATTTACAAAGCTTTTTAAAAACAAGGGGAAGTCCCTTCACGGATTTAGGGTTTTATGTATCGCATCGGACAAGGAATAGATTTTCATAAACTGGTTGAGGGACGTGAGTTCTGGCTCGGCGGCATTCACATACCACACAGCAAGGGCGCGCTCGGTCATTCTGATGCCGATGTGCTGTTGCACGCCATCTGCGATGCACTGCTCGGTGCACTATCCCTCGGCGATATTGGCCAGCACTTCCCCGATACCGATGCCGCATACAAAGGCATAGACAGCAAAGTATTACTGGCAAAGTCTTACCAACTTGTCTGCGAGCGCGGTTACCAGCTCGTAAATATCGACAGCACCATTTTACTGCAGGCACCCAAGATCAGGAAGTATGTGGATGAAATGAGAAAAGCAATTGCTGATATACTTTCCGTTTCGGTCGACGATGTTTCTATAAAAGCCACCACCACCGAGCAGCTCAGCTTTATTGGCCGGGAGGAAGGTATAGTGGCAACAGCAAATGTGTTGTTAGTGAAAAGTAATTCATAAGTTACCGGAGGACTTGCTTTTTTCTATCTTTATTTTCTAAATGACTCCTTATGCTTAAGCCTTTTATACTCTTCGTTGCTACTGCCTTTGTAGCAGGGTCCTTTCTTTCCTGCAAATCAAAACACGATACTTCCACCAGAGACCTGGTTGCCGGCGACTGGAGTCTGACACACAGTGTCCGCGACGATAACGGCGACGGCATCATGGATTCAACAGAGATTTCATTAGGGGTCCGCACACCCAGCCCCACATATACCTTCGTATCCAACGGCAGTGGCTATGTAACTTTACTTAGCAACCCCCAGTACAACTTTACGTGGGAACTGGTAGATAACACTACCATTAAGATTACCGGAAGCACGCCAACCAGTACACCCACTACTACAACCATAGATAAACTTACAGCCACAGATATGACCTTGAAAGAAACAACAAGCAGTTTAACTTCCTGGGGGCTTTTTAAGAAGAAATAGCCAATTATTGCTCAATATGGATGGTGCAGAATTGAGTATCAATACCACTCACAAGTGTATCGTTGATCTCCATCCTGAAATAGCTGCCGGTATCTTTAAAATAATGACCGCTGCCCCATACTTTATACCCACCAGCCCACTGCACTGGCACCTGAATAACGCTTGAAACCCACGCCTTCAAACTAACACCCGAGCCCAGGTTTCTTATGTTGCTTATCCTGATCAGGTACGGCGTATCTGCAACTGTAGTTACAACAGAGTTGTAGTAAAAAAAACCGGTAGGCTGGCAATAATCAAAACAATGATTATAGGTGGCTGCGAGCATTGGTGCATTATCAATAGGGTCATGTACATTCAAAATGATCTTGTGCGTTTCTGTACCGGTCACTGCGCTGCTGATGGTAAGCTTTGCAGTATCTGTACCCTTGGGCACATTACCCAGCATAATAGTAAATGCACCACCTAGCACACCACCTACCGTTTGGGTTGCGGGCATCACAGTTACGTTTGGTGGCAAGCCGGTTACTGAATAAGTTACCGGATTTGATGCAATATCTCCGCTCACTACATTGATCGTAAACGACAGTGTAACATTACTATTTGGGTAACAGCTATAAATGGAATCGTATGAAGTTGTAAATGCAAAACCAGCTGGTGGTCTGGTAACAGTACCCGAGTCCTTTTTGTCACAGCAAATAAAAAGAACAGACATTAGGAAAATAAGGCTCCAGACTTTCATAACCCAAAATTAAGCATTATATCCAATTAATCTCCCCTGCGCCATGTTGGAATTGCTATCCCGGTTAAAACTATAAGCTCATCAATACCGGCATATCCTACCAGGCTGGCTGGAAGAAATCACACAGATTTTCGTAGCCCTATATCCTCCCACTCTTAATTTCCTCCACCACTGCCGGATCCAGCAATGTCGATATGTCACCTATCGACCCCAGCTCATTCTCTGCAATTTTCCGCAGTATCCTGCGCATGATCTTGCCACTGCGTGTTTTAGGCAAGCCAGTCACCAGTTGTATCTTATCCGGTCGTGCAATTGGGCCTATGACCCTTGATACGGTTTGCATAATATCGGCCTTTATACTCTCGGCATCGGTCGGCACATGATCCATGATCACAAAGGCATAAATTCCCTGCCCTTTCATATCATGCGGATAGCCCACAACTGCACTTTCCAGTACGCCGGTATGCATATTTATGGCGTTCTCCACTTCGGCAGTACCTATTCTGTGGCCACTCACATTCAGCACATCATCTACCCTGCCAGTTATTCGGTAGAAACCATTTACATCTCTGTAACAGCCATCACCGGTAAAGTACATGCCCTTGTATGCCGAAAAATAATTCAGCCGGCATCTTTCGTGGTCACCATAAGTAGTGCGTATCATCGATGGCCACGGAAACCTGATACACAGATTCCCGCTCACATCATTACCTTCAATTACAATCCCCTGTTCATCTACCAGCACTGGCTGCACACCCGGCAACGGCAGTGTTGCATAACTTGGTTTTGCAGGCGTAATACCCGCCAGATTGGATATCATTACTCCGCCGGTTTCAGTCTGCCACCATGTGTCAACTATCGGGCAACGCTTCTTTCCAATATGCTCATCATACCAGTGCCATGCTTCTTCGTTTATCGGTTCTCCTACCGTCCCGAGTATCTTCAGCGTATCAAGACTCTTGCCCTCCAGTGGAGCCAATCCATATGCCATCAAACTGCGGATGGCCGTGGGTGCGGTGTAAAGAATATTCACCTTGTGCTTATCTACTATATCCCATATCCTGCCAGCATCTGGCCAGGTAGGTAGCCCCTCATACATAACCGATGTACCACCGGCGCACAATACGCTGTAGACAATATATGTATGCCCGGTTATCCAGCCAATATCGGCAGTGCAGAAATGCACATCACCGGGTTGATACTGAAACACATTCACAAACGAGTAGGTTGAATAAACCATATACCCTCCCGACGTATGTACAACTCCCTTAGGTTTTCCCGTAGACCCCGAAGTATACAGTATAAACAACGGATCCTCAGAATCCATCTCCTCCGCTGCAACTATCGGATTACCCTGTTCCTCAATTTTCTCTATCTCCTCCTGCCACCAGATATCCCTGCCTTTTATCATGCTCACCGGTGTATTGGTCCGGTTGAGCACAATAACAGTTTTTACAAAATCGCAGCTCACCAGCGCATCGTCAATAATACTTTTCAGCTGAATATCTTTTCCGCCGCGGTAAGCACCATCACAGGTAATGATGAAGGTCGCGTTTGCATCCTTCAGTCTGTCTGCAATGCTCTGCGCACTAAACCCTCCGAATATAACCGAATGTATTGCCCCCACACGGGCACAGGCCAGCATAGCTATCGGCAACTCAGGCACCATGCCCATGTATATGCATATCCTGTCACCCTTCTTCACCCCATTGTTTCGCAACACATTCGCAAACTGATTCACCTTAAAATACATTTCGTTATAGCTGATCACCCTGTGCGGCTCAGTAACACCATTAGGCTCCCATATTATGGCTGGCCTATCGCCAAATGCTGCCAGATGCCGGTCCAGGCAATTCTCAGTAATATTCAGTTTGCCGTTGATGAACCATTTCACGTCTGGTGTTGTAAACTCCCATTGCAGCACCCTATCCCACTTCTTCCTCCATAAAAACTGCTCTGCAATATCGCCCCAGAATTGCTCAGGGTCTGCAAAGCTTTTTTCATAAGCTGCCTGGTACGCTTGGTAAGAATCTATCTGAAATGAGTATGACATGCTCTGTATTTTTAAACAACTATAATTCAGGAAAGTTAAGTTAAAAATCGCTGGATACATATGCTCTGCGTCAGGCAGAATATTTTTACCCGGTTGATACCGGATATGCTGCTACGCACTCTTCAGCGATGGGTCTTCTGCCCTTACCGACCGGATAGCCGGATACCAGGAAACAAGCAATCCCACCCCAAGTATCGTGGATATCACAAGGCCCAGGTCACGCATCTGGATCTCTACCGGCCATGCCTCCACTACAAACGAGCCGCCTAGTTTCACTATGCCAAACTGGAGCTGTATCAGGCACACGGTCACGCCCAGCACTATACCCGAAAGCCCTCCTACCAGCGACCACAATACCCCTTCCAGCAAAAATATTTTCTTGATGGCCTCGTTGGTTGCACCCATCGCTTTGAGTATCGCAATATCCTTTTGTTTTTCCAGCACCAGCATCGATAGTGCACCCACCATATTAAACGAGGCTATCAGCAGCACCAGCAGCAGTATCGCATAAACCGCCCACTTTTCAGCGCCCATTACCATATACATGGTTTTATTCTGCTCGTATCTGGTCTCTACTTTGAATGCGGTACCCAACAACAGCCTGAGTTGTTCCTGTATCTCTTTAGCCTTGCCCGGTTCTGCCTTTATCTCTATCGATGAGTACTTGCCGGCCTGCTTAAAAAGTTCCTGCACCAGGGGCAGTGGGGCAAGTATATACTTACCATCAAACTCTTCTTCTATCCTGAATACGCCACCGGGATGCAGTCTCAGCGACTGGAATGCGGAGCCCGGATCCGCGCTGGGATTAACCACAGTTGGATTGGGATAATTAAGTGTGAAGTAACTAAGTGAATTGATATCCGTACCCAGCTCATTCAGTATTCTTTGCCCCATGATCGCCGTATTCGGACTGCCCGGATCATTGTCGGCCTGCGGACGGCTTTCCATTACCGTTGTATCACCCTGCACTATGTAAGGCGTTATATCGTTTACCTTGAAGTAATGCGCATCTATCCCCTTCAGACTGATCACTTTCTGCTCATCATTGCTCACCGCAAATGCATTGTCTTCAATAACAGCCGTCACTGCTCTCACACCACCCGTTTGCCTGATCACCGCGATCTTTGCCGAATCCATGGTAAAGAATTTACCCCTCGCAGTTACGATTCGCAGATCCGGGTAAAATGCCTTGTATCTTTCCTTTACCAGCGACTCCAGACCGTTAAATACCGAGAAAATAATGATCATTGCACCGCTGCTTACCGCAATGGCCACCATACTTATCCGCGAAAGAATAGGCACGGCATTGGCCGAGCGCTTACCGCGCAGATACCTGAAAGAGAGTTGCCAGATAAGTCTGTTATTCAAAAAAGTGCAATGTTAAAAGCTATGATCAATGCAGTATCTGATGGAAAATACTATTCAGCTTCTGGTGCCGCAGGTGCTTGCTTAATACGGTCTTCTTCGATCTTCTTAAATAATTGTTCCATCTTAAATACATGCTCCATTGTGTCGTCAGTATAAAAATGAAGGTCCGGTACCCGGCGCAGCTGGTTCTTTACTCTCTGCCCCAGCAGTTTTCGCCATTCCCAGCCCCTGTCTCTTATTTTTTCCAGCAGCGCAGTCGGTTCCTTTACCTGAAACAAACTCAGGTAAACCCTTGCTTCAAGCAGATCGGGCGTTATCATTACTTTCGAAATCGATACCATTCCCCCATCTACAATATTCATCCCCTCCCTCTGAAAAATATCACTCAGCTCCTCCATCAACAGTTTGCCTACTTGTTTCTGCCTTTTATTCTCTTCCATATTACCTCTTTGAGCCTATAAAGTTATACTAATTTACCTAATAGGCTTAGCAGCCCGCCACCGTTTTAACTTTAAGATCAGTGTTTTCAGCCCCCGATATTATTTTTATTTACTAAATTCGTGTTTTAACTACTGTTATGAATAAAACAAAATTAACACTAATATCTGCCTTCACATTTCTCGGTATCAGTCTGTGTGGATGCAAAGAAAACAATACTCCTATAGACTTCAGCCATCATTCTGTGGGCGACACTACCTACCTAATGGCAGCGGGAACTTTCCCTACTTCAGTAGATCATAATGTATTAGTAGAGGAATTTACTGGTCCGAATTGTGCCAATTGCCCGGATGCCGCAAATATACTCGTGGGTATTGAGAGCGCCCATCCAGGGCGAGTTAATGTTATGAGTCTCTTTCCTAGTTCAAGCACTTTTTGCAGGCCTCTCCCTGGGTACACACATGATTTCAGAAGCGCAACAGCTGAAGATATTGCCAAGCAAATTTACGCAGATAGAGTAGGTAGTTATCCTGCAGGTGGTATCGACAGGGTTCCTGTAAGCGGAGAGATGGCAATGGGGCGTTCCCTATGGGATGCCGCCGTCACCAGTAGATTGACACCATGTCGCATTTCCATTGATTTGAAAACCATCCATAATGCTGCGGCAGGAAATGATACCATTGTGGCTAAAGTCACCTACCTCGACACTACAATCGTACCTGGCAATTTAACTATTGCGATTGTTGAAGACGAAATGCACGATATACAGGAGAACGGAACCAGCATAATAGACGACTACACTTTTATGAATGTTGTTCGTGAAACTGTAACACCGTACAATGGTACCCCTTTGGGTATTGACAGACCTCTGAAAGAAGCCGGCCGCGTATACCAGAAAGTATTTGTTTATAAGCCCAAGACACTGGCTGCACCCAATCCTCCCATCAATCCACTGAATTGTAGGGTTATTGCTTTCGTACATGGTATTGGTCCGGATTATACTATAATTCAATCAGCACAAACTCCACTTCGCCATTGATCTCAACTTTGAATCAAACCAGATCATGAAGCGTATTGCATTCTTTTTTGTTGCGGCAGGCACCGTCTTGTTTACTTCCTGTGGCAGCAATACTAATAACGAGCAAAAAAAAGAAGTTGCAACAGATACTGTTGCCGCAAAACCATTGAACCTGCCTGTTTTCGATGCCGACAGCGCATACGATTATGTAAGCAGGCAGGTTGCTCTTGGCCCCCGTACTCCCGGCTCCACAGCTCAAACTAAGTGCGCTGCATGGATGGAATCGCAGCTGACGAAAAGTTGCGACACTGTTTACCGCCAATCAGTGCATGTAACCGGTGGCGATGGCAAGTCACTGCCTTGTTTCAATATAATAGGCGTCATAAACCCCAAAGCCGCAAAGCGCATCCTGTTTCTTACCCACTGGGATAGCCGCGCATGGGCCGATCAGGACACAAAAAATACCGACAAGCCCATACTGGCAGCAGACGATGCCGGCAGTGGTGTAGGCGTTCTACTGGAAGTTGCCCGCCAGATCAAGGCACACGGCCTGCCTGCAAACATTGGCATAGATATACTGCTCACAGATGTGGAAGATTACGGCCAGACAGCCTGGGGCGAAAACTCCTATTGTCTGGGTACTCAATATTGGGCTATGCATCCGCATATTCCCGGCTACAAAGCCGAATTTGGGGTTTTGCTCGATATGGTGGGCGCGCGTGGTGCACAATTTCCGCTCGAAGGATTTTCTGCACAGTTTGCCGGCGATGTGCAGCAAAAGATCTGGAAAGCCGCCGCAGATGCGGGCTACTCCTCTTTCTTCCCTTTTTCGGTTAATGTGAGTATCACCGACGATCACGTGCCTGTTAATAAAATAGCGGGTATCAAGACCGTAGATATCATCAACCTCACCAACGACCCCGAAAAGCCATTTGCACCACACTGGCACACCCATGCCGATGTAATGGATATTATTGATAAATCTACCCTCAAAGCAGTTGGGCAAACCCTGCTGCAAACCATCTATCAGGAGGCCGAAAGACCAAATGCATAGTAATACAGATGTGCGCTGGTCATATTTTTAATTTTTTTTAGGACTATTGTTTTAACAATACGTTATTACGTTTGCTGTATATTTGTGCACCAACAATACTGAAGTTTTGAAATACCGCAATGCATTATTAATAATCCTCGTCATCATTCTTGCTGACCAGTTCCTGAAGATCTACATCAAGACAAACTTCGCCAACGGCGACGAAGTAAAGGTTATGGGCAACTGGTTCAGACTCCACTTCATCGAGAATGAAGGCATGGCTTATGGTATGAAGCTCAGTGAATCTGTTATTGGCAAAATACTGTTATCATCTTTCCGTCTTGTTGCAGTAGTGTTCGGTTTCTTCCTGCTCCACAAGCTGGTTAAAAAAGGCTATGCAAAGGGTGCTATTATTTGCGGTTCACTCATCCTTGCCGGTGCATTGGGCAATCTGCTGGATAGCATGTTTTACGGTCTTATTTTCACAGATAGTCCTGTGTCCTGCTATTCCGGTTATTACGAGGAGCTCAGCAGTCTCGTAAAAAATCACAACCGAGCAGCAGTCGCACACTTTACTTCCTTTGGCCATGGTTACGGGAAATTCCTGCAAGGCAAGGTGGTAGATATGCTCTACTTCCCTATTGTAGATACACGTATGCCGGGCTGGGTGCCGTTCTTGGGTGGTAAGAACTTTATATTTTTCGAACCCGTTTTTAATATTGCAGATGCGGCCATCTCCGTGGGCGTACTCACACTTGTGCTGTTTCAACAAAAGTTGATACACAAGGTCAATACTGAAAATCTGGTAACACAGTAATCTATGGCAGACGAAGAACTTATTTCTATAAAAGTTTGGTTGGCAGGTCGCGCTTATCCAATCCGCATTAAGCCGGAAGAAGAATCTGCCGTGCGTAAAGCTGTGAAACTGGCCGACGAAAAAGTTCACGAAATGCGTTCACAATATGCGGGCAAAGACGACCAGGATTTCATGGCTATGTGCCTGCTCAGCTATGCCGCCGACAGTGCCATAGAGGCTTACAACAATCCTGTGCTGCAGGAGGAATTGGATAAGCTGTCTAAAAAAATAGACAAGGTAATTATCCCTGCGGTTTAGTTCTATACCCGGCTATATCCGTACTTTCTTTTTCACTACATACAGGTTTACCATCATAGCCATCAGCAGGAACATGGCTGTCATTTGGTGCAGCTCGGCAAGTATTTCAAACACACCAAATTTCCCCGGCACAATCAGTGGTGCACATAATACTGTCGCAATCCCCAGCCCAACCTGCACCAGTACAAAAATGATGGGCCATCTCGCAGTTTGCGTCAGTATAGTACCCTTAAAACTCTTTTTGATCTGCCGTGCTTTTGCAAACCAAAACAACAGCAAAAAGATCAGCAGGTAAGCAATATTTCTGTGAAAGAAATGCACATTCATTTTATCACTTATCCAGCTCGCTCCGGCCAGATTGTCCGGCAATATCATCCCGTTGATACGTGGCCACGTAGGTGCCGCCATCGCCGCCTTCAGCCCTGCCATAAAAGCACCGTATGTGAGTTGCACAAAAAGCAATAAAATTATTACCACCGTATAGTTCTGGAACCCGGTGTTCGTTACTCTCTTCTCTTCAGGTATAAACAACTGTAGTGCAAACCATAGTGTGTAGCAAGCCAGCACCATCGCCGATACAAAATGAAGTGCCAGTTTTATATGGTCTACATACAGGTGCGAGTCATTCAGTCCGCTGGCTACCATAATCCAGCCTATCAATCCCTGCAGCCCGCCCAGCAAGAACAGCACCACAAATGGCTTGATCATCTTCTTATCGAAGTATTGCCTTACCAGAAAATAAACAAATCCTACTGCAAAAACTATCCCAAGCATCCTTGCCCAAAACCTGTGCAGCCACTCCCAAAAGAAAATGAACTGGAAGTCTGACAATGTAAAATCACTGTTCAGGTATTTGAACTGGCCTATTTGCTTATAGCCATCAAAAGCGTCGTTCCACTGCTTTGCATTAAGCGGTGGCAATATCCCGAATATCGGGTTCCATTTGGTAATAGATAAACCCGATCCGGTGAGTCTGGTTACACCACCCAACAAAGTCTGAATGATGATCATTGCTACACCAGCAAGCAACCAAAATGCAACGGCCTTTTTCTTATTATGCTCCAACAATTTTCTTTTTTGCAAAAGTAACAGTTAACAATGCATCTGCCATTCCAAAAATGAAATACAGTAAAGGTTGGTACATTGATTTTTTTTGAAAAATTACTTTCCAAGCAGAAAACCGATAAATATTAGATTATTTTTCAAATGCAGTTTGTGTATATTTTTAGCTCAAAAACGCACTTGACCTATGCAACAAAACGGAATTTACACCACCTTTTTTAGTAGTATTTTCTCTTTTTTTAGTTTAATTAAACACGCTCAACAATTTATTTAAACAAGAAATTTAATAATTATGAAAAAAACTTATTTTCATATAATTACTATCTATTTGAATTGTTATTGTTTTGTAAGTATATTGCCTTATATTCGTAGAAAATTACCTAAACCATAGCTTGAAAATCCATACTTTTTACTTTTAAACTAACTGCTATATGAGAAAAGCTGATATCGTAGGCACTATCGCTGAAAAAACAGGAATACCCAAAGTTGATATCCTTGTTGCATTGGAAACGTTTTTTAAAGAAGTTAAGACTTCCCTGATAGAGGGCGAGCCAGTCTATGTTCGTGGATTTGGTAGCTTCATCCTTAAGAAAAGGGCTGCTAAGATTGGCCGCAATATCAAAAAGAATGTGGCAGTTAGTATACCCGAGCATTTTATTCCCGCATTCAAACCTGCTAAAGAGTTTGTTGTTGCAGTAAAAGATTCCAAGCATGAGCTGGTAGCGCATTCTGCCGACGACTCTGATGTCGATTAATCCTCCGTTTGCATCCCTGATTTCATTACCTTTGCATCCCTTTACATAAAAAAGGTATTTTAAATCAGATCCTTGCGGGCACCACACTACATATCTATTGCAGTTGCAGTTGTTTTGATAGCTGTTCTTTACTGGGGGGGCAACACAGTTCCTCCGGCTAAGAAACCAGGCTCAGACATGCAGCGCCCTAATTCCGGCGGACCAGTATCTGCCGCACCGCACCAAAACGCGGCCCCTGCGTCATTCGATACCATGCTCTCTAATGCCAGGGCATTACTTGCAAAACCATCGGCAGATTCTATTCACGCTATTGAAAACGAGGTGGTTGCGCTAAAAGACTCCTCAAAAATGGCTCCCCTGTTCGATCGAATTTCGAAAATATGGGAACACGCCGGCCAATACAGATTCGCTAACTTTTATACCGCAAAAGCGGGTAAATTGGAAAGTTCGGAAAAAAAGCTCACCTTTGCAGGCCAATTCTATTTACAGCTGATGGAAAACGAGAGTAATCCTTCAGTTCAGATTTGGGAAGCGGGAGAAGCAGTAAGTTGCCTGGAGCAGTCATTAAAGATCAATCCGAATAACGAAGAAACCAAACTGGCACTGGGTACTGCCTATATCGAAGGCACTGGTGAACCAATGAAAGGGGTTCAAATACTATTAGCCATCACCCGCGAAAAACCTGATGATATTCCAGCCAACATGGTGTTGGGCAGAATGTCTATTCAATCAGGACAATTTGAAAAAGCCATCGGTCGCTTTGAAACAGTTTTAAAGCACGAACCCGAAAATAAAGAAGCCCTGTATTTTCTGGCACAGGCTTACGAAGGAAAAGGAGATAAAAAGAAGGCGATTGAAATACTGGAAAAGTGTAAGAAGGTTGTGAACAACCCTGATTTCAGTAAGGATATTGACCAGCACATAAATTCATTAAAGTAACGTTTAAAATTTCGAGTTATGCCTTGCGGTAAAAAAAGAAAAAGACATAAGATAGCCACACACAAACGCAAAAAGCGCCTGAGAAAGAATCGCCATAAAAAGAATAAATAGGCTTTTTTACCGCTTCCTCAATCAAGTTAGAAATCTTGCACATCATCTCCGTTTCAACGGCAGGTTGATGTGCAGGTTTATTATTACGACCTTAATGCGATACTTATACAGTATCTGCCATGAACAGTTGAAGCTGAACTGGTAATCTGGAATGAACAAAGAACTTATTATTAATTCGGCACCGGAAGGTGTCGAGATAGCTTTATTGGAAGACAAGAAGCTGGTCGAACTACACTATGGACGTGGACAGGACCAGTTTGCTGTCGGCGACCTCTATCTGGGCAAGATCAAAAAGCTCATGCCTGGTCTCAACGCCGTTTTTGTGGATGTTGGTTATGAGAAAGATGCCTTCCTGCATTATACCGACCTTAGCCCTTACCTTAAATCGATCATCAAATTTTCGAAGCTTGCTGTAGATGGTGTTACCACCTGGGGCGACGATCTGGGTAAGTTCAAAAACGAACCTGAGATCCTTAAGTCTGGTAAAATTACCGAGGTCTTTAACGGTAAGCCCGAAATAATAGTACAGATCCTCAAAGAACCAATTTCATCAAAAGGCCCAAGGCTCAGCTGTGAAATATCGCTACCCGGTCGTTTCGTTGTAGTTACTCCGTTCAACGATGTAGTTGCTATCTCCCGCAAGATCCATTCGGCCGAAGAGCGTAAACGCCTGCAAAGGATCGTTGAAAGCATAAAGCCTAAGAATTTTGGTGTTATTGTTCGCACTGCCGCCGAAGGCAAAAGCACGGCCGAACTCCATACCGACATTCTGGAACTGGAGAAAATGTGGAAGTCTATGCAGGCTAACCTGAAAGGAGCTAAGGCTCCGCAGATGGTACTCAGCGAGCAGGACAAAACAACGTCCATCCTCCGCGATCTGCTGAGCGAAAGCTTTCAGAAAATTGTGGTGAACGACAAAAAGTTGTTGACCGTTACCAAAGAATACATCTCACGCATCTCTCCCGGTCAGGAAGAGATCGTTACAATGCACAGCAATCAGCAATCCATTTTCGAGACCTATGGTGTAGCCAAGCAGGTGAAATCCTCTTTCGGTAAAACCGTGAATCTGGCAAGTGGTGCTTACCTGATCATAGAGCATACCGAAGCACTGCACGTAATTGACGTAAACAGCGGCACCCGTAGTTCCGATATCGGACAGGAGCAGAACGCACTTGCTACCAATCTCGAAGCAGCACAGGAAGTTATCAGACAGATGCGCTTACGTGATCTGGGTGGTATCATCATCGTCGATTTTATCGACATGAAGCTGCCTGAGAACCGCAAGCAGTTGCATGACGCTATGGAGGATATGATGGTCAACGACCGTGCCCGCCATACTATTCTGCCATTGTCTAAGTTCGGCCTGATGCAGATCACCCGCCAAAGGCTGAAACCTGAACTAAACATCTCTACTGCCGAAGTTTGCCCAACCTGCAAAGGCACAGGCAAAATAGGCCCTTCAATTTTACTGAGCGACGATATAGAAAAGGACCTCAAATATCTGGCAACACAGGGCCATCAAAGCCTGAAACTGCAAGTGCATCCTATTCTCGAAGGCTACCTCACCAAGGGCACCTTCCTGAAACCTTCTATTATGAAGAAATGGAGCAAGCTCTACAAAGTGAAAATGAAAGTAATTGCCGACAACGGCTCACCGCTTACCGAATACAATTTCTACGACGCCCATTCTGATGATCTGATCAAGTTGTAGGCATCCAACTCAAAGATATTTTACGGGCTGCTTGCAGCCCGTTTTCTTTTCAAATCTTTATCGGTCGCACTCCATCTACTCACGACTATCTACTATCTACTAACGACCATCTACTATACCCTACATCGGATCCACATCAAATATAACCTGCACATTACTGTTGCCTCTTTTGTTTAGTATCTGCATCCGCTCATTTTTCAGAAAATGCTTTACAGATTCCAGCTGCTTGTTGTCCTTTGAGCACTTCACCCATATCTCGTATATATACTGATTCCTCACCCTCGGCACCAGCGCGGGTGCAGGACCCTGCAAACCAATGCCCGGCACCGCCTGCAGCGCCTCGGCCATCATGGTTGCGGCGGCAATGGTTCTGGGCTCATCTTTATGCTTAAATACAATTTTGATCAACCTCGTAAACGGTGGATAGGCAAAGTGGTTTCTGTACCCTATCTCCTGCATGTAAAAGTTGTGTACGTCATGGTCCTTCACCAGTTGCAGTACCGGATGCGTAAGATTGTAAGCCTGTATCAATACCCGCCCCTTGCCGTCTACCCTGCCTGCGCGGCCACTCACCTGCTCCATCAACTGAAACGCCCGCTCATTCACCCTGAAATCCGGATAACTCAGCAGGCTGTCTGCACTCAGTATGCCTACCAGCGCCACCGAGGCAAAGTCCAGCCCCTTTACCACCATCTGCGTGCCTACCAGTATATCTATCTTTCTTTTCTCCAGCAGGTCCAGCAGCTCGCGCATACTGTGCTTGCCCCGCATACTGTCCACATCCATACGTGCTACCCTGGCATCCGGAAATATATGCTGCACCTCCTCTTCTATCTTCTCTGTACCAAAACTCTTGCTCACCAGTTTATCGCTCCCGCATGCAGGACAAGACCTCACCACCGCAGCCTTCAGTCCGCAGTAGTGGCAGTGCAGTTTATCGGTGCTTTTGTGGTAGGTGAGCGATACCGAGCAGTTCTTGCACTGCGGCACCCAGCCGCATACGGTACACAACTGAAACGGAGCATAACCCCTCCTGTTCTGAAAAAGTATTACCTGCTTCTTTTGTTGCAGTGTTTCCAGTATTGCCTGCTGCAGTTCTGGTGTCACCAGCTTCACACCGCTCAGCTTCACTGTCTCCAGCGACTTCGCATTAATGATCTCTATCACCGGCATCTTCACACCCTGATACCTGTCCTTCAGCCCCGCATAGGCATACTTGCCCTGCTGCACATTATACAGGCTCTCTACCGATGGTGTTGCCGACCCCAGTATCACCTTGGCACCAAACAGCGACGACAGATATATAGCCGCATCACGTGCATGAAACCTCGGTGCCGGTTCTTTTTGCTTGTAGCTGCTGTCGTGCTCCTCATCTACTATTATCAGACCCAGATCGTTATACGGCAACCACAATGCCGACCGCGGACCAGCCACTACCTGATAATTCCCTTTCCGCACCTTCTCCCATATCTCTACCCGTTCATTATTACTAAAGTGCGAATGATACACCCCCAGCTGTTCGCCAAAATAAGCGTGCAGCCGCCTTACCAACTGCGTGGTAAGCCCTATCTCCGGCAACAGCAACACTGCCTGCTTGCCTGCCGCCAGGCACTCCTTTATTTTATGAATATACAGCAGTGTCTTGCCGCTGCCGGTAACCCCATGCAGCACTGCTACGTTCTTATCCTGCAGCCCGGCATTCAGGTCGTCATACGCCTTTTGCTGCGCGGCTGTAAATACTATTTCCTTGGCCTGCTGTGCCGCCGGAAAAAACACCCGGTCTACATTCTGCTCCTCAACCACAAATATGCCCTTGGTCACCAATGCCTTCATCTGTGCTGCCGATGCGCTTGTTCGGTCCAGCAGTTCGCTTTGTTTCACCACTCCTGCCTTTACCGATATTTCGGTATAGGCCATCAGCAGCTCCAGCTGCTTTGGTGCTTTTTCCAGTTCTTTAAAGAGTGCCAGCAAAGCAGCATCACTGTTATGAATTGCGGCCAGCATCACCACCTTTTCCCGTTTAGGCCGGTAGGTAGCTTCCAGCATTTCGTTGATCTGTATTACCTCCTGTTCCAGCAGCTCATTCAGCACCTGCGCAAAGTGCCGTGCACTGATGATATTGCGCAGCTCACTGATCGTTATCTCCTTCCGCAATATCAGCGATTCCACTGCCAGGTGCGCCTCATCGCTCCACTCATACACCACACTGTCATCACCCACCCATTGCAGCCTCGTCTCACCCATCAGTTTCAGATGCGCAGGCAATGCAGCCTGCATCACCTCGCCCGGAGCAGCCATATAATACTTCCCCACCCACCGCCAGAACTGCAGCTGCTGGTCATTCACCACCGGCTCCTCATCAATAATATTCCTGATGGGCTTTACCATGTATTCCTGCGGCTTATTGTCGTGCAACCGCTCTATGATACCCGAATACTGCTTGTTCTTGCCCAGCGACACCTCCACACGCATCCCCGGACGCAGCAGTTCCTGCATTTCCAGCGGCACCCCATAAGTAAGCACCTGCGGCAGATTAAGCGGAAGGATCACATCAGCAAACATACCCGCAAGTTAAACCCCTATTCCCGATTCTGAAGGGTGAACCATATTTTTTTGCATAATAATAAATACTATGATAATCGCTAGAGGCTCAATAAAGGGCGTCATTTCGAACAAACGCAGCAAGGCGTAGCCGAGCGCAGTGCAGAGAGAAACCCCCTGAGCGAGTGCAGTCCGCCCAATAGCATTCCTTCCTCCATTATGCGGCAGCAACCACAAAAACACTACAACCAAACCAAATTTTCAATTAAATTAGACTAACATTAATCACTACCATGAAAGGAGGATATGTATATATACTCACAAACAAACATCATAACGTATTGTATGTTGGCGTTACCTCATCAATTGTAAATAGAATCCACCAGCATAAAAATCATTTTTATAAGAACAGCTTTACATCAAAGTACAACGTTGAAAAACTGGTGTACTATGAAGTACACCAAACGATAGAAGTTGCAATAGCGCGGGAAAAAGAAATCAAAAAATGGAATCGGTCTAAAAAAGAAACACTTATCAATACGCTGAATCCCGACTGGAAAGATCTGTGGATTGAAATTAACGGTGAAACTTAAAGCAGCAGTACCGAATTTCAGGAGATTTCACCATTCCGGCCCGATGAAAAATCGGGCCTCCATTCGAAATGACGGCAACTTTCTGCTTTTCCCACCTCCATAAAAAAAAATCAAAAAACGCAGTGCCACCCCTTCACCTACATCTTTACAAACCTACCTCCAACCACAGCACCGTTATCACCATTCCATTTTACAAAATAAACACCCTCCGCCCAGTCGGCAATAGATACTGCAAGAGTTTTATGCCCTAGCACTCTGCCCGAATACATCACTTGTCCCATACTGTTATAAATGTGCACATTCCCGGTCTCATTTTCCGGCAATTCAATTTTGACTAGGATATTGCTGGGGTTAGGGTACAGGTTTAAGGTATACGCTTTGGGTAGTACCTCAATACTGGTAGTTGAAGGGGTGAAAACAACTAGAAATGCATCTTCTAATCCACCGTAATATTCAAATGGATCGATGAAGCTACCTCCGGAATCATCATAAAAACCTCCTCCAATTACATTTGCATTCGATAAAGGATAAACCATTGTAGCTCTATCCCATAGGCGACTGCCAAGCACCTTTGCATTAATAAAGTTCCCAACACTATCTGCATGTACAAACCACGCATCATCGACACCATACCGCATAGCCACTTCAGCACCTGCATTCGTTGAAACTCCCGCCATCCAAATACTACCATCAGTTGCTTTGCAAATGGAATTTGCATAACAATTTCCACCGCCACCACCAAAACAGTTGTTCCATAATATGTTGCTATTGCTGTCAACGTCCAGGACCCAAATCGGGCATCCAAAACTCGGAAAATGAGTTCGATCTCCATCAGTGGAATTACTAGCCCCGGCAACTATAACGCCTCCCTTTCCATCTGAAACTGCGCAATTTCCGTTATCCCCCCCTGAGCCTCCAATAAGTTGCTGCCAAACTAAATTTCCATTTTTATCAATTCTTGCCAAATAAATGTCATCACCACCATGATTTCCTGTACAATCATAATCTGTCGAAAACGTTGTACCCATGATATAACATCCATCGTCAGGGGCGGAAACTATACTTATTGCTCTTTCATCCCCAGACCCTCCAATTACTTTGCTCCACATTTTATTCCCGTTACTATCCACTTTGATTAACGCAAAATCAGCGTTAGTCCAACTTCCATGATGTATCGTGAAATCAGTATCTGAATAGTTTGTTTCGCCAAACATTAGGTATCCTCCATCCTGGATAGCTATCATGTCTCTTAAGATAGCAGAGGCCGCTTGACCACCGTACGATCTTTGCCATAAAATAAGACCTGAACTATTTTTTCGATTTACTTCAAATGCCCATCCTGACGGTACAGTCCTAGTAATGCCGACGAAGATAAAATCACCATTGTCAATCGGAAATATTATATCTCCTCCTGTATAACATTTTACCCATTCAAGCATTGTTGCGTTTGAATTGTACTTTAGGTAAATGGTTCTATCTCCACCCAATGAGCAAAACGAATCAAGATTTCCAGACCCGATTGTTGAGTTTGAACCTATGGATATGATAAACCCTCCGTCACTTGTTTTAGTGATATGTTTACTAACCGCATCTAAACCCCCTCCACCATATCCTTTTTGCCAAAGTATACTCGCCTCTGGCACCTGCCCATAAGCACTTATTGCAACAACAACTAATAATAAAGTAACCAGTTTTCTCATCCTCAACATTTCGCATTATAAATATATAACCAATATTCCTGAATAATTGAACCTATAGGTAATTTATTTTAACTCCTCCAGCATTTCCTTTTTTCTATCACAGGCCCCCTCCGTCCCATCATAGGCCGGATACGGCCCATCATAGATTTTAAATTTTGCCATTTCCATTGCATCCCCGATATTTACAAAGGTCTGTCTGTTGTTTGCCCTTCCTGTTTATTTAACATTAGTAAGCCCCTTTAGGCTTGCCTGCCGAAGCTTTTTTCAACAGCCATAGTTTCAACGACGGCTGTAGCGTAGGCAGGGGTTTCTGGTTCCAATTTTCCGACAAGACCCGCAATTCAAACACAAATAATTGATTATCAATTAATTAAGCCACTTCCGGTTTTTCCGGCACCGGAAGCAACCGGAAGAAAACCAGAAGTTTGCTTCCGGTGGGCGTTAGGGATAAGGTAGCATAATCAATGGAACATAAAATAGAAAAGCACAATAGAAAAATGTCTTGGTGAGCTTGCCGAACTATGACATGTTCAGCATTTACCCGCTGCTGAAAAGCGATACATGCAAATTTTTATTCGAACAACATGGGAAGAAAATGGGTAGTTTTTGGGAAATTTTTCCAAAACACCCTACTGGCAATCAATACTTTACCACTTTACACAACTTGCAGCAAAAAATGGGAAATTTTATAATCAGTAATACATCGCACATTCAAAAATACATATTACTGATTATAACTCGCAAATTTCGTGACACCTCCCTTTAGGGTCGGGGTTTCACCACATTGCGCACACAACTTATGACTTACGACTCACGACTTATGACTACGTTTTTTTTACCTACTTTTGCACTCCAATTGAGCTCACAATTGCACGAATTTTAATTTTAGCCAGATGAAAATATTAGTTTGTATTTGCCCCGTTCCCGATACCACCACCAAGGTGGCATTCGCCGACAACAACACCCATTTCAGCACAGCAGGCGTTACCTTCATCATCAATCCTTACGATGAATGGTATGCACTCGTACGCGCCCTTGAGTTGAAAGAAGCAGGTATCGCTACCGATGTACACATGATCACTGTAGGCAAGGCCGATGCTGAGCCGGTTATCCGCAAGGCACTGGCACTGGGTGGCGACGAAGCCATCCGTATCGATGCCGAAAGTGGTGATACTTATTCAGTAGCAGCACAGATAGCCGAGTACGCAAAATCCGTAGGTTACGACCTCGTGCTTTGCGGCAAGGAATCTATCGATTACAACAATGGTTCTGTAGGTGCTATGATCGCTGAGCTGCTCGATATGAATTACATAGGTTTCGCTGCCAAACTCGATGTGGCATCCGGCGTGGCAACTGTGGTTCGCGAAATCGAGGGTGGCGAAGAAACAGATACCTGCGCATTGCCGCTGGTGGTTTCTTGTCAGAAAGGAATGTCTGAAGCCCGCATACCTAATATGCGTGGTATTATGGCAGCACGTACCAAGCCACTGAAAGTGGTAGCACCCGCAGCTATCAGTGCTGTGAGCAGCATTGTTGCCTACGAAATGCCACCTGCAAAATCTGGTGTAAAAATGATCTCTGCCGACAATATGGACGAACTGGTAAGCCTGCTGCACAACGAAGCAAAAGTGATCTGATAACCGGGCATAAAGCAATATGCCTTACGGTTGTGAATGAATGAACAGTATGGTGGAATACCACTTTTAAAAAGTAACTCTTAACTTCTGAAATAATAAAAATGAGTGTACTCGTTTTAGTTGAACATACAAATGGTGCCTTTAAGAAAAAATCTTTAGAGGCAGTACAATATGCTGCACATATCGCTAAGGAAACCGGCACTACTGTTACTGCAGTAGCGGTTGGCAATGTTGGTGATACTGCCATGCAGGAACTGGGTGCATACGGCGCACAAAAAGTATTGAATGCAGCCGATGCCCGCCTGGAGAACTTCAGTTCGCGTGCATATACCAAAGTAATGCTGGCTGCTGCTCAGAAAGAAGGCGCAAAGGTGATTGTTGGTCTGCACGATACTGTAGGTAAGGCAGTAAGCCCTCGTCTGGCAGCACGTCTGCAGGCAGGTCTTGTAGCCGGTGCAGTTTCTTACCCCGATCTGTCTAAAGGATTTGTGGTAAAGAAAACTGTATTCTCAGGCAAGGCATTTGCTTTCGTAAGCATTACCAGCGATATAAAGGTAATTACCCTCATGCCTAACACTTACCCTGTGGTTAAAGGCGAAGGCAGTGCATCAGTTGAAAAACTGGATGTATCCTTCAGCGATGCTGATTTCGCAGTTCAGGTGAAAGAGGTGGCAAAAGCATCTGGTGCCGTTCCGCTTTCTGAGGCCGAACTGGTAGTAAGTGGTGGTCGTGGTATGAAGGGACCAGAAAACTGGCATGTACTCGAAGACCTGGCTAAAGAGCTGGGTGCAGCTACTGCCTGTTCACGCCCTGTGGCCGACAGCCACTGGCGCCCGCATAATGAGCACGTAGGCCAGACCGGAGGCACCATACGCCCCAACCTGTATATTGCTGTTGGTATCTCAGGTGCTATACAACATCTGGCTGGTGTTAACGGTTCCAAGACCATCGTTGTTATCAATAAAGACCCCGAAGCACCATTCTTCTCAGCCGCTAATTACGGCGTGCTGGGCGATGCTATGGAGATCGTACCAAAGCTCACTGAAGCGGTGAAGAAGTTCAAGGCGAATCACTAATTGATCCGCTTTTTAAGATAGTATCACAAAACCGGCATTAGCCGGTTTTGTTGTCTCAGGCAGTGTTAGAAATACAGACCCAGCCTTTTATGCACCTGTAAAAAAAGAACTGCAGGAAGAAATTTTCAATAAAATCTGCCGCCTGATGGAAACCGCACCCGCTTTCAGGCCCGGCATTGAAGATGGAAAGAAAGCCATAACCGTCTACCGCCTTACCGACTTCTGGAATAACTTCAAAGTGGACAATCATAAGCTCTATGATGTAAACAACAAAGGCGAGTACGTGGAGCTATAGTCTTCTGTAAAACAAAAAGAAGAGCACCGTATCTGGTGCTCTTCTTTTCAATTTGTTTCTATTCTTTTATTGATCAGTTTTTCACAGGCAGAAATCCATAGTTCTTTCCGTATTCCATATGCTGCTGATAGAAATTATCCGGGTATTCCACCTTCACATCAGTAATATCTGCACCATTCATCACCGGTACTAATTTAGGCTGTATAAAGCCCCTGTATGGCTTAATACCCAGTTTAGCGAAACGCTCCAGCACTTCTTTGTGCAACACAGGATCCACTTTCACACCATAGGTTTCCACGAGGTTTTTACCGCCGTTATAATCACCTTCAGATTTTACTCGCTGTATTTCTTTCAGCAGCTGGCCAAACAGATCACGCAGTTTGTTGTAGTCATTCACCTGCACATAGGTTTTGCCGTTTTTCTTTACAAACTCCACTACGTTGTCTTTTTTGCCATGTTCGTATACCCAGTGTGCATTCAGGGCACGGTTACGCATGTGGGCTTCTTCCAGTTGGTCACCTGGTTTTATACGGGTAAGCTGTGTCATCAGGCCATTCATCATGTAGCTGTCATATTCGGCCATTGCCACATCAAGGCTTGGCATTACTCCCATCTCCTCGAGCTTCTTGTCCATAATAAAATAAAGGCCCACCAGATCAGCACGGGCTTCTTCCAGGCAGCTGGCGTAGTTCTTCAGCGTCACGTCGGTGGTCTTCACATTCGGGTTCAACTGGCCTGATGCATGCCCTATACACTCATGCATATCGGTATGCAGATCAGAGGCAAGTGGACCGTATTTCTTCAGGCGCTGCATTACCGTATCATTCGCTGCAAATTCATCGAGCATGCCACTCTTAGATCCGCTTACGTTGTAAGAATGAATGATATTGCTGAGCGACACAGATTTAGAACCGTGCGATTTACGGATCCATTCTGCATTTGGCAGGTTGATACCTATTGGCGTACTTGGCGCGGCATCACCGCTTTCTACTATCACTGTAATTGCTTTTGCCGTAATCCCTTTAACCGTTTTCTTTTTATGTTCCGGCATTATCGGCGAGTTATCTTCGAACCACTGCGCCTGATTGGCTATAGCCTCAATACGTTTGGTCTCCTCCATATCCTTTAGCGACACCGTACTTTCAAAGCTGCCCTTCTTACCTATCGCATCCAGGTACACTTCTATAAATCCATTCACTGCATCTATCCTCGATGACGTCTTTACCCAGCTAATATTGTAATCGTCCCACACCTTCAGGTCGCCTGTTTTGTAAAACTGCACCAGCAGCTCCAGCGACTTCTTTTGCTCAGCGTCTTCAGCAACAGACACAGCCTTTTCCAGCCATCCTGCAATTTTGTCGATGGCTGCGCCATACATGCCGCCGCTCTTCCATGTTTTCTCTACTACCTGTCCATTCTCCTTCATCAGCTTACTGTTCAGCCCCCACGACGGTGCGCTGTCGCTCGCCGGGAACTTAGAATAGAACGCCTCAACTTCCTTCTGCGTTACCCCTTCATAAAAGTTATTTGATGAGTTGGCAACATTATCAATATTAGGCCGCTGATCCACCACTTTAGGCTCAAAGTTCATGTCATACACAATTGGCTTGATCCTCGCCAGAAATGCATCAACACTTTCACCCTTCTCCATAGGCAGCGATTCGGGCTTTGAGCCTTTAACTACTGCCGAGAAGTATTCCCACGAACAATCGGGTATGAACTTAATGTTGCTGTAATGATGGTGGTTGCCGTTGCTGAACCACACCCTGCCGCAATACTCTTCAAACTTCTTCCAGTTGTCAGGGGTTGCATCCTTTTTAGCATCGTAGGTACCGTACATACCTTCTACGGTTTTACGCAGCAGCAATCCATACCTGCTTTTCTGGTCATAGATCATATCTCTGCCGCATAGTGCCGCTTCATACAGGTAATAAGAGAGTTTTTTCTGCTGAAGACTCAATCCGTCAAAACCGGGTATCTCATACCGCAGTACCTGCAGATCAGCAAACGACTGAGCTTCTACCTTAAAATTCGGGTCGTAGCCCGAAACTTTGGCTGTAGTATCTGCCTTTGAATTGTTCATATTGTTGCCTGTGTTATTGCAGCCGGTACTTAGCATCTGGGTGGTCATTGCCATAACGGGAATCGCCCACTTTAAGTTAATACTGTATTTCATTGAGGAGAATTATTGATTGCCGTAAATTTAGTTCAATCCTGCAACTTTAGGTGCCTTAATCCGTTATTTTTGCCGCCGTGAAAAAATTCAGATTCTTAGCACCTTTCTGTTTAGCTGCTGCTTTAGCCGCCGCCTGCAACAATTCTGCAAACGAAGCCAAGTCTGAAAGTACTTTAGTGCAACTGCCAAAACCCGGCTCTGTAGTTGCCGCAGATTCAATGGACGCGCTAACGGAAGACAAACTGAATCATTTCAACTTTACCGTTAAAGTAATTGCAGACAGCAATATTGCGTCAGGAGTCTATGATGTTGATGCCGACTTCGGGCCCAATTTCTCAACAGGGCAATTTACGATGCCAAAAGGAGGTGAAGCACTGAAACCCCTGATCAAAAAAGGAAGTGCTCCCTATACATTTGTAATTGGATTCAAGGTAAATGGAGACACGACTTTTTACGAGTACTTTGAAGTAAGCAGCAACCGCCATTCTACAAAGATGCAGTACCTGAAAGCCTATACTTTCTAATATTTACCAGCAAAGGTTACTCCACACTTTTCTCAGGACCTTCGCCATTCCTGAAATAGGATAGTGCACCAGATGGGCAGTTGTTTACCTGTTGAATGATTCGCTCGGTATCTGCTCCCGAAATGGTGATCCACGGCTTGTTACCCGGATCAAATACCTCAGGCAATGAATGGAAGCAAATTGCCGAGTGTATACAAGTGCCGGGTTTCCATACTACTGTTATATCGTCGTTTGAGTACTTTTTGGTTAGGTTTTTTAAATCCATAAATGCTATTTTAAGTTGGTGGTTATCAGATTTTGTTTACTTAACATTTTATGTACGGGGCAATGTTTGGCAATGTATAGGAGCCTGTCTTTTTGGCGCGCGTCCAGATTACCTTTCAGCTCTATTTCTCTAATTATTGATTCTTCGCCGTTACTTCCGCCGGAATTGCTCATGTTCACTGTGACACGGATTGATTCCAACTGCCACTCCTTTCTGTTGGCATACATCTTTACAGTAATGGAGGTACACGAAGCCAGGCTACACAGCAATAATTGCGTAGGGCTCATTCCCACATCCTTTCCGCCTGCCGCTACAGATTCATCGGCTGTATATTTATGGTTGCCGGCTTCCAGTACCGCCTGGTAATTATCCTGTAAAAAAGCAGTGACCATATTCTTTGATTCAGAAATGTAAGATCAAACGAAAATAACGATTTCCATTCCAACAACTGATATTGTCCACCAAATCTTAATCTGGCGGGTGGTAGAATGAGTATTACCAATTCTTTGAAACTACTCTGGTGGTTGCGGTAGTACCGAAAACAGTGTATTAGCAATAAAGGCAATAATTAAGCGTTAAGTAGTATACTGAACTCGCCATCGAAAAATCACTTGATGAAACTTACAAATACCTAATTAACAATGGTAATAAAATACTATAATTCGTAACAAAACCTTACTTTCATTAAAATTTAGTGACCAATGAAACAATCTATAGTGCCTGAATCACCAAACGCCGCTGATTTTCTTGAAGTAGCCTTTGAAAAGAAAATACCGGAAAAGGTATTGGAGTGCTATATTGAGATGTTTGAGAAACGAGGTTTTACATTGGAACAAAAATTTTACCCTGATTTTGAGAAGGCTCACCCCAATGAAATGTTCAGGAATTTCAAAAGTGAGGCAGGCAGCACATATACAGTGGTTACTTTAATGGCTCAGCAACCGGGCGACTGGATATTTAAAGTACGTAAAGGCAATATTTTACTTCCTCAAAACGGCAAAGTAACAAGCCTGATGCTGATGAAAAACATGTACTGGTCAGACTTTATTACTACAGCATCAACCACCGCCACCGGAGGTCAGATCGACTGCGATCTGAAGATCAGCGCATACGATAACCAGGTAACCAACCTGCCAGTTTACATTCTAATTTTCGGAGTTGATAAGGTAAAAAGCCTCAATTTATCAGATTCCGGAAACCCGTTCTGATCTTATTTTTAGGTTCCCGTGATAACCTGCCGGCAAAGTTCATTCCTATCGCCGGGGTAATAGTTTGTTGAGTACCGAAGGTTTGATATATTCGTTTTGAAATACAATATATGGAGGAGCTGCAAAGTGCGTTGAAAAACTGGGTACCTGAAAAAATATTAATTGATGATAGAGAGCTGATTTTCAAGTGCCTGTGTTGCAGTGACCTACCTTTTACAGAGCCTTTTTTTGACGACACCCTCCGTAAGTTCAGAACGTTGGATCTAAACAGAAAGCAGTACAAATGTTTTGTTGGAGCTGAGATGATCAATGAATGGGCCGGCAATATCGATTTCGTACCGCCAACTGCTTTTATCTTTCATGTTTCCCGTTGTGGCTCCACTCTGGTTTCGCAATCCCTGGGATTGAACAATGAATTTATCTCACTCTCTGAAGTCCCGGTACTTGACCAGATTCTCAGGCTAACTGTTTCGAACGATGAGGAAGTGAAAGGCAAGGCGGAACAGTTATTCAAATCTTTGGTAAAAATCTATGGTGCACAACGAACCGGTGTTGAAAATAAATTGTTTATTAAGACTGACTGCTGGCATTTAATGTTTTACAAACAACTGCGGTCTTTATACCCTACTACGCCTTTCATAATCATGTATCGCCAACCAGCGGCTGTAATTGAGTCAAACAAAAGAAGTAAGGGTATACAATGCATTCACTCATACGTTCCTCCGGAGATATATGGAATGGAAGGTAAGCTCAAAAGTGATGATTTGGTGCCGGATAACTATTTCAAAATAGCATTGGAGCAGTTTTTCAGAGCAATTATTGAAATTGCAGCAAACGAAAATCAGGTATTGCTGTTGAACTATAACGAAGGTATTCCTGCACTAATGAGTAAGATCGCAGGATATACCGGTCTTTCATTCAGCGGGGAATTTGAAAGCAAAATACTGAAAAGGAGTGCCTACCATGCTAAAAACCCGGACGAGGAATTTGTGGAGCAAAATACTGCGGCAAAATTCAGTGACATTACTGTTCTGGAGGAACTTTACAATAGTATAGAAAATATAAGGTTGAAAAGCAGGTAACTGCTGATGCTTGTCTCAGCTTTTCCCGGAAATATAAACGTGTACATTGTGATCAATCTTTCTATCCTCAAATTACGATCCGGTTTGTTGATGAAGCAGTTATTGTTATTTGTAGCGTTTGCATGTATCTCCTGTTCATGTAACAACAATAACAGGCAGACGGGCGATGAAAAATTGAAAGAAGCAATTCTGGTTTATCATACCTCCGGAACAGCAGGAACTGACACTTCCGCAATTGACAGTATTAGTATACAATATGTAGATACCCTTTCACTGAAGAAAAGTGTAAAAATAGCTTTAGACAGAAACAACAGAACACTCAAACTTCAGACGGCTGTTTATGAGTCTAACATTGCTCAGATTGGAGTGGATACACTTTTATTAGTGACCCTGCGGCTGCAAAAATCTCTCTACACGAAAGCGGTGTTAAAATATGACTCTACCAATTTTATTGAACAAAAAAACAAACTGGCCGCCGACTCTTTGCAACTCATGGGGAGTTACCACACTATGCAGAACACAAGGAAAGCTATTGACAGCCTCCAGTCGGTTTATGCGGCAGCCGATTCTTTGGCGCTGTTTGAGTTTTATGTCGGCGCAACCATCTACCATAGAGGCGCGGATCATGAGCAGGGAGTGTATACCATCTCGAAAAACTGGAAGGTGCGCATGAAAAATTAGAGTACCGATCTTCCCTCTGCATTTACGATATTAATCCACAAGGCTCAGGCCATTTGCATCAGTAGTAAGTACGTCGCTCATATAATCCAGAAAAGGGCGCATCTTTTTAAAAGTGTCACTGACTTTTTTCGCAAACCCCGGGCTCAGTACATCTTCGTCTGTAAAATCATGCTTCAGCAAAAACTGTTTATACCTCAAAAGGTCTATTGCCGGATGGTCTTTAGCATATCCTCGGGGTGCCGTGCCTAATTGTGTTCCGGTCATACCGCCGAACGCTTGCACGAGCGGTTTGCTCGCTAGCATTTTTCTCCAGTCTTTATTGTTCAGGTCAATATCCTGCCTGATGCGCTGCAGGTCTTTTGTTTCCGGCCCCCAGAACCCGCCACCAATAAATGTGTTCCCCGGCTCTATGTGGTAATAGTACCCGCCGCGGAGCTTCTTCGTAGCCCGCTTAAAGCCGCCGTTCCAGTGCGTATTGTAGGGCGTCTTTTCTTTCGAGAAGCGCACATCCCTGTATATTCTAAACAAACTTGCCTTCCCCGATTCGGTTTCGATGTTATCATGCTTGTTCATTTCGGCAAGCAGTGATGATGCAAAGCCAATCATATTTTCGTGGGCGGCTGTGTATTTGTCTTTGTTTTTGGCAAACCACTCTCTGTCGTTATGCTTGGCAAGCGTTTTCAGGAAATCTATCGATTGTTTGTTTATGGCGGAGGACATACTTTTTTACTATTTACTAAAGCGAGGCTGAAAAATTTCAAGAGAGAATGAGGTTGCAAAAATACTACTTTGTTTTTCTGAATTGCTCATCAACGGCAATAGCCTCAAATATGTATGACTTGAGCAGATCTGTATCTATCTCGTTCGGTTGGTTAAAATTCCGGTAATACACTTGTTTCCTTCCGCCCTTATCCAGGTAATTCGTTTCATCTGTGAGCAGGTACCCTTGCTGAAACCCGAAACGGACGCCACAATGTGTTTTCGACTTACCCCAAAGCACAGATGCCGGCCATATGAAAAACAGGCCCTTGTTGATTTTGTAAAACGGCACATTATAAGAGAGTTGCTCCTTTATGTGGGGAGCACAATCAAAGATGATCTTTCGCAGGCGTTCGGTTATTTTCAACTCATCGGCAGGCAGATAATCCAGAAATTCATCAACCGAGCTGAATCGCACATCCTGCATTTTATATCCGCCACCTGTGTTTTTTTTAAGTGCCATATAGCAAACAATCATTCAAAGCTAATGAGATATTTACTTATCTAAGTCAATTAGCATCGGTAACCGACTCAAATATTAACCAACGATTTAAGATGTTAATAACATGTGTATTTTTACATTTTGGTTACATTAGCTTGTATCTTTTGCCTGTTATTTTCAGTAACTTTGGTTTAAACGATGAGCATATGTTTGATGATGATCTGAATGACGAAGAATGGGGGCCATTGGATGAAACCTTGAGGCGCTACGAGGAAGTGAAGAAAGGGGAATCTACAAGTATTCTTGATGAAGAAGAGTTTGAGCGCGTAATTGAATATTATTTTCAGAACAGTAATGAAGAGCAGGCTTTACTGGCCTGTGAGATTGCCAGAACCTACTATCCTTTTTCGGCATCTGTACTTTTGCTAAAAGCAGAGATTCTCACCCAGGCGCAAAAATACGGACAGGCACAGATTGCCCTCGACGAGATGGACCAATACGATGGGGTGAATCTGGATGCAGTATTGTTAAGGTCAGATATATTATTGGCGCAGTTTAAATACGATCAGGCGGCTTTGCTGCTGGAAACGCGCGCCGAGGATTTCTCAGGAAAGGAGAAAACAGAGATACTGCTGGAACTTTCTGATGTATATGACGAAAGTGAGGAGTTTGATGCCGTTTTTGACACACTGAAACGTGTGATCAAGATCGAAAAACGCAACGAGGAGGCTTTACAGAAAATATGCTTCTGGGCAGAGTTCACTCAGCGTCTGGATGAAAGTGTAACCATTCACACCCAGCTTACCGATGAAGACCCATACAACGCCCTTGCCTGGTTCAACTTGGGTGCGGCTTACCAGGGTCTGAAGATGTATGAAAAGTCTATTGATGCCTATGAATACTGTGTAGCGATAGATGAAAAGTTTGAATTTGCCTACCGCAATATGGCTGATGCCTATATGCGGCTGAAGTGGTATGAGAAAGCACTGGATGTACTGGAAAAGCATATAGAAATAGCCAAACCTGAAGATGTGATCTTTGAGGCAATGGGCTATTGCTGGGAAAAGAGAAAAGATTTCCGCAGAGCCAGGCAGTTCTACAGGCAGGCATCGCAGCTAAGCCCGCAGGACGATGGTATATTCTATAAGATAGGCGAAACCTACGCACGCGAAAAGCAGTGGGAAAAAGCGGTTAAATCTTTTTCGGTGGCACTGCACCTCAACAAAGACAATGCATCTTATTGCATGGCCATAGGCAACTGCTTGATGGAAATGGACGTAAAAAGCGAAGCATTGGTATGCTACCTCAATGCTGTGCGCCTGAAGCCCGGCAACAAAAGCACCTGGGTGGCGCTGATCCGTGGTTTGTACCTTACCGGCTACTTCGAAGAAGCGATTATGCAGCTGGCAGTGGCCCGTGAACATTGCGGAGACAAAGGCGATTTTTACTACTACCATGCTGCTGCCCTGCTGGATATGGGCAAAGCCAAAGAGGCAATGCTGCAACTGGAGAAGGGACTGAAAATGTCTCCTACCCGTGTTAAAACTTTCACAGACCTTAATCCTGAGTTTCTCAGGAGAAGCACTGTAGTAGAGTTGATTGCCAAGTACAAAAAATCAAAGAAGTAACATTTTTTCGAATTATCAGGGGTATCCGGCACAACTTGCTTTGGATACCCTTTTTTCTGTTCCACACTGGAATAATGCCGCAATTCCAACTCTTTTAGTCTCCCTTTAGCTATTATTTGGCTTTAAATTAACCTCAATAATACCGATAGTTGATTTATATATTGATATATTCGGTACCTTTGCACCCTGAAAAAAAGACCCCTCCTGATTTTCTCCTTCAGAACGGCTCTTTTACAGGCTCATAACGATTGTATAACAGGAGAAATAAGTATAAAAATATTGCCTGCACAGGCGGGCAGAAAAGAAGGGTTTTATGGATATCAGAAACATTGCCATTATTGCGCACGTAGATCACGGTAAGACTACCCTGGTTGACAAAATTTTACACTCAACCAACGTATTCCGCGACAACCAGGAAACGGGCGAGCTGATCATGGACAGCAACGACCTGGAACGCGAGCGTGGCATCACCATCCTTGCAAAAAACATTTCAGTTACCTACAAGGGTGTGAAAATTAACGTGATCGATACTCCGGGTCACGCCGACTTTGGTGGTGAAGTGGAGCGCGTACTTAAAATGGCCGACGGTGTACTGCTGCTGGTAGATGCCTTTGAAGGACCAATGCCGCAGACTCGATTTGTACTGCAGAAAGCACTGAACCTGAATCTGCATCCGATTGTGGTGATCAATAAGGTGGATAAGCCTAACTGCCGCCCCGACGAAGTACATGATTCGGTATTTGAATTGTTCTTCCAGCTTGATGCTACTGAAGAGCAGTTGAACTTCCCTACACTGTACGGATCGAGCAAGCACGGCTGGTTCAATACATCACTTACACAAACTGAAGACATTACTGTACTACTCGATACTATACTCGAGAAAGTACCTGCACCAACAGTTGTTGAAGGTCCGGTGCAGATGCAGATCACATCGCTCGACTATTCTTCATTCCTGGGTAGGATCGCAATTGGCAAGATCACCCGTGGTGTGCTGAAGGAGGGCCAGAACATTATGCTTTGCAAAGCCGATGGCACTATGCAGCGCAGCAAGGTAAAAGAGCTGTATGTGTTTGTAGACATGGGCAAAAAGAAAGTTTCCGAAGCTCAGTGCGGCGATATCTGTGCCGTGGTAGGCGTTGAAGGTTTCCAGATCGGCGAGACGATTGCTGATTATGAGAACCCCGAAGCAATACCAATGATACCTATCGATGAGCCGACTATGAATATGCAGTTCAGCATCAACAACTCACCTTTCTTTGGTAAGGAGGGTAAGTTTGTAACCAGCCGCCACATCCGCGACAGGTTGATGAAGGAACTGGAAAAGAACCTGGCACTGCGCGTAGCCGAAACTGATGATGCCGATAAATTCATGGTGTTTGGCCGTGGTATTCTGCATCTGAGCGTACTGGTAGAAACCATGCGCCGCGAGGGTTACGAGCTTACAGTTGGTCAGCCGCAGGTAATTACCAAAGAGATCGATGGCAAGAAATGCGAACCGTATGAGGTGCTGGTAGTAGATGTACCGGCAGAACTGAGCGGCCGCGTAATAGACCTGGTAACACAGCGCAAGGGCGAAATGCATGTAATGGATACCAAGGGTACCATGCAGCATCTGGAGTTTGATATTCCATCGCGCGGGCTGATAGGCCTTCGTTCGCAGATGCTGACTAATACACAGGGCGAGGCAGTAATGGCTCACCGTTTTGCAGAGTACAAGCCATGGAAAGGCTTTATACCCGGCAGAAACAACGGTGTATTGCTGGCCAAGACCGCCGGTAAAGCAACAGGTTATTCTATCGACAAGCTGCAGGACCGTGGTGCATTCTTTATAGATCCGGGTGAGGAACTGTATGAAGGCCAGATGATCGGTGAGCACATTAAGCCAGGCGATCTGGTGGTGAATGTGGCTGAAACCAAGAAGCTGACCAACATGCGCTCCAGTGGTACTGATGATTCAGTAAGGATCACACCGAAAATACAGATGACACTTGAAGAGTGCATGGAGTATATTCAGCAGGACGAGTGTATCGAGGTTACCCCTAAGAGCATCCGCCTGAGGAAAATCATGCTCAATGAAGAAGACCGTAAGAAATACTCGAAGATCATGAAGGCAGACGCCTAAGATTCTTTATAATTTTTGTTTGAAACGCTGCCCGGAAACTGGCGGCGTTTTTTTTGTGTAGCCGTCGCTACGGCCGCCGTTGAAACTATGGCTGATAAAAAAAAGCTTCGGCCGGCAGGCGCAAAACAGGGTGAGGAGCGGAGATAAGACGGCAACAAAAGGTTTCTTTGTATTTGAGTTCGTAATGCTATTTGGGTGAGTGCGAATTCTCAGGGGATTTCTCCCTACACTTCACTGCGGCTCCGCCTGGTTTCGTTCCAGTCGAAATGACGTTCAATACTCGGCTGGCTACCAAAAATATTTATCCTACGGTATAGTATACACAGGTGGTTACAAAGTCGCGGAGGTAGGGGATGTAGGTGATGGGGGCCCACTGGCGGCGGGGCTGGAGTCCGAATTTGAATTTGTATATGGGGTTGATGAGGTAGTGCTCTTTGTGCATGACTTTGAGTCCGGAGGCTTTGACTATGCGCTCAAAACGCTCGATGGTGATCTGTGTGTCTTTGATCTCCATAAGTTCCTGAATGATGGATGGGTGCTCGCCAGCCATTTTGAGCATGCCGCGGTATATGAACCCTGGCAGTACATGGTACCAGGGCAGCACACTGGCCCATTTTTTATAGCATACCTGCTGGTGCCCGCCAAAGGGCATGTACCAGGGCGGGAAGCCGAAGAAAATTTGTCCGCCGGGTTTTAAAAAGGTTTTGAGGTGGGTGATGAACTGTTGCTGCTCGGGCACGTGCTCAATCACATCTTTGAGTATGATAACATCGAACTGGGTGCGGAAGCGGGTTATGAATGCATCGTCGTAAATATTCTGGCAGAGGAATTCTACTTTGCCGGCGGCTACCTCGGCGGCCAAAAATTCGTTGGCCAGATCGATACGGGCAGGGGCAAGGTCTACGCCCACGCATTTGCAGCCACGGTTGATGAAGGGGAGCAGTACGCCGCCTTCGGCAGTACCTACTTCGAGGATAGATGTGCCGGCACCAATGGTGTGGGTTTTTTCTATAAACGGCAGCACATAGGTAAGTGAATTATCTACCTGCTGATCGAATCGTACTCTGTCGTTGGTGTGCTGCTTTAATGCCAATGTTGGTATGTTTTTAGACCCCGCCGCGGCGGGTGATGGGGTAAATTTACTTTTTTATTTCGTTTTCCCTGCCCTCGAGTATGGACAGCTGGCGGCGGATGCTCTCGTGGTGGATCATCTCGTATAGCTGTACAATGAATTCTTTGGGCAGGCGGTGTGCAATAGCTTTTTCGCAGATGTTCTCGACCATATCGCGCCAGCGGCCGGGTTGGAAGGCGGTGAGGTTGCCTGCTTTCTTTACATCGCCCATCTGATCGCTGAGCTCCATGCGGCGTGCTATGAGGTCTATGATCTCGGCATCCATATTGTCCATAAGCTGGCGTAGGTATTCGAGCTGTACCTGGCTGCTCATATCGCTGGTAAACTCGGCACGGATGACGAGTTTTTGCAGCAGTGTGGCAAGTGCGGCGGGGGTTACCTGCTGGGCGGCATCGCTCCAGGCTTCATCGGGCCGGGGATGGGTTTCGATCATCAGTCCGGAGAAGTGCATGTCCATGGCTTTCTGGGCAATCTCGGCCACACGGCTGCGGTTGCCGGTGATATGGCTGGGGTCGCAGATCATAACCAGATCGGGCATGCGCCGTTTGAGCTCAATGGGTATAGGCCAGTTGGGCTGATTGCGGTAACCACCTGCCGAGCTGTAGCCGGTGAACCCCCGGTGAATGGCACCGACATCAGCGAGGCCTACTTTGGTGAACCGCTCAATGGCTCCCTGCCACAGATCGACATCGGTATTAACAGGATTTTTGACCAGCACGGGTATTCCGGTGCCGCAGAGGGCATCGGCGAGGTTCTGTACCTGAAAGGGGTTAACGGTGGTGCGGGCACCTATCCAGAGTGCATCTACGCCGTATTTAAGTGCCAGCTCTATATGTGCGGTTTCGGCTACCTCTACCGCTACCGGAATATTGTATTGTTTCTTTGCTTCCTGCAGCCACTGCAGCGCGGCCTCGCCATTGCCCTCGAAGGTGCCGGGGCGCGTGCGGGATTTCCATACTCCGGCTCTGAACAACTGGATGCCGAGCGGTGCGAGCGCGGCGGCAGTTTCGAGCACCTGTTCGCGGGTTTCGGCACTGCATGGTCCGGCAATGATAAAGGGCCTGGCTGTGTTGAAAAAAGACATGGTGCAAAGGTAGGGGATTGGGGGGAATTGGTTGATTGGGGGTTGGGAATTGGGAATTGGTCGATGGGGGGATGGCCGATGCCCACCGCTGGGGGATTGCTCCCTTCCAGGGCTGAGACGAGGTGTTTTTTTTCGATGGGCGTTGCCCATCGTTGTTATATTTTGCCCTTTCAGGGCGGACACCGGATACAGGAGGTATTATTTATGTTGGTTATTTCTTTTTTGATGGTTGGGTATTGAGTTCGGAGATGGCGGAGACGATGGATTTGTAGGAATTGTTGTATTTAAGATAGGTTGCGTGGCTTTGGTCGGCGGCGGAGATGCACTGGGATGTGGGCCGGACATCGCCGCCCTGTATCGTGTCGATAACCGTGCTGAGGGTACTGATGAGTGCGGCGAAACTTTCGTTGCCGGAAATAAGATGCCCGGCCAGTTCGATGAGCTCATCCAGTTTTTTCTGATCGGCGGTATTGTAACCTGATCGGGCGGCTGTAAGCTTTGCGATGTGTTTGTTTAACTCGTTTATTGCTTTGATGGATTTTACTTTTTCGGTATAGGCACGGACGGAGAGATCGTGCTGGAGCTGCAGATCGGCATAGGCTGTTTGTACGCGCGGGTCCATAACTACCTTGATCGGCTGTGTGTAGGTTTTGCCGTTTACTGTCAGCAGTATATTGTAAATGCCCGGCATCACCCATGGGCCGTTGGGGGTTGGTGGTGTGTTTTCGAAGATGGCACCCATAGAGTATGCCGGGGGTTGGTTGAGGGGCTGGTAGTGCATATCCCATACAAATCTGTGCGCACCTGCGGCACCAGACAATAACTGCTGCGGCCTTACCCAATAGAGTGGTATGTTCACCGCAGGTACGGTGTACATTGTGTCGGAAGAGCTGTAGCGACGGATGATGTTGCCCGATGCATCTTCTATATCGAGCGTGATGACGGAGTTGGTTTTTTCGCTGAGGTAATAATCTATAATGGCGCCATCGGGAGGGTTCTCGCCCGCAGGCTCGTCGGGTGGGAGCGGAGTATCTGAGTTCATGTTCCAGCGCACGCGGTAAGCGGTTTGCGGTTTGTACAGTACTGTATTGCCGGATGCTTTGCCGGTGGCTATCTGCCGCAAGGGAGTGATATCGTCCATGATCCAGAAGGAGCGGCCGTGGGTGGCTGCCACAATATCGTTGTCTTTAATCACCAGATCGCGGATAGAGGTGGCGGGCATATTCATGCGCAGGGTTTGCCAATGCTCGCCGTCATCGAAGGATACATAGACGGCACGCTCAGAGCCGGCAAACAACAGTCCGGGCACAATGGGGTCTTCCTTTACTATATTGATGGGGTCATTGGGCAGGCCGTTCGTTATTTCTTTCCATGTTTTGCCGCCGTCTCTGGTGCGGTAAATGTGCGGATGCAGATCATCGAGCCGAATGCGGTTTACGGCAGCATAGGCAGTGCGTTTATCGGTATGGCTGGCATCCATGAGGGATACCTTGCTCCATGATGTAAGAGCAGTTGGTGTTACATTCGCCCAGTCCTTTCCGCCATTCTGTGTAATGTGTATCAGGCCGTCGTCGGTGCCTGCCCATATAATATTGCTGTCTACCGGCGATGGAGCAATGGTATAAATAACACCTCGGCGCGGCATAGTTTTCATTTCGTCTTTACGGTACACCCCGATGCATTCAGGCACATCGTAGGACGTGCGGGTAAGATCGGGGCTGATGGTTTGCCAGGAGTTGCCGCCGTCGAGGGTTTTGAACATTACGTTGCCTGCGTAAAACAATGTCCTGTTATCTACGGGTGAAAATACGATGGGTGCTGTGCGTATAAAGCGGTAATTGCCGGAGTGTGTTATGTCGGGTGAAATGTTGATGCTTTGGCTGGTGCGCTTATCGTAGCGGGATATCTTACCACCGAAAATGATGTTTGGGTCTTTGGGATCGGCTACCACATAGCCGTACTCTTCGGCATTCACCGGGTGCCAGTCGCGGAAGGTGATGGCGCCGTCGTTGCCACGCGAAGAGATGCCTACTGAGCCACTCTCCTGCTGGCCACTGTATACATTGTAGGGGAAGTCATTGTCGGCACTGACATGATACATTTGCGCAGTTGGCTGGTTGTACCACGAACTCCAGGTAGCGCCGCCGTTGACAGTGATCCCCGCACCCTGGTCGCCGGCAAGCAGTATCACGTCGGGGTTCTGCGGGTTGATCCAGAGGCGGTGGTAATCGTCTCCGCCGGGAGCTCCTTTAAAGCCCTTCCATGTTTTACCGCCATCGGTAGATTTCCAGGTCACGACATTTGCATCGTACACGATATCAGGGTTTTTAGGATCAACCTTAACTTCTGCAAAATCATCTCCGCGGTCCCACAGGCGATGATCGCCACTCATTTTCTTCCAGCTGTTGCCGGCATCATCGCTGCGGTAGAGGCCACCGTTGTTGCGGTTAGCGTTGACTACAGCATACATACGATTGTGATTGGAAGGCGCTATGCAAAAGCCAATTCTGGTCAGCCCGCTGTCTGTGGATGGTAAGCCGTTCTTTAACTGTTTCCAGCTATTTCCCCCGTCGGTGGATTTATACAAGCCACTGCCCGGGCCTGCCCATTGACCGTTTTCCCATGGAGCCAGGCGACCAGCCCACATGTCGGCGTACACAATCGCTGGATTTACAGGGTCAATAGTAACCTGAATTGCGCCCGTGTTCTCATCAATGTATAAAACCTGCTTCCAGGTTTTGCCACCATCGGTAGTACGGTAAACGCCACGCTCTTTATTAGCACCGTATGGGTGACCCAACACAGCGGCAAACACGCGGTTTTCATTATTTAGATCGACTGATAAACCGCCTATCTGCAAAGCTTCACGCAGGCCCAGGTGCGCCCAGGTTTTGCCCGCATCAACTGATTTGTAGATACCATCGCCTACAGAAAGATCGGGGCGTTGAAGTCCTTCGCCACTGGCTACATAGACTGTGTTTGGATTGGACGGAGCGACGGCAACATCGCCGATTGAGCCGGTAGGCTGATCATCGAAGATTGGTAGCCAGGTGCGGCCGTAGTCGGTTGTTTTCCATACGCCGCCGTTGTTTACGCCTATGTAAAAAACATTGGGATGCTTAGTATCGCCTGAGGCGCCAACGGTTCGCCCACCACGAAAGGGGCCAATCATTCTCCATTTCAGGCAATTATACAGCGAGGGATTTACCTGCTGCGCAACAGCCCCAAATTGTAGTGCAACAACAGCCAGGCACAGCAACACACATCCTTTTGAGAGATGCTGATGTAATGAACGTAATAATAAGTGAAAGTGAGTTAAAGCAGTATCAGGCTCTGTGGTGGTCTGCTTTCCAGTTTTTAATTGCTTTCTTGATATCATCGGCTGAGAGATTCTTTTCGATCGCTTCAGTGATGAGTTCTTTAAACTCATCATCCGGTGCAAAGCGAAGCGCAACTATCTGCGAGATAGTGAGACGAGGATCGAGCTGCTTGCCGGTAAGTATATAATGACGAAAGTTTTCTTCTGCCCTAATAGCCCTGTCCTGTACTTTGGTAGCAAACTGGCGGGTGTACACAAACAACATGATGAGTACAATTGCGATACACAAAGGAATAATGCCGGTATACATAAGATCACTGAACATCCACTGTCCGCTCATGATTGCCTGCACCAGCTTCCAAGCAGCAAATGCAAAAATCAATACTGATAAAAGTGCGGTGAAAAAATGAAAGCCCGGCACAAGGCGCCTGTGGTTTGCATAATTCTGTTGTTCCATAAAAAACGATTTTTTGTGAATATACATATTATTTTGGTTACAGCGTAGCTACCGGAGATATAACCTGCATTCTGCTCAGTATCTCCTGCTTTACTTAATTTTAATATCACAATAAGGATGCAATGAATTTATCAACACAACTGGCAAAGCAATTCAGGGAAGTATATTTTGGAGGTAACTGGACATGGTCTAATATGAAAGAAAATCTGGGTGATGTGAACTGGGAAGAGGCAACAACGCAGGTAGGGTCATTGAATACGATCCTGAAGCTTACTTATCACATACATTATTTTGTATCGGTTACATTGAAAGTGCTAGAAGGAGGGCCTCTTGATGGTCATGATAAATTCAGTTTTGATCACCCGTTTATAACCACCGACAGGGATTGGGCAGCTTTTCTGGAGACAGTTTGGGCAAATGGCGAGAAATTTGCTGCACTCGTAGAGAAACTGCCAGAGGAGCAATTATGGGAGACATTCTGTGACGAAAAGTACGGCACCTACTACCGTAACATTCAAGGCATTATCGAGCATACACACTACCACCTGGGCCAGATAGCGATCGTCAAAAAGCTGGAAAGGGACGAGCTGCGGGCGTAAGATAAACTTCTTACTTTCGCAGAATGATACCGGCATCAAAACCCCATAATGAAACCGAGAGGATCGCAGTTTTGAATGAGTACGCCATTCTTGACAGCTTGCCTGAAAAAGAATTTGACGATCTTACCCAAATCGCTGCTGATGTATGCCGCACCCCAATTTCGCTGATATCGCTGGTGGACCATAACCGGCAATGGTTTAAATCAAAAGTGGGAATAGATGTTTCAGAAATGCACAGGGATACGGCGTTTTGCGCCCATGCCATCCTGGAACCGGAGAAATTGTTTATAGTGCATGATCCTGCCGGAGATAGCAGATTTCATGACAACCCGATGGTTACCGGGCATCTGAATATTGCATTTTATGCAGGTGTACCGCTGGTGACAGAAGGGGGACATGCACTTGGAACCCTTTGTGTGATGGATAGAAAGCCCAACGATCTGAATCAGGAGCAGGTAACTACTCTCACTGCACTTGCCAGACAAGTTGTAGTTCAGTTTGAACTCAGAAAAAAGAATTGTGAGTTAAAAAGGCAAAGAGATGACCTGCAAAAGCTGAATGAGGATCTGACCAAATTTGCGTATGTGGTAGCACACGATATTAAATCTCCCTGCAACAGCCTTGCTATGTCTGCCGGCTATTTAAAAGACGCGTGTTCGGAGAAACTGGATGAGGAAATATTAGAGATCATTAATATTATGGAATCCACTTCTTTAGTGGCCATTGAAATGGTTAACGGAATTCTTACACATACTTTGGCGATCAATCAGGCAGAAATAAACAAGGAATCATTTAGGTTTGGAGATATAATAAAGGAGTTGCAGTTACTAATAACGCTACCGACAGATTTCACCTTTGAAGTGGAGAATGAAGAAATGGAGTTATATACTTCGAAGAGCGTGCTGGCTCAGGTGTTGCAAAACCTTTGTAACAATGCAATTAAGTACAACGACAAAGAAAACGCGTGGTTAACCGTTACTGCGAATGATACAGGCAATTCCTATTTATTCTCAGTTAAAGACAACGGCAGAGGCATTTCGGCAAAAGATCAGGAGAGTATTTTCGACCTATTTAAAACTGTAGGACATACAGACAGGTTTAACAACAAAGGAACCGGTATAGGACTGGCGACCGTAAAAGGCCTCGTTGAAAAAATGGGCGGTAATATAACAGTTAACTCAGAGGTAGGAATAGGCAGTAACTTTATTTTTACATTTAGAAAGTAACATCATTATGCCTTTGCTTTTCGATGGGATATTACGGTGATTACGGCGCATGTAAGAAACAAATAAATAAAACTATTTTTGCCGGGTCATGCAGCTGCAGCAAAACATATCACTCGAAGCATACAATACATTCCATATAGATGTGGCCGCTGAGTATTTTACTGAACTGAATGACACAAGCACTCTTGAAGAAATATCGGCTCTGTCTCAGCAGAAACATATATTAGGTGGAGGCAGTAATATACTGATGACGCAACCAGTGAAGGGTCTGGTAATACATAACAACCTCAAAGGAATTGTATTAGAAAAAGAGGATGATAGGCATGTATGGCTGAGAGTGGCATCGGGAGAAATATGGCATGAACTGGTGATGCATGCGGTGAATAATGGTTGGGGAGGTTTGGAGAATCTGGCACTGATACCTGGCACCGTGGGTGCTTCTCCGATACAAAACATAGGCGCATATGGGGCAGAGGCTAAAGAAACAATTGAAAGCGTTGAATGCTGGAGCTGGGGTCAGAAGGCTATGCAAACTTTCAGCAATAGTGATTGTGAGTTTGGGTACAGGGACAGTATTTTCAAGCGTATTTTAAAAAACGAAGTACTCATAACATCGGTGTCGTTCCGACTGAATAAAGTACCGGTTTATAACATCAGCTACGGTGCTATAGAGCAGGAACTGAAACAGATGGGTGTTGAAGAATTAAGTGTGAAAGCTATCGCTTTTGCAGTGATGAACATAAGAAGGAGCAAACTACCAGATCCGAAAGTAACAGGAAATGCGGGCAGTTTTTTCAAGAACCCTACCATCTCAAAATTGCTATATGATAAGATACATGCCAACTACCCAAGTATACCTTCGTACCAGGTAAATGACCTGAAGATAAAGGTACCGGCTGGATGGCTGATAGAGCAATGCGGCTGGAAAGGCTACCGAAAAAATGATGCGGGCGTGCATGATAAGCAAGCGCTGGTATTGGTAAACCACGGTCATGCCAAGGGTGATGAAATATGGAAACTGTCGGGCGAGATCGTATCGTCGGTAAAAGAAAAATTTGCAATAGAACTTGAGCGGGAAGTTCAGGTGTGGTAAAACCCACTATGCGTCAGCATGTTTTGTCAATGGTAGTTTTATATAGAAGGTTGTGCCCTTGCCTTCTTCAGTTTCGAACCATATCTCACCTTTCCAGAATTCGATGATCTTTTTTGTCATTGCAAGACCGAGACCTGTGCCGGACGTTTTGGTTGTAAAATACGGTTGAAACATTTTTCTAACTATTTCTTCAGGTATACCAGGTCCATTGTCGGTAATGGTTATTGTGGCACAATGATCTGCAACAGATACAGCAACATTTATTACACCCTGACTTGCTGGAGGAATGGCTTGCTTTGCATTTTCGAGAAGGTTAGTAAATACCCTCAGTAACTGGCTCCTATCTGAAAGAACCATCAAGGCATTGGGATATCCGGAAAGAGAAACCGTTATGTTGCTATCGGTACTATATAACTCAACCGCTTTACGCAGCAGCGACACCAGTTCCAGTTCTTCTGGCCTGGCTTCGGGCATCTTAGCAAAGTTGGAAAATTCAGAAGCGATATAGGAGAGGTTGTCGATCTGTTCAATAATGGAATAAGAGACCCTGTCGGTGAGCTCCTTAATATTCGGTGCATCATTGCGCATAGCCTGCTGCAAATACTGAATATTCAATTTCATAGGGGTAAGCGGATTCTTGATCTCATGGGCTACCTGGCGGGCCATTTCGCGCCATGCGCTTTCTCGCTCGCTTTGTGCAAGGGCAGCAGCGTTCTCTTCTACCTTATTGACCATTTTGTTATACTCCCTCACCAGCAGACCTATCTCATCGTCGTAAGCCCAAACTATGCGCTCATTTTGCTGGAGATTGATACGACCGAACTGCTCGATAATGACATTAAAAGACTTGGTGATCCACCGTGTGATGAAAATAGTAATGAGGCTGGAGAAAAGGAAAATGAACGCATACAGGTTGATGAGTGTAACAACGATATTTGATATCTGAAAATTCAATTCTTTCTCAGAAGTAAAAAAAGGAACATTGATGAACCCATGTACGCCGCCATGCTCATCACGAATGGGCTGGTAGGCAGACAGGTAGTTAAGGTTTGCCACCCTTTCGTTCTGAATGACGATTGACCTGCCCACAGTATTGATCAAATAGTAGGCGTCGGGCTTCATCATATGAGATATCAACCCTTTGTTATAGATCTCATCTTCTGAAGTATTGAGCAGAGAACCCAGGCTGTTAAAGATATTGATATCTATCTTCTGACCATGAGCTACAGTGGTGATCAATGATTTAAATCCAGGCGATTTTGTAACCGAATCAAATGCATAGTCGCTTTCGAACGCTTTCATTTGTTTCAGATTCTCCTGAATAGATTGCCGTGCCAGCTGCATTGCAGACTGATAATTAGTGGCGTTTGAAGACTTATACTGAACACTAAAAAACAAGATCGTTACAAAGCCAATAATTATGAACGATATAAGCACCACACTCAGCATAGAAAAATGCACACGGCGACGTAGGGTGAGCCGTACAAATTTTTCCTCCGCCAACTTGCCTGAGAAATAGGAGAGGTATAGCTGGTAAAAAAGAATGATGACAGCCAGCAAAACTTCGATCACAAATAAATAAGAGAAAAGTGTGATCATCTCAATAGCTGTACTGTGCAAGTGTACTATTACTATTGTGGTTTTATCGGAGGTTTTGTAATACAGCTCTGACACGCCGTTGCGTATATAAAAGGCATAGTCCTGCTCTTTCTTTAGAGAGTCGTTGGTGAGATAGGTAAGAAAAGGATAGTCATTAGTTTGCGAGTAAATTTTGTCATTTATGTAGACCGCATAAGTGTATTCATTTTCCCGTGTGTTCACATTTTTATTCTCAGGCTGTAGAAGCTCCGGATATACCGTCTGAGCCGTCTGTTTCTTCAGATCCAGATCTATGAATATGTATCCGATGATCCGATTAATGGTATCGCTGTAAACAGGTACATAGCACAGATAAAAATGCCTGTCGTGTATATTCTCTTTGTAAAAAATATAGGGAGAATTGGTGGAGCCCGATTCGTTTTTCTCAGCTATCAGTTCATCGAAGTCCGCCGTTGTGTCTTTGTTGTACAACTCACTTCCGTCGGTAGCAAACAGATAGAGTTTTGATTGGAAGGCGCCAAAGACGCTACTTGAAAAGTATTTTTGCTCAAGGTAAGCGTTGAGCAACTTACGTGTTGATGATGCGGGGGTGTTCAAAAAATCTTTTACCTCCTTATCCTGCAGCAGAGAATTGGCGACTTTGTCCAGCGAAAACTCCATAACGTTGTCTCGTTTGGGAGTCAGATGAAGTTTTACATAAGCCAGCCTGGTATCCCTTTCCTTCACCTCATTAAAATATTGTAAAACGGCGGTGCAAAACAGGCATATAAACACAGCCCAAAAAATCATATGGGGCTCGAACAGATCAGATACAAGTGTGAAATTTTTTACATCGAGTAATGGAATAAAAATTAGTAGCCAGCCAAGCAACAGCCAGTAGAAATTCCAGTCGAAAGGAGAGGTGCCCGCACTGTTGTCGTGCATAAAACCAGCAAGTGCTAAAAGACCAGCACCGGTGATTGCCAGCAACAAGTATCTGACGTACTTGCTAGTGATAAGCACACTGAATTGTATATTAAAGAGGTAAATGATGAGGCACGACATGCCGGTAATGGTGGCTATTACCAGTATGCCAAGAACGGTATAAATGTCTATGGAATAGAAATGGCTTACATCGAACGAGATGCTGGAATCGAGTACGAGGCTCTTTATGACATTGACAAATAGATATACGTAGGCAAGCAGCAACACCATGAGGCAAAGAGCGATCGCCCAACGGATGCCGCCGTTGCCACCTGGTTTGAAATAGCTGCGGTAAGGAGTATGACGGGTAATGAATATGACCAGCCACAGTATACAAAGGGTATTGATAAAAAGATCGCCGAGCGACCGTAGGTAAATACTGGAGGCATACAGCGTAGAAGAAAAGAACTGCAGCGTATCTAAATTGAAAGGAAGACCGTATATGTATAAAAGAATGCGCAGGGCCAGAATAATGACCAGTGTGATCATGAAACCAATAATGGGTGTTCGTTTCCGAGTGAGGTAGATAGCCATTAGCTGTATCCACCAAATGCTGGCAAGGGCAGCGGCTAGCAACAGAGAAATAAACAGCAGATCAGGTGACCATTTCTGAATATCAAGAATATTGAATTGCAGATAAAAGAGCGGGTTGTAGGCACCAATAGCAACCGGGAAACCGGAAATGCTTGCCGTACCTGCTGCAACAATATTAGTAGATACGGGTATATTGCGGGAAGCAACAAAATGAGATTTCAGGTAGTTATTTTCCAGTGGGTAAGTAATGAGCACCGGAAATAAGATCACCAGTTTTTCGTTGGGATGGAGGAATGGAGGGCGAACACACTTTTGAATAAATACTCCTTTTTCGTTTCTGATAACCAGATCGTTATTTACAGAACTGTCGTTTGGCTTGCCTATTACAGAGTTGGTATTCCAGAAGATCAGAGAGTCGTTTTCGTAGGCATATATGTAGAAAGGCAGATTCTTCAGTCGGTTGAACTCCTTTAGTGAAAGTGAATCAATAAAAATCTTATTTACCAATTCCTGATCGCTGACGAATTCGGCATAAACCCCTACCCTGTTGTTCAGATCTTTGTTTACAGCACCAGCCAGACGCGCCGGCGATAATGCATTGTTATGCATCTGGAAATAATAGCCGTTTACACACCAGAGCAGAACACTGATGATGAGCCATCCCCAATATGGATACCGTCTTAGCATTTATTTTTTGGGTTCATCTGCTTTCACTTTGTTCCAGAGTGCATCCATTTCCCACAGGGTCATATCGTGGAGCGATTTGCCATCGGCCTGCGCCAATTCTTCTACTGCGGTAAACCGCCTGATAAATTTCTTGTTTGTTTTTTCGAGTGCGCGCTCGGGGTCTACTTTTACAAAGCGTGCGTAGTTGATGATGGCAAACAAAACATCGCCCAGTTCGTTTTCAATCTCAACCTGGTTTTCGTCAGCTACGGCTTCGTAGAGTTCGTTTAGTTCTTCTTCTACCTTGGCCTTTACCTGCCCGGTATTCTCCCACTCAAAGCCTACGGTCTTTGTTTTCTCCTGGAGGCGGAGTGCTTTTATCAGTGCGGGCATTGCATTCGGTACGCCGCTGAGAATAGATTTCTTGCCTTCGGCCTGTTTTATTTTTTCCCAGTTTTGCTTTACTTCATCTTCGTTGTTCACTTTAAGTGCGCCGTAAATATGCGGGTGGCGGTTGATGAGTTTGTTGCAAACGCCTTCAACCACATCATCGAAAGTGAACTGCTGCTGCTCGCTGCCGATCTTGCTGTAAAACATAATATGGAGTAGTAGATCTCCCAGTTCTTCTTTGAGGCCCTTCCAGTTCTCATTTACTATGACCTCCGACAGCTCGTAGACCTCCTCGAGTGTTTGTGGCTGCAGGGTATGAATGGTTTGCTTTCTATCCCACGGGCACTCGGTGCGGAGTTCGTCCATTATGGTTTTGAGCCGCTCAATTGATTTAGAATATTCCATGCAATGCTTGGGTGTATTAATATATTTTGGTTGCAGACAATGAGTATGCTATGCCTAAATTTACGCATACTTTATTAAACCGCCATTGTAAAGTAATTACACAAAGAATTTAACCCAGCCTATTCGTTGGTTTCACCCCAACGGTAGCCACCTACATCTATGCCTGCAAGCTGGAGTACCCTGCTTACGACGGTATCGGCCATTTCCTCGAGGGTGGATGGACGGCTATAGAAAGAAGGCGTCGCCGGGCAAATGATTCCACCTGCCTCGGTAACCGTGGTCATGTTTTTAAGATGAATGAGGTTGTACGGTGTTTCCCTGACCACACAAATGAGTTTGCGGCGCTCCTTGAGCATTACATCTGCAGCCCGGGTAATGAGGTCGTTGCTGATGCCGGCGGCTATGCGGCCCAGTGTGCCCATGCTGCAGGGGCAGATAATAAGTGCGTTGTACATGGCACTGCCTGATGCAAATGGTGCCATAAAGTCGTTCTTACCCCACACCTTAAACGGGTACTGTGCGTAGGCTTTATTCTGCAGCTCGTGCTCCCAAACGGTAAACGAGTTATCGCTCCACACCAGACTTACTTCGGTCAACTGGTCTTTTATGAGCAGGAGCCGGTCGAGCAACACTTTGGCATAAATGGATCCGCTGGCACCTGTAACCGCAATTGCTATTTTTATCATAAAATTATTGTCCGAATGGGCAAAACTACATGGAATATTTGTAAATTCGTTTTTCTAAAATGCTAATAATAATGAAACGTGTATTGCTTATTGCAGTAGTTATGTTGTCGGTGCCTGCCCTGTTGCTGGCAGATGGCAAGAGCAAAAAATCGGCCGCGACTGAAAAAGGAACAACCGCAGCCAGTGCGCCGGAAGCGAAGAATGATGAGATCCACTGGATCACAGATATGAACGAGTTGCAGCAGAAGATGGCAGCCAACCCTAAGAAAGTGTATTTTGATATATATACCGACTGGTGTGGCTGGTGCAAAAAAATGGACGCTGCCACATTCACCAATCCGGAACTGATCAAGTATATGAATACTAACTTCTATGCTGTGAGGCTGAATGCCGAGCGCCAGGACGTGATCAATTTTCAGGGTAAGGAATACAAATTCGAACCACAGTATAAGGCCAATACTTTTGCTGTAGAGATCATGCACGGGTCTATGTCTTACCCAACCAGTGTATTTATGGTGGAGAATTTTCAGAGCCCTACGCCTATACCGGGCTACCATACCGTGAAGGAAATGGAATTGTTCATGACCTATTTTGGTGACAATGCCTACAAGCATATTAAGTACGATGACTATGCTAAAAAATATAGTTATGCATGGGATCGTGGTCAGGCACCGGATATGACACCACCGGCAGGACATTAGTACCAACTTAAAGCTATTACAAGCCCCGAGACATTGCGTTTCGGGGCTTTTTTTATTGGGGGTGGTGTTAGATACCGTGTTGCTAGTATTAAATAAATTGGTATCTTTATTATATAAGGTGTGTTTATGAAATTTTCTACCCTACTCTTATTGGTTATATTCTGCTCATTGGTTTCAAGTGCTAGTGTTGGGCCAATTACCGGTGATACAAGTGTGTGTGTTGGCCGCAATATTACATTGTATGATACTACTATAGGCGGCAAATGGAAAAGCAACGATACCGCCATCGTCAGCATTGATTCGATATTGGGGACTGTAACTGGTACAGCGGCCGGCACTGCTGTAATTACCTATATGGTTGGTCTAGATTATGTTACCAGAATAATTACTGTAAATCCAAATCCCGCACCTATAGTGGGCAGCATATTATGTGCCGGAGGAGGTGGCACAATAAGTGACCCAACATCCGGAGGCTACTGGGATATCACCTCCCATTTTACCGGATCCTTTAGTTCGTTTGATTCGTTACTGATTTTATCGGGCCTGTCGGCAGGGCCACTTGATGTCTTTTATGTATTGCCAACAGGGTGCAGCGCATTCGCAAATTTATTCGTCTATCCACCTCCTCCCCCTATTACCGGAAATACCCATACCTATGTAGATTCAACAACTACTTTGAGTGATGTACGGACAGGGGGTATTTGGTACAGCAGTAATACCTCTATTGCAACAGTTGGTTCGTTAACAGGTGTAGTAACAGGTATTGATACGGGCGCAGTAACCATCTATTATTACGCACCATGTGCCACTTCAACGACTGTGGTTGTTACTATTCCCTCCGGCGAATCTATACAAACGCTCAACAGGGAAAATGAAATTAATTATTACCCAAACCCCGTTGGAAACAAACTGAACATTACTGCGACCAACGCAATAACTTCTTTATTCATTTCCAACCTTTTTGGGCAGGTGGTATATAGCCATGGGTACAATACAAAAGAGGTGCAAATAGATGTTGCAGACTTGCCGGTAGGTTTTTATTTTGTTAAGATAAATGGTACAGAGGTGAGGAGGTTTGTGAAGGAGTAGGTGATGGATAAATAATATTTTTAGTTTTTAAGACGTGCTTATGAAACAGCTTATTGTCACTTTAGGACTTGCGATTATTTTAACGAACAGCACGCATTGTTTTGCTGTTACGTGGCCAGGACTATGTCTTAAAATGTTTTATGACATTAATGCCAACTGTATAAAAGACAGTACAGAGTCTTATTCACTGGTGCCTGTACTGCTCAGGGTTGACTCAAATGGAGTGACTGTGGATACTTTGTCTGCAACGAGCGTTGTGTTTTACGTTCCAAATGCTCCCGTGGGTACGATCTACAAATTCACAGTATTGCCCTATCCCGGGGGCCCAACGATCTCCTGCCCTTCATCCGGCTTCGTTTTGGATACTATATTATCTACTTATTCTTACCATGACAAATATTTTGCCATGACTTGTCCCACAACACCAGTATTTGACCTTGGGGAGCACTGCATCTCACATTTGGCTGGAACAATGGACCAGCAAGCCCTCATCTACGCAGGCAATAACTCATGCGCGACGGCAGCAGGGACACTCACTGTCAATTTCGGTCCTAAATATATGTATGCCGGAGGCCCTGGCAGAACCCCTACTTCGGTATCAGGCCGCACACTTACCTGGAATATACCCGGCGGCCCCAGTGAAGCTATATATGTCGAGCTTCTTCATGATGCGGGGGCAGGGATGCTAACGGTCGGAGACACTGCACAAATGCATATAACAATAACGCCAACGGCAGGAGACATTGATACCAGCAATAACAGCGAAACGATAACAGATACGATAAAGGCCAGCCATGACCCAAATGAAATCACTGTATCACCTGCGGGATGCATCGCATCGGGAATGAGCCCGGTAGTGCTAACTTATGATTTACGCTTCAGCAATACGGGTACCGATACTGCTCAGAACATTTATGTACTGGATACCCTTTCGGAGTTTTTAGACCCACATACATTGCGTATAGTTGCGGCTACAGACACTATGAACATTACGGTACAAAATATTCTGGACATGTATTCCGGCATCTACCACGGTATTGTAAAATTTGAATTCCCGAACATAAAACTGCCTGATAGTTCGCACCACGGGCTATGTGACGGCGGAGTAATTTATACAGTTAAAACCAGGCCTGGCCTGACGGCAGGTATGCACATTTACAACCATGCAGGTATTTACTTTGACAGCAACCCAGCTGTACTGACCAATTGGGCCGATAATGGGATTGGCTGCGCCACAACCGGTGTAGTTATGCCGGCGGCAAAAACAACCGATATCTACCCCAACCCCGCAACAACAGAACTGACTGTGACTGCACAGGATAGGATAACGACGATAGCCATCAGCAACGTCTATGGGCAGACAGTGTACAGCAATGATTATAATGCAGAAAAAGTTGGCATAAATATTGCTGCTTTACCAGCAGGTATCTACTTTATCAGGATCAATGGTACAGAGGTGAAGAGGTTTGTGAAGGAGTAGTTCTGTTTGAACATTGAAAACAGGCACGTATTTAATAGTTGCACCCCGATGGGGTGCTGGTTACAAACAATTTTTAAGTCTACAAAGCTTGGACTCCTAAAGGAGTCTTACAAGAAAATCGATGTCTGATTTTAAGGACTAATTGGTATATACACTACAAAGCTTGGACTCCTAAAGGAGTCTTATTAGAAAATCGACGCCTGATTTTAAGGACTAATTGGTATATACTCTACAAAGCCTGGACTCCTAACGGAGTCGTAGTAAAAAATAGATGCCCTATTTTAAAGTCTGATTGGTAAAAAGTCTACGAAACCCGGACTCTTATAGGAGTCGTACAAAAAATAGATGCCTTATCTAAAGTCAATTTGGTATATACAGACTACTATTCAGGCACGGTTGTGGGTTGCATAGTGAGTGTAAGGCAATGAAGGAATCAAACGAAATTTGTACAAATAAGTTCGGCAACTACAGCCCCATCAGCGACGGAGTACGATGGGTATTGCGGCGTGAGTTTCTTAGTTTTTTTACGCCTTTCCAGTGATCTGGACCATAGCTACCAAAAGGAAGACGACCGCCACCCTGGCCGCAACGGCTGATGTAGAAACCGAGATTCACACAAATGGCTGAGGGCTTCATACTATTATCGGCATCGCCATGTGCCTGTATATTTTCGAGGCCCATTATGTATTTGACTCTGGCATAAAAATGTCTTTTGAAAACGTATCCAACGTTTAAGTTCATACCCAAACTGCCGCTATTGATCATGCCATCTGAGCCAATCTTAATAGTTGCAGAGGTATCATTTGTAAACTTCGTTTTTTCTACTTTATACGATCCACTGAGGTTATTAATCCTGTTTATACCCAGTCCGAAAAAAAATCTCTTACCACATCTCTCTCCTGTTTTGTATAGCAGATCGAGCTGAAGATCCACCGTACTGAGATTGTATTGAATCTTGGGATCTTGAGTGACTTTGCACCCTGCCATTTCGTAGGCGAGGCCGGGTTCAAAAAAGATCTTACCGCCCAGAGAGAAATCATATAGCACGCCAAAATTAAATGCAGTGAGCATACTTGTACTCACGGACTGACCGGCAGCTTTGATTTTCAAGTTTGGCATACACAGCCCGCCCTCAAATGCAAACTGGGCAAGGGATGAACCTGTGGCAAATGCTACTATCATTAGAGTAATAAAGATCCTTTTCATAAAAACCAGTTTTTGTTGCTATGCACAGGTTTACCCGCGGCGTGTTTTAATTTGCATGTGAAATTACAAAAATAAAAGTAGTTGTCAATATGAAACATGAGATTATTATTACATAATGAATCCAGCTTAAGAAAAAAGTACTGAACTCAACATGTGGTACCCGGTTTTGCTACCTTCAAAAATCTATTGCAATATTATTTCAATAACAGCAGCTGTCCTAAATGGTTAGAAAGGTGAGTTGTTCGTCCTAAAACCACATTTAGCCTGTTGCGGTGCGGCTCTTTTGCAAAGTCTTCCACAGATACCGAAGTATGTTTCATCAGCCAATCGGCAGGTTGCAGACTCTTAAAGTGCTTTTCCAGTTTTGCGTTTGTAGCTGTCCAGGCTGCGCGAAGATCGGCAACCGACGGCATTTGCTGCCCTGATTTGTCGGGGGATTTGATGAATATTTCCAAAAAATCGTGGTGTGCCCTTTCCTCAAACCCCAGCAAGGGCAGCATCAGATCGTGCACGGCAGTAAGGTGTCCCAATAAATATACTCCGCTATTGCGGCCGGGTGCTACGTCTTTCATGAGTTGCTCATCGGTGAGGGCGTCCAACAGTTTGTTGGTTTGATTGATGGTGTTGTACCAATTGTCCAGTATTATTTTGATAACGAGTTCCATTAGTTTCAAATTTAGGTTACTAAAATAATGGTTGTAATGAAAAAGTGACTGATAAAGGTATAGCTGATCTTTATAAAAGCCAGAGCACTAGTGTGCCGCTGCTTTCTCGTTTGTTATTTTGCAAACAGCAAAATCTTTTCCGTTGTTTTCCCGTATAAAAAGTTGTGCCAAAACCCTAAATTTACTCCTACACTAAAATCCACACTATATGTCAATGAAAAACTACGGCGTTCTGAAAGGACGGGTATATGACCGTAAGCTTGCCACGCCACAGGCCGAGCACTACCAGTTGTTAGTAAACAGGGGTGGCAAGCCGCATAGGGTAGCCATCAATACGCTATCGCAAACGGCACCTACGCTTGTACTGTTTTACCTCAACGACAATTTTCATCACCCTATTACAGACGCGATACTAGCAGCCAAACTGCCAATAGGATATACTGAACTGAGGGGTCTATCGAGTGCAAATGTGAATGTAAAAGGAATTTGCCTGGATGAGATCAGGTCAAACCTGTTTCGTTTGCAGGATTTGAAACCGCTCCAGCCCTCGGCACCGGGCCCGGACAATGATCTGAATGATAAGATGGACATGATTGTAAAGCAGGCCATCAGCGATCCTACGGCAGTGCTGTATGCTTTTGGTGAGCACTGGCAAGATACAACAGGAGCGGACAATTATTTCCCGGAAGTATCGCCGAGCAGGGGCGTGCACCAAATACATATGAACCAGGGCAACCCTGCAGGTACCAGCTACTTCGCTGAGAATGGTGTGTATCAGGACGGCGGACTGCTTTTCCATTTTCCCAGCCGCAACAAATGGGTGGCAATATTCACTGCTTTCCAGTCGCAGATATTCCATACTGATGATGTGTATGGCAAAACCATTGCCGGGTTTTAAACCGGGGCTACCACCGGCAGGTACACCTGCGGCTAATGTGCATATAGTTGCAGCTATGGTCAATCCCGCAGGTAGTGACCCAGGAAATGAATTTGTGATGTTGCTCAACACCGGTACGATTGATGTAAATCTAAAGGGATGGCAGGTTGCTGACAATCAGAATAAAAGAGACACGTTAGGGAATCTCACAGTACATGCCGGAGAAACTATTAAAATAAAACTCAGCGGCAATGGTGCTCAGCTACCCAATAGCGGGGGCAATATTACTTTGCTCAACAAAGATGGCATAAAGATCAGCGGTGTGTCTTATACAAAAACAGATGCGGCTACCGAAGGAGTGCTAGTGAAATTCTAACATTGGTAATTAGCTGTGTAAAGAGCCATCAGGCAGCACCTGATGGCTCTTTGTTTTTTCAATAAGGGGTGTATCGGTGGCAAATATGTTGTACCTGAGGTTATTGATAAAAACATAGTATTTGTAAGGTATGCGCGATCCAATTGTATCAGTTTGATCTGTGTTACACGGCAACAAGGCAATATCAAGGCAATAACGTAGATTTATTTATCTTTAGCTTCTAAGCCCCTGCACAAATGGTATTCAGCAGTATAGTATTCATTTTCTATTTCCTGCCTATCTTTTTTCTGGTCTACTACCTGGCCGATAAAAGGTATAAGAATGCCATTATATTACTCGGCAGTGTTTTCTTTTATGCATGGGGTGCCCCGAAGTTCGTTTTTGTATTACTTGGCGTAACCGTCATTGATTTTTACGTAGTTAGGCTGATGGATAGTCAGCAAGAAAAGGCGCGGCGGGTTATGCTGCTGAGCCTGTCGCTGTGTATCAACCTCGGGTTGCTGGTTTATTTTAAATACAGCAATTTTTTTGTAGAGAATGTAAATGTGCTGCTATCGCAACTGGGTATGAAACAGGTGCCATGGACCAAACTCATACTCCCTATAGGTATTTCGTTTTACACTTTTGAAACCATTACCTATGTGGTAGATGTGTACAGGAGCGTACACAAGCCGCTGCGCAATTTCTGGGACTACCAGATGTACATCATACTGTTTCCGAAATTAATAGCAGGTCCTATCATTAGGTTTCATGATTTTGCTGACCAGATCTATGACCATGCACAGAATGAAACTACGGATAACAAGCTACGCGGATTGTACCGGTTTTTCTTTGGGTTGGGCAAGAAAGTACTGATTGCGAATGTAATGGGTGCCAACGCCGATGCGATCTTAAACATCCCGTTTGGTGAACTTGGCACTGGTCAGCTTTGGTTAGGTGTGCTCAGCTATACTTTCCAGATCTACTTTGACTTTTCGGGCTATTCTGATATGGCCATAGGCCTAGGGTTGATGATGGGTTTCAGGTTCCCGGAGAATTTCAACAATCCATACATTGCCACTTCGGTTACAGATTTCTGGAGGCGCTGGCACATTACACTGGGCAGCTGGATGCGCAACTACCTGTACATTCCTCTGGGTGGTAATAAGGTAAATACCAGGCTACGGCTGTATCTGAATCTGTGGTTGGTTTTCCTCGCATCAGGCTTGTGGCACGGAGCCGCATGGGGTTTCATTTTCTGGGGTGCTTATCATGGTTTCTTTCTTGTAATAGAACGGATCTTCCTAGGAAAGTGGCTTGAAAAAATCGGGCGGTTTGCTTTTCTATACACGTTTCCGGTGGTGCTGGTGGGGTGGTTGTTTTTCAGACTTGAATCTTTAGGCACATCACTTCATTATTTAAAGCGAATGTTTGTGTGGCACGGAGGTGATATCAGGTTTTGGAGGCCGGATAAAGAATATATAACCTATCTTTTAATTGCGGCAGTATTTTCATTTTTCTCAATCAGCGGACCTGCCAGACGGCTTCAGGAAAAACTGCTTTCGCCAGACTATACGTTAAAAATGCATTATGCGATGATGTTCCTGGGCATTGTAGTTTTTATTTTGTCTGCAGGAAAAATTACAGGGTCTGATTTTAATCCGTTTATTTATTTCAGATTCTGATGAAAGCCAAAAACATTAAGCAACTGTTGTTTTACCTGGCATTCGTAGTAATTGCATTGCCGTTGTCGCAAGACATGCTGCAGTTTATTGGAAGTGGTGCACTGAAGGGGAGTTATAAATTGGCAGATGATACATCTTTTTCGGTACAGGGTTGGTTATCGGGTGCTTATCAGCAAAAGAAAGAGAAATATATTAATGACAATACCGGCTTCAGGCCGGACTTCATCAGGCTGATCAACCAGATAGACTATTCGTTGTTTGACAAATGCCATGCGGGTTGGGATATAAAAGGAAAGGACCGCTGCGTATTTCAGTTCCCGTATATAGACGCATATCATGGCAAAGACTATGTAGGGTACGAACGGATATATAAACGCTGCACAAAGTTGAAGGCCATACAAGATACCATGGCCAGAATAGGTAAGCACCTGATTATTGCTTTTTTGCCGAGCAAGGCATCATTTTATCCTGAGTTTTTCCCTGATAACAGACTGGAGCAAACATGGGGAATGACGAACTATAAGGCATACCTGCAATTGTGTGACTCGCTTGGCTTGAACCTGATAGATATGGATGCGTGGTTCAGATCAATGAAGAGCACTAGTAAAGAACCGCTTTTTTCAAAGCAAGGCATACACTGGACGGTTTACGGTGCCATACTTGGTGGCGATAGCCTTACCAGGTACATGGAACTTCTCACAAATATTGAGGTAGAGCATCCAGACTGGTCGGAAATAGAGCATACAGATGAGCCACGCATGGGTGATGATGATGTGGCGAGTGAAATGAACCTGATATTTCCGGTAGCAAAGGAGACACTTGCCTATCCGAAAATAAAAGAGATCCGGGATACTGCCGGCAGGAAACTCAATGCGATTTACATTGGAGACAGCTATATGACTAAGATGATACTAAATGGAGTGATCCAAAAAATGAATAAACAATGTGAATATTGGTCTTATTTCGAAGAGATGCATGATCTATACCAATACCGGTATGCACCGATTGCCGAATATGACTGGAAAGGAGCAATGAAGACGGCAGATTGTATCGTGATAGCATATACATTGTTTAACCTGAGGGATTTTGGGAGCGGATTTATAGAGAGTGCCTATGACTATTACTATCCCAAGGACACCACACGGTCGCTTCGCTGATCCTCAAGTCATTTACCCAAATTGTAAACGGCATAGCCGGGCATAAAAAAAAAGAGACTGTAAACAGTCTCTTTTTTTAAGATCGCTTAAAGAAGTATTATTTCTTTTTAGCGACTGCTCTTTTCTTAGGAGCAGCATTCTTTTTAGCTGCAACTTTCTTAGGAGCTGCCGCTTTTTTTGGTGCTGCTTTTTTCGGAGCAGCTGCTTTCTTTGGTGCAGCTTTTTTAGGAGCTGCTTTCTTTGCTGGGGCAGCTTTTTTAGGAGCTGCTTTCTTTGCTGCGGCTTTTTTCGGAGCCGCCTTCTTTGCTGTTGCCATAACTGTGAATTTAAGGGTTAAACAAAAATCTTTATGCTATATGGCAAAATCGCCGTAGGGGGTTAGGCCTCGGCGATTGCAGTATTAAATTCTTTAACTGATACTAAAGTCTTGTTACGAGTTTTCCTGAATTCCACTAAACCATCAGCTATTGCATAGATGGTAAAATCCTTACCCAGTCCTACGTTAGTACCTGGATGGTAAACTGTTCCACGCTGACGTACAATGATATTTCCATTGATAGCTGGTTGTCCACCAAAAATCTTCACTCCTAATCTCTTACTATGTGAGTCGCGGCCGTTCCTTACACTGCCTTCCCCTTTTTTATGTGCCATTATTTCTTGTTAAATTATTATTACGAATTAAAGTTAAGCAATTCAATTTGAATTATGCAATAGCATTGATCTTTATTTTTGTCAGACACTGACGATGACCATTTTTCTTCTGGTATCCTTTGCGCCTGTTCTTTTTAAAGATAATTACTTTGTCACCTTTTAAATGATCTATAATTGAAGCCTGAACTTTTTTACTGTTATTGCCAACGGTGATATTTCCATCATTGCTTACCATGAGGATATCTGAAAATTCAACCTTATCACCAGCACTACCTTCGAGGCGGTGCACAAACAATTCATCATTCTGTTTTACTTTGAATTGCTGCCCTGCTATTGTTACTATTGCAAACATGATTTTTCTAAAATATTTCCGCAAAGATAATGCACTTTTTTATTTCAAACAAAAAAATTTGTTATTTTTTTTTATTTTGACAGAAATATTGCATATAACCATATCAGAGAATGTGCAGTTATTTAATAGTACAACCCTTTTATTTAGTGCTAACTTTGGAGCCGAATAATATTTAGATGAAAATAAAATCTTTCCTTGCGAAACCTTACGCTTCCATTATTCACTCGAAGCTACGAAAAGGGATGATGCTTGCTGTTGAAAATCAGCAGGCCATTTTTCATCACCTCATTAAACGGGCCGGCAGTACTGCATTTGGAAAGGAGCATAATTTTAAAAGCATAAAAACTTACGATGACTTTAAAAAAGCTGTTCCGATCCGCGACTACGAAGCATTTGCACCTTATATAGATAAAATAAAAAACGGCACGCAGGATGTACTGTGGAACGGTCGCCCAATCTATTTTGCAAAAACATCGGGCACAACCAGTGGTGCCAAGTACATCCCAATCAGCAAAGATTCTATATCCAATCATATTAATGGGGCACGCGATGCGCTGCTATGTTATATGGCCGAATCTGGCACAACAGATTTTGCCAATGGTAAAATGATGTTTTTATCAGGCTCACCGGAGCTTGAAAGAATCGGCTCTATACCCACCGGCAGATTGAGTGGCATTGTTAATCATTTTATTCCCCGCTATCTGCGCGGCAATCAGTTGCCATCGTACGAAACGAATTGCATTGAAGACTGGGAGGTGAAGCTGGATAAGATAGTGAACGAGACAATGCATGAGGACATGACGCTGATCAGTGGTATACCACCGTGGATGCAGATGTACTTTGATTGGCTTAGCGAACGAAATGACGGAAAAAAGATAAAAGACATCTTCCCAAATTTGCAGGCAATAGTGCATGGCGGCGTAAATTTTGAACCCTACAAAGCAAGATTGCTTGACAGTTTGGGCAAGCATGTGGATATGATAGAAACATTCCCGGCATCTGAGGGGTTCTTCGCGTTTCAGGATGTGCCGGGCCAGGAAGGACTTTTACTTAATACTGATTCCGGTATTTTCTTTGAGTTCGTACCTGCTGATGAAATATCTAACCCATCACCCACGCGGCTTTCATTGGGCGAAGTAGAGATTGGTGTAAACTATGCACTGATCGTATCTACCAATGCTGGGCTTTGGGCATATAATATTGGTGACACTGTGAGGTTCGTTAGTAAGAACCCTTACCGGTTAGTTGTTACCGGAAGGGTAAAGCATTTTATATCTGCTTTCGGTGAACATGTGATAGGTGAAGAAGTAGAGCATGCACTTAATTGTGCCTCTGCTGATGCCGGGCTGCAAACGATAGAATTTACTGTAGCACCAGCCATCCAAGTTTCGGAAGGACTACCCTACCATGAATGGTTCATAGAGTTTGAAACACCTCCACAAGACCTGAAAAATTTTGCGGCTCTGGTTAACAAATATCTGCAGGACAAAAACATCTACTACAACGACCTCATTACCGGCAACATACTCGAAACTCTGAAAATAAGAGTGATGAAAAAGAACTCTTTTATCGAGTACATGAAATCAATTGGCAAACTGGGTGGACAGAACAAAGTGCCCAGACTGAGTAATGATCGTAAAATTGCCGATGCCTTACAGCCCTGGATAGATTACTAGTCGCAACCTAGAATCCAAATTCCGTTACCGAAACATCATCTAGTATATGGTTGATGAATTCGTGATGGTTCTTCTCGTTGCCTTTTACTACCCAGGTACCGGTAATTGTATTGCCATTTTTCAATTGGGCGCGGCTTTTCACATTCAGGCTGTATTGTTTCATCAACAACTCATATTTATTGTGCTCTTTATTGTTATAGCCATACATGATCTTGTAGGTACGCAGCTGATTGTACCGTTCCAGAAAACGGTCGAAGAATGAAAAAAGGAACAAAACTGAAACGACCAGTACACCCCCCAATATGGACGCAAAGTAATAGCCGCAGCCTATGCCCATACCCAGTGCCGCTGACAACCATATAGATGCTGCAGTGGTAATACCATTGACCCTGTTGTTGTCACTTCTGAAAATAACACCGGCACCCAAAAAACCAATACCTACCACCACATTTGATGCTATCCTGTCGGGGTTGTTAAGTCCGCCTATAAATTTTGAAAACACCGTGAATAATGTGGCACCCAGGCAGATAAGTATAATGGTTCTGAATCCGGCAGATTTGCTTCTGAGTTCACGCTCAATGCCCACCGCACCACCAATGACGATTGACAACAACAGTTTCAAAATCAATTCGTGATCCAGTTCCATTCGATTTCAATTGATAATAGTAAATGTACGAAAAGCGACGCATGCAAGTTAATAGTTGTTCAGCTGCACCAGATCAGGAGCGGCGATAAAGTTGCTTGAGTAACGATATTTTATGTTTGCATTGACAATGACTTTAAATCCGCGCATATCCTCGGGGGCCACCGGAAAGAAATAAGCTCTCAGCTCGATTGTCTCAAATATCAAGTGCTCGTTCCTTGCCCTTACACCGCCGCCTACACTCGTGTAAAATGAAGATTTTGAGAATGAGCCATGCTCAGGTGTGAGTAAAGACATATCTATGTAAGGAAATGGCGCAAACTGAAATCCAAGTATTTTGAACCGAAGAAAAAATTCCGTTTCAAGTTGCAGACTTATGCGTTGCCCCCCATATGCCGAATCAGATAAAAATCCTCTAAGGCCGTAAAAATTATTAATAGCGAGCGGTGCCGTTGTTACCCTGTTATGTAGCTGCGTGTAACTGGCATTCACGTATTGCCTGATCTTGGTACTGTTCCAGAAGTGTATACGACTGAACAGAATGGCACCGAGCAGAAAACCGCCGTCCTGAATTTTGTTGTCATAAAGGAATCCGCCGGTGCGTAGATAGGCTTCGATAAAATCTCCTTTTGGGGTGGCTATATATTTTGTAGCGTTTAGACCAGCGTATACCCGCTCCAGATTGAGTTGTTTGTGCCAACCTGCCGTTACAGATACTTTATAACCATAAGGAAGATCTTCTGTGGTACCGAAACCATATACGTACTGTGTTTTATAATAGTCTTGTCGGAACAAGGTGACCTGGGCCAGCAATGCCTGCGAGCTGTTATATATCGGATTGAATCTGTTGTTCACCTGAAAGGGTATCTTGGTAAAAAACCGATCATAATACCTTAGTGCCACAAACTTCCTGTCGCGTTTAGTATTAATTTCTGCTGTTATTTTTCTAATGCCCAGATTATAGCCAGCCCACAGATCGAACATGTTGTATTTGTACTCGAATATGTTTGAGTCGGGCGTATTGTACGCGTTATGTGATTCATTGTGACTGATGGTGAGCCCCCCTGCAAATCTGGAATATGGCGAGGTAAGGCGTCTGTTCAACGAGACATACTCGGTTTCTTGTTCTTCCCGAGTATACTCGCTTTTGTTCATTACGCTGTAGCCTGCTGTGCCATCTATAAATGAGTGCGCAATGTTTGTTTTACGGTACAAAGCACCGTACCCAAAATTGGGGCTGCGGTTATAGTCGTATAGCCCAGAAATTTCAACCCGCTGCCCCATACCTACAAAATTGGCATCATACAGATTGAGGTTAATGTGGTTGAGGCCGTCTGAAGCACCACCGCCGCCAATACTAAACAGGTCTTTGGTATAAACGGTCACATCCACAGAATCGGGAAATCCCGGTACCTCATCTACAAGTATCCTCGCATCCTGAATAAACTCCAACGAACGAATATGCCGTTCATTATCGGCTACCTTATAAGCGTTAAGAGGTGAATTTTCTTCAATGAACAGGTTATTTCTGACCACGAACTTGCGTGTAGTGTGATGTAGATGGCCACCAAATCTGGCTGCCCAGCTGGTTTCACGCCGGCTTGTATCATAAAACGATCGGTTGAATCCGTAGGGCTCAATATTTATATGCCTGATGATCTTGCCCTGATAAGGGAGATAGGGATCTTCACTTTTACCGTTTAGGTAACTTTCATCTGTACTGGCATCGGGAGTACGGGTTACAGAATTCACCGCCTGCTGAAAAATATTGTTTACAAACTTGTTTTGCGTGAAATGTAGTTTCTTGAGGTCGAGAGTATCTGGCAGCTTGACTTCCTGGGCATGAAGCACCCCGGCGGCAAAACCGAATAAAAAAACGAATAATATGACTCTAGCGGGTTGCTGCAAAAAGTATTCTTTGAAACAATGATAACGAAATCAACGTAAGCTTACAATATTACAAGTAAACAACAGCAAAAACCATGCGCAACTACACAATGTAGCTGAAGACATGGATTTTAACTTTCCAGAAAATAAATACAAATCCTAAATCCAGGGTTCGGTGGGCGATGCACTTCACGGGAGTTTGATGGGCAATGCCCACCTCTATGAGACTTTGCCCTTTCAGGGCGGTCCATGATGATGTTTGTATTTTTATGCATTTGATGGGACATATAATAGTTATTTTGGAAAAGTTTCCGATTCGTTAATTTCTCGTTATTTTGGGGAGGATTTATGAGGCGTTTTAGTTTACTTTTTTTATTAGGTTTTTTAATTGCAGGCTCAACTTTTGGTCAGACACCCAAGCGTGAGTTTCGTGGAGCGTGGATTGCATCGGTGGCTAATATTGACTGGCCCTCGAAACCCGGCCTGCCTGCAATAGAGCAGCAACAGCAGTTCGTGCAACTTTTAGACAAACTGAAAGCGCTTGGCTGCAATGCGGTGATTGTGCAAATACGCCCGGTATGCGATGCATTTTATAATTCTAAAATAGAACCATGGAGCCGCTATCTTACTGGCAGACAGGGTGAGCCACCGTTCCCATATTACGACCCGCTTATTTTTATGGTGGACGAGGCTCATAAGCGCAACATGGAGTTTCATGCGTGGTTTAATCCATACCGTGCACTTATGGACAGCAAGGTTAACAACAATCCGCCGTCTCATATTACCCGCAGGCACCCAGAGTGGACCATCAGCTACGGCGGCAAAACCTACCTTGACCCGGGCATACCCGAAGTGCGTGAATATGTAATAGGTGTGATCAGCGACGTAGTGAAACGCTATGACATTGATGCAGTGCATCTGGACGATTACTTCTATCCGTACCGCGTGCCGGGCAAGCCATTTGGCGATGCAAAAACATACTCCCGTTTTGGCAACGGCAAATCGCTGGATGACTGGCGGAGGGAGAATGTAAGCCTCTTCATATCATTGCTCAATACCAGCATCAAGCAGATAAAGCCAACGATGAAACTCGGCATTAGCCCGTTTGGTGTGTGGCGCAACAAAAGCAAAGACCCTGAAGGCTCTGATACCCATGGCGGCCAGACCAACTACGACGACCTGTATGCCGATGTGCTGCTGTGGATGCAGAAAGGCTGGATAGACTATCTGATGCCACAACTTTATTGGGAGCACAACCACCACGCAGCATCCTTTAACACACTTATGCCCTGGTGGTACGGCCACTGCTACAAGCGGCATATGTACTACGGCTTGGGCCTGTACCGTATGACGGATGCACGCAAAGGCCCCTGGACCAGCGCACACGAACTACTTTGGCAGCTGCGCGATATAAGGGAGCAATGCCCCAATACCGGCTACTGCTTTTACAGTGCAACCTGTTTTGACAAAATACGCGGCCCGATAAAAGACAGCATACAAAACAGCTATGCAAAATACCCCGCACTGGTGCCGCCTATGGTATGGCTGGACAGTGTAGCTCCTGTGGCACCTGTTCTAAGCATTACCACAAATAGTGAGGGTGCTGAACTGAGCTGGAAAGAACAAAACCCTACTAAGGAAACACTACGTTATGTTGTATACCGATTTACCAACAATGAGCGCGTGAACCTGGACCGCAATGACCGGATCATATCTATACAACATACCACCGAATTCAAAGACACTGATATGCGGCACCGCGGCCACTGCACTTATGTAGTTACCGCTCTGGACAGAATGTGGAATGAGAGCAAGGCGAGTAATATGGTGTCGGGGAATTAGTAGTTAGTAATTAGTAGATAGTACTTAGTAGATAGGCGGGAGGCTATTGCAGAAAGTAGCAAGTGGTACGTACTTTGTTTAAAGTTTGGTTGATGAAGTTTTGAGCGTTGCCGGGAGACCTCTCCCGAGCAGCGCTCTTTCACTTGCGTTCACTCCAAAGGAGAGGTGAAGCAAAGCAGCCCTGCGAGCGTGAGGAAAAGGGTGATGTCTTTCCTGAGTTACGCTCGTTGACTTGCGTTCACTCCAAAGAGAGGAGAAGCACAACAGAACTGAGTTAGGCAGCAAGCGCGAAGCAATAATCAGCTTGGGGACACAGTGATGTTGCGACAAAACTCCTGAAATCTGTCTGCATTTTTAAATACCCCATCGTTACCTTTATCTTCAAAAAAAAAATTGCATGAAAAATTTTGTCGCCATATGCGTGCTCTTTTTAGTGAGTGCAGCTGCCTTTTGCCAGGGTACAGATACTTTTGAAGTTCGTTTTGCCAAGCGGGTAATCAGCTTAAGCAAAGCTCATGAAGCCTATCTGGATAAGCTGATCAAGACCGGCAAAATAAAACCCGGACAGCAGTTGATGTTGCTGGGCTATGCCGACTACCGCGGTACACCTGAACACAACGATACAGTATCTGCCGAGCGCGCCGGCAGTGTGCAGGCCTACTTGTTGTCTAAAGGGTTTAGCAAAAGTGATATAACCATGTGCGCGGGAAAGGGTCAGATACAACGCCCCGGTATGACTGGCGTGAATGGATATGCTCCAGATAGGAAAGTGCAGATAATAACGCAGGGGACTACCAAGATGGATATCAAAGAACTAAAGGTGAATGAGACAGTGAACCTGAAAAATATTTTCTTTGAAGGTGGCCTTCCCGACATTACTATGGCATCGATGCCGGAGCTGGAAAACCTGCTGAATTTTTTGAACGAGAACAAAAAAGTGACCTTGCAGATTGAAGGGCATGTATGCTGCAAGGGAATCACCACTGTAAATGAAGGCCCGTATAACAACGACCAGAAGTTATCTGAACTGCGGGCAAAAGCCATACAAGACTATCTGGCCGCTAAAGGCATAAGCAAACAAAGAATGAAATATGTGGGTTACGGCACAACAAAACCTTTGATCTACCCAGCCACCACAGAAGCACAGCAGGCTCAAAACCGCAGGGTGGAGATCAGGATTCTGAGCAAGTAGTCATTTGCTTTTTAATACCCCCGTTTGTACTCAATATTACCGCTTTAGTTATATACCCGTTGCTTCTTTGCTGGCTCGAAAGGGTACTTCTCTAATGAATCAGCAGCAAAAATGAAACGGTTCTGACATTTCAGGGATTTGGAGAAACATGTGAAATATGTAACTCAAACACTCTATTGTGTAACGGGCAACCGTGCTTATACAAGCACCTTTACATCTGCTTTAGCCGAGTACCGATCATCGGTTCTATCTGCTTAACGCTCAGTATTTTAATTCTGATAACGATGCTAGAAGTAAAGAAACAAGGGGTGATATTGGAGAAAACAGATCTTGGCTTTGAGAACGAAGGTGTATTGAATCCAGCTGCTATAGATGATGGTGAATTCATTCATTTGTTTTACAGGGCTGTTAGTAAGGGCAATTTCTCGAGCATTGGCTATTGCAAATTAAAAGGACCATTGGTGGTAAAGGAGCGCCAGCATGCACCCGTGCTGGTTCCAGAGTTTCCTTATGAATCTCATGGCATTGAAGATCCCCGCATAGTGATGATCGATGATCTGTATTTCCTCACGTACAGTGCTTATGACGGTGTAAATGCGCTTGGCGCCTTGGCTGTATCAACTGACCTTATTCATTTTGAAAAGAAAGGATTAATTGTTCCCCAGATCAGCTATGATGTTTTTTGCCACATGGCTGGGGTAAATTGTAAAATCAACGAAAAATACATCCGCTATAATGAAAACGGGAAGCTGGCGGAAAAAGAAGGCATAAAGGTGCTGATGTGGGATAAGAACGTGATCTTCTTTCCGGGTCGTATAAACGGGAAAATGTACTTCATGCATAGAATAAAGCCCGACATACAAATAGCATCGATCAACGAACTGACCGACATAACTCCAGAATTCTGGGACAAATACTTCCTGCACTTTGAGGAAAAAATACTGATGACTGCCATGTATGAGCACGAAGTAAGTTACATAGGCGGCGGTTGCCCACCTATAAAAACAAACGAAGGCTGGCTGCTTATTTATCATGGCGTACACGATACGCTTGAGGGATATGTTTACTCGGCATGTGCTTCTTTGCTGGACCTTGAAAACCCAACAAAAGAACTTGCCCGACTGCCATATCCGTTGTTTCAGCCCGATCAGCGGTGGGAGCAGATAGGTGAGGTGAGCAACGTTTGTTTCCCGACCGGAGCCATAGAGCATGACGATACACTATACATTTATTACGGTGCGGCCGATGAGCAGATAGCTTGTGCATCAGTGAGCATGAAATCATTATTAAGCGAGCTATTGATAAACAAACTGTAAAATGAATACGGAAACAGGCAATACTGTTCACACAGATACCTTGGGCACCTGGATAAGTATTTCAGGTGAAGAAGCGGGTGATACCGGAAATGTAAACGAGTCGCTGCCCGGCATTCTGTTCATTACAAGCTACCCGCCAAGGGAATGTGGAATTGCTACTTACTCTCAGGATCTGATACTGGCATTGAACAACAGGTTCAACAACTCATTCTGCATAAGTGTTTGTGCGCTGGAGACAGATACCGAGCAGCATACCTATTCTGAAGACGTACAATACACGCTCAATACAGATGATGCTTCGGATTTCGACGATATAGCGGGTTGTATCAATAACGACTCCTCGATCCGAATTGTTTTGATACAACACGAGTTCGGGCTTTTTAAGAATAACGAACAAAAGTTCCGAGAGTTTTTAAGGGTGCTTACCAAGCCGCTTATTGTGGTGTTTCATACTATATTGCCCAACCCTGATGCACTGCTAAAAATGGCTGTAGTGCAAATAGCAGATGCCGCACAATGCCTGATCGTAATGACCAATTCATCGGCTGAGATATTGACCAATCAGTACGATATCCCACCCTCCCAAATAGCCGTAATACCACACGGCACCCATCTGGTACCACATGCCGACAAATCTGTTTTAAAAACAAAATACCAGATGGCCGGCAGAAAAGTACTTGCCACCTTCGGTCTGCTCAGCTCAGGAAAAAGCATTGAAACTACACTTGAAGCCTTACCCTCCATAGTGCAAAATGACCCCTCGGTGCTCTTTCTCATTATTGGCAAAACGCATCCTACCATTGTAAAGAATGAAGGAGAACGGTACCGGGAAATGCTTATTGCAAAGGTCGATGAACTGCAGCTGCATGATAACGTCTTATTTATCAACCAGTTTCTGCCACTGCCGCAGCTGCTCGAATACCTGCAGCTTACCGATATTTATTTGTTCACTTCCAAAGACCCTCACCAGGCGGTCAGCGGCACATTCTCTTATGCTATCAGCTGTGGCTGCCCTATTATATCCACCCCTATACCCCATGCCTGCGAAGTGCTGCGTAATGACACTGGGCTGATCATTGATTTTAACAATGCCGCGCAATTGTCTGATGCTGTAAATACTTTGCTCAGAGATGAGGAAAAACAACAGCATATGATCTCAAACGGTCTGCATAGAATGGCATCGACAGCGTGGGAAAATGCAGCCATTGCCCACGCACTACTTTTTGAAAAAAACAGTATTGTACACATTGCGCTCAACTACAGCATACCCGAAATTAATCTGGACCATGTGAAAAAGCTAACTACCGGTTTCGGCATCATTCAGTTTTCTAAGTTAAATCAACCTGATCTTTCATCCGGTTATACACTGGATGATAATGCACGGGCACTGATAGCCATGTGCCAGTATCTGGAATTAACAAAAGATGCGGCATCCATTGCCCACATCAAAACATATCTTGCCTTCATAAAATATTGTCAGCTGCCCGATGGACGCTTTCTGAATTATGTAGATGAAAACAGACATTTCACCAGCCAGAATAAAGATGCCAACCTCGCAGATTCCAATGGGCGGGCAATTTGGGCATTGGGCTACTTAGTATCTTTTGCCCATCTACTACCTGCTGCTATGGTGCAGGAAGCCGATGAAATGATGCAGCAGGCGCTGACTGTTGCAGAAAAGCTGCATTCTACGCGGGCTATGGCATTTATAATAAAAGGCTTGTACTACTACAATATGGAAACCGGCAACCAAACCCACCGGGACTTGATCGTACTATTTGCAGACAGGCTGGTACAGATGTATAAACACGAAGCGATTGAAAAATGGAGGTGGTTTGAAAGCTACCTCACCTACGGCAACAGCCTTTTATCTGAAGCCATGCTCTGTGCTTGGCTGGCTACAGGCAATAGGGAGTACAGGAACATAGCCAAACTGTCATTTGATTTTCTGCTGTCAAAAACCTTTAGGGATCACAAAATAATAGCGATCTCCAATAAGTACTGGATGGTACGGGGTAACGAAAAAGAACATCAGCCTGCGGGCGGGGAGCAACCTATTGAAATTGCTTATACAATATTGGCTTTGGATAAGTTCATTCAGGTTTTTGGCGATAAGGATTACGCTGATAAACTGCGTGTTGGTTTTAGCTGGTTCTTAGGCAACAACCACCTGCACCAGGTAATTTACAACCCATGCACAGGCGGATGTTATGATGGGCTTGAAGAATCTTATGTGAATCTGAACCAGGGTGCTGAATCAACGCTTAGTTACCTGATATCAAGGCTGGTAGTTGAAAAGAATAAGGTTGCGGTTAAAGAGAAACCAGTGCAGCCTTTTCGATTTATCAATGCAAAAACATCCGACAGAACTGAGCCGGCAGGCTACGGTATACTTGCCTGACGTAGGGGAAATCAGCCAATCTACGAACAAAGCAGAGCGACCATAAATCGCTCTGCTTCATTATAGTGTCACTTTCAGAGTTACTGCTTCGAAAAACGACTATACAAATGAGATTGACCGCTTGACGCCGTGATAAAATAACTGCCTGTTGCCGAATTGGTATGAAAAACATTGTTTATGGTAGCACTCATGTGGCGTTATTTGGTTCAGCCTGTTAGTTCTTTTGAACCTTTTTTAGACAGGCAGAATATATTTTCCTGATTGCATTGTTCTCCTCCCGTTGTATTATTGCTTCAACCGCAGGGATCAAATCTGTATTGTGTTTTGTATTCAACAGAACTATACTACTGATTGCGTATGCCGAACTCCAGCGAACAACTGTGCCGGGATATTCCGTATTAGCCAAGAGCCGCACAATAGCATCATCGAGTTTTGTTTTGTACAAACAAGCAATGTTACCAATAACTTTCGCCGCCTCCCACCTTACCCGGGGCGCTTTGTCGGTGAGACAACCGACCGCAAATTCTAAACACTTTTGGCTGGACATCTCAGGATTTGACCGGGTGATGAACTCCAATGCTTCTACGCAGGTTCCTTTTTCAGACCCTTTTGTTGCAGATCCTGCTTTAATAACATCTGCAATTTTAATTTCACCGGTAAGAACAGCGTTTGATAATTTTTCGACATTATCTTTTGCTTTAATGGTTTTGTCTTTCAAGATCAGTTCTATATCCATATTGGAGTCCTTTACTGCAAAATATGTTTCAAATATAGTTCACTACAACAGGAATTAAACAAAAAAAACCTGATTTTAGATTTGCACAGTTCTCTGTATTTTATCGAGATCAAATCCTTTATCTTTCAATCTGGAAATGATCTGCTGATACACAACTTCATCCATTTTAGGTTTCCTTGAAAGTATCCAAAGGTATTTCTTGCTGGGGTGACTTACTACGGCATAACTGTAATCATCGGCCAGGTCTATTATCCAGTATTTACCACGAAAGGGCCAAAAGAACTGAACTTTCAGCTTTGCATTGCCTGTATTTTTTTCAACAAAGGCTTTCCCTTTTATGTAAGATTGCTTGCCATTAACACTACCCTTATTGCATCTGTTCTCTACAATTAAATATCCCTTATCAGTGAGGGTATATTCGGCGGTAGTGCAATGGCACCCTTTCTGAAAACGCTGCGGATAGGATGCTATCTCATACCACTTACCCGAATACTTTTGCACATCAACATGGGGAACTGTTTGAAGTGTTTGGGATGTTGACTCGGCTGCAGGCATAATTAGGAAAATAATCGTGAAGAAAAACCAGGCAATCCTGTTTTGTATATGCATTGAACAAATTTCGTTGTTTAAAGATACGCTTTAAAAAGCGGGCTGGTTGTTTTTGATTTTCACTACATAGTTTTTTAACTATTTAGAAAACCGGACCCTGTAAAAGCGTTTACAAAAACACCCTGTGAAAAACCCAGTACCCTATACGATGTTATTGCGTGCAGTTGGTAACGTTTGACCGAAAATCGAATACAAAATCTTATGCGGTAAGCAGGAATAAACAGTGCAGGATGATTCCTAACCAGCGATAAAAATGCGCTCAATTGTCCAGTACAACGCTATGCACCCGATAATAGTTGAAAAAGGATAAACAATTCGGCTGTAATACCAACTCTTACTTGCAAACCATTTGGCGATTGCAAAATATGCAATCAGGATTATAGTGATCTGCCCAAACTCAACCCCAATATTGAAAAATAATAAAGATTCGAAAAAATGGGTTTTAGATAACCCAATATCTTTTATGGCAGTGGCAAACCCCATGCCATGAATCAGCCCAAACAGGAAAATCACTGCTACCCTCCATTGATTTACTTTGTTGTGAACAATATTTTCGATTGCTACAAACAGAATTGATATGGATATCAACGGCTCAACTATCTGCGAATCAGGAAGTATATAACCGCAGGCGGCCAGACCAAGGGTTATTGAATGAGCAATGGTAAATATGGAACACTGAATAACTACCGATCTTATTCTCGAATTCAACAGGAAAATACCAACAATAAATAAAATGTGGTCAAAACCCAACGGCAAAACATGGGTATAGCCCAGCTTGAAATAGCCTACGGCAATCTGAGAAAAAGTATTCTCCATAAATTCAAAATCACTTCACCAGAAGAAACTTTCCGGAGGATGTTTGCAATGTCTGATCGTTACCAATTACTTCAATTGAATAGAAGTAGTTGCCTTCAGGCATATTTTTTGCTTCCCAAACGTACTGGTTCAGACCATCGGTACATTCCGTAATACGCTGTTCCAATACTTCAATCCCTAAAAAATTAATAATAACTAACTTCACAGTTTTAGCTTTGTGCAGGCTGAAGCATATTGTGACATAGTTGTCAGCGGGGTTAGGGAAAGCAAACGAATTCGACGTGAGACACGATACCGAACGAATCCCTGTCGGAACAAAAGCATTACCTCTAACACAGAGGGTATAAAGATTTCTGGTTTTAGGGATGTAGGTGGTAATACCATTAAGACTATTGAGGTACCAGGCATTTGCTCCATTATTAAATTGAGTAGTAGAAGACCAGTAATACTTAACTCCGGAGCCAACTGTAAAAATTGGGTTCATCGCCGGATTTGATGCAGCTAAATCAGCTATGGACTGCAGTTCTTTTATATTGGGCAGCCTCCAGTCGTTGTACCCTGCCAGTGTGAGCGTATCGGCATAGGTAAGTGCCTGATCCCAGATTAAGGTGTCCGGTGCCAATAACTTTTGCCAAACAAGCAGTGTGAGATTATCTGTTATTGTACCATTGCCATTGTCGGTATAATGTTGCGGTAAAAGTGGTGGAAGGGTGAAGTCGCGAACTGCCCTAACGTGAAAACTCTTTACACCTCCGGCACTAATTGTTTCAGATCTGGGGTGATTGCCGATCCCTCCTCCTGCATTGGTCACCCATATTTTTGTTGTGTCAGTAACGTCCATGTCACCTGACCACCAGTAGTCGGCGTGACTGTTAGTGAAGAAATTGGTATCCAAAGCAGGATTTAAACGGTTTAGATTAAGAATGCTAAACGCTTCACGGGCGTTGGGCAACCTCCAGTTAGTATAACCGCCCAGTGTCAAAGAACCACAATAAAGTCTTGCGTTATCTACTGACATTTCTCCACCATCAGATTTCTGCCACATTAGGCCTGTAACTGTGTCTGTGATGGTACCGTTACCATTATCAATAAAAAAAGGTAAGAAGATTGAGAAATCATTGTCCTCTCCAAAAGTAGCAGTATAGCCCGTAGTATCGCCTGTATCAGGCAAATGCTTCATAGTTTTTACGACACTCTGCCCGTAAGCAGGCAAACCTATCATGACAGCGCAGACTATCGCTATAAATTTGTTCACAGAAAATTTAGTTTAAGACATTATTACTTATTGAACAATCAGTTTTTTGTTAATCTGCTCTGCGGCAAGTTGTATATGCACGACATAACTACCTTTTGGCCATGGTCTTGTATCTATGTTCTGGATATAACTGAATGAGTGAAATACAGTTTGACCCATAATATTATCAACAGAAATACTCTTAACATCAGCAGGCATAATCGGTGCATTCAAAGCAATTGAAATGATACCATTAGCGGGATTTGGATAAATATCGAGCTTGTACATAGAATAAGTGATGTCAGTTGCACTGTTTGGCAAAACATAACAAGGCACAAACCCATGGTAAACGCTATCTCTGGGAGCAGAGCCTGGCGAACTAAAAACAAACGTGTATATGCCAGCTGTAGTCCAGCTATAAGTTATTGTGTCGCTAACGCCACTTAGGGTATATATAAGTCTATATCCGTTTGTACCTACCTGTTGGCAGCTTGTTATCAGAGCACCGGGGAGAGGATTTTGGCCACCTCTCACTGGACTTGCAGCAGCCTGAGGAATCAATTGATGGGTGCCATCTTCAGTAACCTGCCCTGCGAAACGCCCGATCATGTAGGGGTAGGTTGTTGTACCGTGATAATGATAAACGCCTCCGGTCCAAAAATGCCCATGGTTGGTATCCAAGGCTATCATTGGAGAGCCGTCCGGTTCATGTGCGCCATACACTGCAAAACCATCAAACGCATATGCGATGGGGAAATTGGCAGATGTTGTTCCATAGAGATGAAGAGGAGCAATATGATAGTGATAGTCATCCGCTCTTCCGCAATGTCCGCCATAATTATCCAACTGTCCGGCAACCAAAGCATCGGCACCTGTATTCGTATGTTCGTTAAAAATTGGCACACCATTTACTGCGATTGCAATGGCACCTCTTGTAAAATGAATGGTATCGACAGGAATATGATTTGCGGCTATTGTTGGTTTCAAAGGAATGCTCCAGGCATTAGATGGTAAAAGATAACATTGGGGTATTGGCACCTGCTGCTGCCAACCGTTACTACCAATGCCAACCATCATGCCATGGGTAGTTGGAATACCGTGCGACTGAACATAAAAATATGTTGTGTCCCAGGACGTAATTACATTTGGTTTAAAAGGCGTAAAGGCAGAATCTATAACGGCAGGATTCGTGGCAGTGGTTGTACGGTATGCTTTATTAAAACCCAAAAGAGTGGTTACGACACCTACAGTAAGAATCGGGTAAGCATATCTTATCCTGTCTTTGCTAATAAATTTCTGTCCGATACCTTTCGATAGACCGAGCAGCAATAAGAGGAAAATAACACAAAGTACCGCAGTGACGTACAGCCTGACATTTACATTTGGCAAAGGGTGAGCAATAACTCCAGAGAATGCTGTGCTCCCGTCATTTATTTGCCTTACCCAATACTGCTTTTTTATTACATATTCCTGATCTTCTTTTGACAGTGCATAAAGCGGATATGAAACAATTTCATTATCTGCTTTATCAATGAATACCTTCCCATCACGCATCATATAAAATGATCCTTTTATGAAAGCGTTATTGGATTCAATCTTCCACAGATGCATTTTTACATTCTTATAGTCTACAACATGCGCACCGGCACGAATGTTCATCAGACACACAGCGATAATAATGAATAGTGCTTTTCTCATAACAGCATAGATTTTTAGTTTCTTTCTACAGATTTGACGACTATTGTCAAATATTCCGGCATTTATCTGAAACTTTTTTTACTCCCGAGGCGGAGGCCTTTTGTTTGTTCTGTTCTCTGGTCTGAAATAATCACGAATTTCCTTTACAAGGCTGCTAAATTTTTCTAACTGTTTTGGTGTGCAAATACTCTTCAACTGTTTGGCCTGCTCAATACGAAGTAATTCCATTTTATACTCGTTTTGAGACACGCTAAAAGCCAATTGTTTGAGCTGTTCTTCATTAGTATTTATGTTAAACATCTGTATGTTCATTGAATCTCGTTCACTCCGAATGATCGCTTCCAATATTTTTTCTTTGTCGAAAAAAGACTCCCTGATATTTCTAATCTGCTCAGCCTGCTTACCGGTCAAATCCAGTTCATGTTCTAAAATTCTTGAAACATCGCAGTGATCGTCATTGGAGCCGGAAGCGCCTTTTATACCGCCACTTTCAAAATACTCATCTCGTCTATTTTTTTCCGTAGAATCAGGTACCCTTGCTTGGTCTCCATCCGCAATTTGACTATCCTGCATTCGCTGCACCGGATGAACTCTCCTGTCTGCACCCATCCAGAGAAATATCCCTATTGCGGAAATATTGATGAGCAGCAATATGATCACAATCCGGACCAACAGTTTTTTTTGAGTAAAAATGTCCATAGGTCAGTTTGCGGATATCGGGTTAATAAATAATTCTTTTGAAAGTGTGCGATAATCCTCTGAATAAACAGAGTAACGGCTTTTAGTGCTGCGCAACGTTTGCAGCATAAAACCTACGTTGAATAAAAGCACTGCTGCAACAAAAACACCTAATGCAGGAAAATAATTCCTGACAACCGGCGATGATTTTGATTGAGCTATTTTCCTCATAAGCGAATCATCCCAGCCAGCAGTGGTGGTGAAATTGGGCAATTCATCAAAACGTTCCAGAAATTTTAAAGCTTCTGTTTCTTCAATGTTTCTGTTCATATTCATACGATTATATTTGACGACTAATATTTTTTTTTCCAGCGGATCTGCTCAATCATTCTTCAAAAAATCTGCTAATTTTCGAATTAACTCTTTTTTTGCCCTGTATATCAATGACTCCACTGCTGCTGTGGTTGTATTCATTATCTCAGCTATCTCCGGATTTGCATAACCTTCTACCTTGCTCAAAATAAATGCTATACGTTGGTTGTCGGGTAGGGTATCCATCGCCTTAGCTATCTCTTTCATGTCTTCTTTGCCTGTCAATTGTTTCTCAGGTGAGTTTGCTCCGACCAACCAATTTGCCAGGTCTTCCAGATGCACCCTTTTGGCAACAGAGGTTATACGTTTTTTACGTTTCTGTTTTTTTATTTCATCAAGGCTTTTTGAAACAGCTATGCGTAGAATCCAGGTTGATAATTTCGAATCACTGCGAAAAGACTGAATAGACCTGAACACCTCAATAAAAACCTCCTGCGAGACATCTTCTGCATCGCTTTTATCCAAAAGGAATTTATAACAAGTGTTAATCACCCTGTCTTTGTTTGCTGCGACTAAATCCCTAAAGGCAGATGTATCACCTGCTTTCAGTAACTTAATAAGTGATGATTCATCTGTCAATCAGAGCTGCATTATAAGTTAACCCTTATTGGAACTACTGACCAAAAGTAGAAATTGTAACCCTAATAAATAATGATATCTATTAGGGTATTGCAATCTGCCGGAAGACCAATGTTTGGCAGAACAAATTTACAACTCCCTGAAGGGAAAAATGTTTCAACAATATCCTGATTGATTCAAGCCTGTTACATTACAGGGGATATTTCAGTATCGCTCAAACCAGTCAAATTTACTGTGGATGATGTTGTCTTTTTCCTTTTTCAAATACTCGAGATAGGCTTTGGAGGCTGATGAGAATTTTTTGTTCTTCAGCCATATCAAATGCCAGTTGGTCTTTATGGGAAACTTCTTAACCGGCACTATCTGCAGCTCTCCATTACTGAGTTCGTTCTTTATGCCAATAAGAGGCATTATCGATGAACCCAGTCCTGCTATTACAGCCTGTTTAACAGCTTCGTTTGAGGTTAGTTCCATTTTCTTCAATACAGTTAAGCTGTTAGCACGAATAAACTGCTCCATCACAAGGCGGGTAGCTGACCCTTGTTCTCTGTAGATGAGCGGTAGCTGCTCGAAAATAGAGTTGTCATATACTCCCTTATTTAACCTTGTGTCGGTGTTAGAAACCAGGTACAATTTATTCTGCATCAACTTAATGCTATCTACCGCTATGGAATCCGGCAGAACAGATACCAGCGAAAAATCCACTTCATTTTTTTCAAGACTCTCTATTACTTTGGCTTTGTTGGTCACATCCATCACCAGTTCTACACCCTGATGCAGCCTTAGAAAGTCAGCCAGAAAATAGGGCATCACATATTTGCCGGTAGAAACAATAGACATTTTGAGTCGACCGGTGAGCTGCCCTTTATGGGCCAGGGTTTTATAATTCAGCTCATATACACCTTCCAATATCAGTTCTGCCGCCGTGGCGATCTCTCTTCCGAATTCGGTAACATACAGTTTCCTTCCGACGACTTCTGTCAGGGGAATTTCAAACTGGTCCTGAAAATTTTTTAGCTGAATAGACACGGCCGGCTGTGCCAGGTGCAACTCTTCGGCCGCCTTGGTAATACTCTCTGTCTGTGTGACTTTGAGAAAAACCTTTAGTTGATTAAGCGTGTAATTCATAAATATTTTTTATGATAGTCATTGCAAAGTTAAATAATTACTAATGATAGTAATGATTCACTTTTGCGCCATCAAATTAGAGAGTGGGAAAAGGAATAACAATACACTACATTATATGTTAGAACAATTAAAAACAGGCATATTGGGGGGAGGACAATTAGGCGCAATGTTACTGCGGTCCGCAATTGATTTTGGTCTTAACGTATCTGTAATGGATAAAGATCCAAATGCTCCCTGTTCGCGGCATACCTCTTCCTTTAAGATCGGTGATCCCATGAATTATGACGATGTAGTAAAATTTGGCAGCAACCTTGACATAATCACTATCGAAAAAGAAGCGGTAAATACTAAAGCACTCAAACATTTACAGGCAAACGGTGTAAAAGTGTACCCCTCGCCGGAAACAATTGAGATCATACAGAACAAGTATGACCAGAAGCAATTCCTGATCAAAAACGAACTACCTGTGGCTGCCGGCATACTTGTAAACGGCAGAGAAGAGATAATGAAGCACTTAGATAGACTACCTGCCTGCCTTAAAAAATGTTCGCACGGTTATGACGGCAAGGGCGTGATGGTGTTAAGAACCCCGGAGGATATAGCCAATGCTTTTGATGAACCCTGCGTGCTTGAGGAACTAGTAGATATTAAACATGAAATATCGGTTATTGTTTCGAGAAATGAAAGCGGTGCCATAGAATGTTATGATCCGGTATTAATGACCTTTAATAAAGGAAGGATGATACTGGACTTTCAGATGTGCCCGGCCAACATAGATGTGGATATAGCGATGCAAACCAGCAATCTGGCCATTAAAACAGCAGAAGCTCTAGAACTGGTTGGCATTATGGCTGTGGAAATGTTTGTTGACAGCCATGGAAATGTAGTTGTAAATGAGCTGGCACCAAGACCACACAACAGTGGTCACCATACGATTGAGGCAAATACCACATCGCAATTTGAACAACAGATTCGGATCATTCTGGGATTGCCCTTGGGGAGTGCTAAACTCAACAAGGCAAGTGTAATGATCAATATACTTGAACCTGTTGCGCTGCGGAAGAACAATCAAACAGATGCCATAAATAACATTCTCTGTACCGACGATGCCCACCTGCATTGGTACGGAAAGCATAGTGGAACAGAGGGACGCAAAATGGGTCATGTTACGATTGTAGGATCAACGATTGAAAATGCACTGTCAAAAGCAGTAATAATTCGTCACTTATTAAAAGGAGCATATGAAGAAAAATAAAGTTGGCATCATAATGGGCAGCAGTTCTGATTCGGAAATAATGAGCGCCGCCGCCAAAGTATTGGATCAATTTGGAGTTGAACATGAGTTTACGGTAGTATCAGCGCACCGAAGCCCCGAGTGGATGTTTGAATACGCAAAAAGCGCTGAAAGCAGAGGTTTGAAAGTGATCATAGCCGGTGCCGGCGGAGCCGCTCATCTGCCCGGCATGATGGCTGCTCTAACTGTGCTGCCTGTGATAGGGGTGCCTATTAAATCATCTAATTCGATTGATGGCTGGGATTCCCTGCTTTCGATTGTTCAGATGCCGAACGATGTACCGGTGGCTACGGTAGCTGTGAACGGTGCGCATAATGCCGGAATTCTGGCGATAGAAATGCTGGCTATCCACGACAAAGCACTTAAAGAAAAGCTGATAGATCTGAAGAAGAGGAACACGGAAAAAGTCAGACAACAAAATTCATCCCTCAACGAAAGACCTGCCAACCTAAAATAATTCATGAATTACAGCTTACTGATCAACAACTTAACTAATCCAACGCTTCTGTTTTTTGTTTTGGGGATCATAGCAACCGTGCTAAAAAGCGACCTGGAGATACCAGCTTCTACGTCCAAATTTATTTCACTGTATTTGCTGTTCTCGATTGGTTTTAAAGGCGGACAGGAGCTGGCGCACAGTGGGTTAAACAGCGAGATACTATTGACACTTGGTCTTTGCATTGCTATGGCAACAATCGTTCCGCTTTATTCATTTTATATTCTTAAGAGAAAGCTGTCGGTACAAAATGCCGGCGCAATAGCCGCCACATTCGGTTCAGTTAGCGCTGTCACATTTGTTACGGCAACATTGTTCCTTGAAAATCTCAAAGTGCCTTTCGGAGGACATATGGTAGCTGCTATGGCTCTTATGGAAGCTCCGGCAATTATAATTGGTGTAATGCTTATGAGAAGTTACAGCGCAGAAAAAGCAAAAACCGGTTTTAAAGATATTGTACACGAATCACTGACAAACGGATCAGTGATAATGATCACCGGCAGTCTGGTAATAGGCATCATATCTGATGTAAAAGGAGCCGAAGGAATAAAACCATTCACTACAGATATTTTCAAAGGTTTTCTTGCAATATTTCTTCTTGAAATGGGTATGGTTGCGGCCAGGCGTTTTAAAGCTTTCAAAAACTATGGTCTCTTTGTCTCGATTTTTGCAATCGTAGTGCCGATATGCAACGGACTTCTGGCTATTGCGGCCACACATTTTTTCGATATCGCACCCGGCAATCGTTTGCTGCTGGCCATTTTAGCATCCAGCGCCTCTTATATCGCTGTTCCTGCCGCTATGAAACAAGCCGCACCGGATGCAGATCCGGGTCTTTATGTGCCAATGGCACTTGGAGTAACCTTTCCGTTTAATATTACCATTGGTATGCCGCTGTACTGGATACTGATTCAGAATTTTTAACGGATACAGCATCGCAGACAGTTCTTCCCAACATATACACTATTGAACAGACCTCAACAAAGCAACAAAACAGGGAGTATTAGAATTGTATTTTATAAATGAAATTAGGGAACAGGCCCAGCTGATATGTGGTCGTGATCCTTTTGCTTCCGTTGTCGTAGGTTTGACTGAATACATTCTGGTGATTGGTTACATTCTGGATGTCCAGCGAAAATGTCTGTGCTACTTTTCGTTTTTTGCTGTTCAACACATATCCCAACTTGAAATCCAATCTGAAATAATTGTCGTATCGGCTGGTATAGGCGTACTCATCGCCTTTTAATTGGGTATTGCCGCGTAATTGAGAGGCGGGCAGATCTATAGGGGTATGATACCTGCCGCCGGCATTGGTTAATTTTATGTCCGTTGATATTTTATTTCTTCTTCCCTTACCGACTATAAACTCTTTCCCACACAAGATGTTGTATACGTAATTACCATTGAAGGCTGTATTATGTTCAACACCATCACTTCCTTTGTATTTGGAATCGTAGACAGATGCAGTGAACAAACCGTAGTACCCTTTACTGAAAAATTTCTCAATCGTTAGTTCAACACCGTAATTTGTACCCGTGCCGTTATTTTTCAGATTAGTTTCCAAATCAGGCTTGAAACCCGCGCCTGTGTTGAGCATAGAATAAGAACTGGCAAAAGAATCAACCGGAACGTCGAATAAATACTGATAGTAAGCTTCTGCTTTGACTCTCCAATCTTTAAAAGGTTGCCAGTCGTATCCAAGCACCAAATGGTGGCTTTTTGTAAATCCGAGATTCTTATTGCTGCCGCTGTCTGTTCCACTCTTGCTTTGCACCTGATTGTAGTAAATATTAACTGGCTGCATCTGCGCATGTAATCCGTATCCAAAACTCAAACTACTCTTACTACTGATATCATACTTTAAACCGAGTCGCGGCTCTGCAGATAGTGAAGCATCATTTAAAAACAGCTTGTGCGCATGCAAACCGGCATTTAGCGTCAATCGCTCTGTGAAGCTGTATTTAGCATGAATATATGCCTGTGCCAGATTGGTGGAACTATTGTTGTCCCAGATCCGCTGCCAGTCAGGCAGATTTCTTCTTGTTCTGTAATACAGGCTCAGGTCAATCAATTCGTCCTGAATGCCAGCTTTAATGAATAGTCTGGAATTCACCTTCAGGTTATAGCTAGTGGCAAATTCGTAAGCCGTTTTTGCTACTTTCTCTTCTTCGTTGGTCCGGCTACCGCCAGTGGAATCAGAACTGGTTTGCAGCTGTGTATTTTTTGAGTAATTAATGCCAATGGTTGTACTTATATAGGAACGACTATTGATCGTTTTTACATGCCTGAGTCCTGTTATGCCAATATCGCTGGTCAAATCAGTATTGTCTGGTGTAGAATATAGAGAGCCTGTTTTGCCACCTGTAATGGAAATGCTGCTGTTTGCGAGTATCCCGAATAAAGTGAATGTGCCCAGCTTTGTATTGCCGCTGCTGATTTTGAATGACAGGTCCTGATAAGATGGAGTAGATGGAGTGCCGATGTCAATTCCCAGCAAGGGTGCAATTACTGCTACGGAGTGGCGATAGCCAATAAGATAAGATGAACCGTTACCTTTTTTGATAGGACCCTCTGTCATTGCCTCAAGACCGGTTACTAATCCTAATTGTACTGTGTTCTCTCTACGCTCTGAGTTACCATTGCGGAACCCTAGATCAAACACTCCCGAAAGCGCATTGCCGTACTCAGCAGGAAAAGCTGAAGTAAAAAAATCCGAGCTCTTCAGCATATTGGTATTTAACGCGCTTACAGCTCCGCCTGTTGTGCCTACGGTGGCAAAGTGGTTTGGGTTGGTAACATTCATCCCATCGATCCGCCATAGTACTCCGGTTGGCGAATTGCCCCTGATAACAATATCATTTCTCGAATCGTCAGGCGTACTTACCCCCGCAAAGTTGGCAGCCAAGCGGGCGGGGTCGCTTCTACCACCCGCATAACGGTTTACCTCTTCCATTGAAAATGTGCGTGCACTAACTACAGCCAGTTTGTTTATTGAGCCGGCCTTGTTGGTTCCTTTAACCACCACTTCATTCAGGCGTTTAAATTTTTCCTCCATACTTATATCCAATATGGTTTCTTTGCCTGAAGTAACAACAACGTTGGGTATAACGACGTCTTTATAGCCAGAATAGGAAATTTTAACCTCATATCTGCCGGGGGCAACATCGGTTAAAACGAAATTTCCGTTTAAATCAGTCAATGCGCCATTCCTATTCGTATCATAGTTTAATTGGGCTGCAGCACCAATAATTGGTGTTTGGGAAAGTTTATCAAGAACTGTACCCCTTATTTTTTGTTTATTGCTTTGGGCAAGAAGCAAATTAGGAATGATTGCGAATAACACTAACAAACGAAAATTCATTAAATAATTTATTTATGTTGTTAGACGGTAGGCCTTGAGGAAACCTTCGCGGTTATTTGTATTTATTAATTCACTGTGTAAGTGAATTGAGGTACTACCGGCAAATGTTTAGAAGAAACATCGCCCGAACACGCATAGATAATTATTGGCATCTTAACAGAATCCGGTTGATTCGGTGGGCGTACATATTAAATGTAAACGGATTAAAAATGATTATTACCCTGAAAATCCCGTAGAAAAGACTCCCGGATTTAATTTCAATCATTTTAGGTGCATTCCCAGCCAAAATTTTTACATCCAATTCAAAGAGCAAGTTGTATTCTGCTACCTTTGCACCCAATAGACAATACAATGAGCGAAGAAAAATCACTTAATTTTCTTGAAGAGATAATAGAGAATGATATTGCGGCTGGTAAGAATAATGGCCGGGTACATACCCGTTTCCCCCCTGAGCCAAACGGCTACCTGCACATAGGTCATGCTACTTCCATTTGCCTCAACTTCGGTCTGGCAAAAAAGTACAATGGTAAATGCAATCTCCGTTTTGATGATACCAATCCGGTTACCGAAGAGACCGAATATGTAGAAAGTATTAAAAACGATATCCGCTGGCTTGGGTTTGAGTGGGATGGTGAGTACTATGCATCAGACTATTTTGACAAGCTGTATGATTTTGCTGTTGTCCTGATTAAAAAAGGTCTAGCATACGTTGACGACAGCACTGCTGAACAAATAGCTGCTACCAAGGGTTCTTTCGAAAAACCAGGACAAGAAAGTCCGTACCGCAACCGTAGTGTAGAAGAAAACCTGCAGTTATTTGCGGAAATGAAAGCCGGTAAGTACAATGACGGTGAAAAAACGCTGCGAGCCAAAATTGATATGGCACACCCCAACCTGCTGCTCCGCGACCCACTGATGTACCGTATAAAACACGAACACCACCATCGCACAGGTGATACATGGTGCATCTATCCTATGTATGACTATGCACATGGTCAGAGCGACAGCATAGAAGAGATCACACACTCCATATGTACACTGGAATTCATTCATCACAGACCACTATACAACTGGTTCATTGAGCAGCTTGGCATATTCCCATCGCACCAGTACGAGTTTGCCCGCCGCAACCTTACATATACAGTAATGAGTAAGAGGAAGCTGCTGCAGCTGGTAAATGATAAGCATGTATCAGGCTGGGACGACCCACGTATGCCTACTGTAAGCGGAATGCGCCGCAGGGGTTATCCGGCGGCGGCATTGAGGCAGTTCTCTGATACTGTAGGTATTGCCAAGCGGGAGAATATTGTAGATGTAGGCCTGCTGGAATTTTGCGTGCGCGAGCACCTGAATAAAACGAGCAACCGTGTGATGGCAGTGTTGGATCCGGTGAAGCTGGTGATCACTAACTACCCGGCAGGACAAGAAGATATATTTGAAGCCGAAAACAACCCAGAAGACCCCAACGGCGGCGCAAGGCCGATCCCTTTCAGCAGTGAGTTGTGGATAGAGCGAGAGGACTTTATGGAAAACCCGCCAAAGAAATTCTTCAGACTGGCAGTAGGCAATATGGTGCGCCTGAAGAGCGCCTATATTGTAAAATGTGCAGGCTTTAAGAAAGACGATGCGGGCAACATTACAGAAGTACACTGTTCGTACCTGCCTGAGAGCAGGAGCGGCAACGATACCAGCGGTCTTGTAGTGAAGGGAACCATTCATTGGGTAAGTGTAGCACACGCACGCACTGCAGAAGTAAGGCTGTACGACAGGTTATTTAAGGTAGAAGATCCATCGAATGAAGACGGAGACTTTAAAGACTATATTAATCCTGATTCTTTGTCGGTGCTTCCATCGGTTTATATTGAGCCGGAGTTAGCGAAAGCTAAACCCGGAGATCAGGTTCAGTTTATGCGCAAGGGTTACTTTGCGGTCGATACAGATAGCACAGAGAACAAGCTTGTATTTAACCGTACGGTTACACTCAAAGACGCATGGGCTAAGGAAGTGAAGAAGGGGTAACTTTTTTCTAAGCACGGCTTATTGTGGGAACAGGCGTTCGTCGGCTGATACCGGGCGCATGTGAGTAATCCTGACTTTTTTGAAGTCAGGATGATTAGGATTCAGTAGGTAGTTGTGCTCTTCCGATATCAATACAGAAGGGACTTTTAATGCAAGATATTTACCGGCGCTAATGAAGTTGTCGCCAGTTACTTTTAGGGTATCCGGGGGAGGATTTGAAGCCCAGGTTTGTGGCAATTTTTCAGCCGATAAAATTTCTATGCTTTCCTCGGGAATTTCAATGGTTGCTATACAGAATCCACTCTCAGGTATTCTGCCAATATGAGCCACAGCCTCCAGCAATGCCAGCGCCCTGCTTTCGGCAGTATACAACATGTATGTGTCTTTACTGTTCCAGCGACCACCAAACATAGCAGCACCCTTACCCGAAAGATCATTAATAAACCTGCAGTCGCTAATCCTGTAAATGATCATTATGCAAAAATGCCGTGTTGTATTTTGCCCATTTCATCCATTAGCATGGCTATACCCAATGATGTATCTAAAAACTCTTTTGGGGTTTTGTTGCCAAAAGTTAAAAGCCGGGTATCCATCCATTGCCTGAAGCTATCTATTGAACCGAATACTTCGATACCCCTGCTATAGAGCCTCGCCATTTCTACCATTCGTTCGGATTGCTCCTGCGAAAGTTTTTGATGCGCAGTATACCGACGAAGAGTTCTATCGGAGGTATGTACGATCATAGACATTTCTTTTAACGAAATATCTGCGATCTTCATTAAGTGAAACATCGCCTGCATGGGCACACCCGCTCTAATGAGCGAAATCAGGTCGTTATCATTTTTAATGGTCGTAAAATCTTTTTTACCGCTCATACCCATCAATCCGATAGTACGAGCGGTGATAGAATCCTGCGGAGCATACTGATAAACCGATACGGGCTCTTCAATTACACCAGAATTGGTTTCTGATGGATTGTAACCCGTTGATTTTTTTGATTGCCTTGCCATTGCGTACAATTTGTCCGCAATTTACGGCCATTTGTCCAAATTATAAAATTTATTTTCCTGCAATCATACTTATTTCAACATTCACGCCCTTTGGTAAACCAGCGACCTGTACAGTTTCACGGGCAGGCGAATAGTCGGGGAAATAGCTGCCATATACTTCATTAACTGATCCGAATTGACCCATGTCCATTAGGAAAATTGATGTTTTGAGGACATTTGTAAAATCCATGCCAGCCTCCGTAAGAATAGCTTTGAGGTTTTCCATTACCATACGGGTTTCAGTTTTTATATCATCCTGAACCAGGTTGCCTGTTTTGGGATCCAGAGGTATCTGCCCTGATATAAACAGCATATTGCCAAACTGAATGGCCTGATTGTATGGCCCAATGGGGGCAGGAGCGTTGTCTGTGCGTATGATTTTCTTTTCCATACCACAAAAGTAACTGTATTTTGAAAAGGTAGTGATTACAATTATTGACAGCAATCAATAGGTATATCTACGTTGGATTATGGAACAGCAGATTTGATAATTGCACTACTTTTGTGCCAATGGATTACCTTTTACATATAGACACTTCGTCTGACGCCGGTTCAGTGGCAATAGGGGCTGATGGGAAACTGCTTGCGCAAAGGATCAATAACGAAACCCGCAATCATGCCGCTACAATCAATATGATGATTGAAGATGTGCTGGCAGATGCCGGCATCAATATGGAGCAGCTTAGCGGTGTTGTGGTTTGTGCCGGGCCCGGATCGTATACAGGACTGCGAATTGGGATGGCGACTGCAAAAGGTATTTGCTACGCACTTGATAAGCCCCTACTGCTCGATAATAAGCTCACTCTGTTGGCCTATCAATGTTCTAAAAAACAACCGGCATCCCAATATATCTCTTTGCTTACAGCACGCGAAAAAGAGTACTTTATTGCAGTATATGACTCGGATTTTTATTGTATCCTTACCCCTCAGCATATCATGGCAGAACACCTCAGTTCGATTATAAAAGAAGCTGATACAACGGTACTTATTACAGATGATGCGGCGGTTGGCGGTGCATTACCTTTGAGTAATTTACAAATTGAAGATAGCACAAACATAAATTTTGAATTATGGATATCCTATGCAAATGAGCAATTTAAGCGTAGGAACACGGTAAATTTAAGCACAGCTGAGCCTTTTTATCTGAAACAAGTTTATACCCATAAATAATTGGTAATCAACGTTTTATTGCCTATATTTATTAATCAAATTTTTGGATTTAACACTATGTTAACTTTTTTTTATCAAAATATTACATTTCATATCGGTTTAATTGAGTATGTTTGCACTCCCATTCAATAATTTTATTTAATGGCAGTGAAGTAGTAAGAATTTTTTAACCAATTAACACTTTAAAATTTAATTAATGGAAACAACGGCGTCAGCAAACACACTGGTAATTAGGAAAGGTGAAGGTTCCAACGATCAAATCAAGTTGGACTATGTTGCAGTGAAAAATGCAGCAATGACATTGAGGGCAATCAACCACAAACTGCGTCAGCAGATTGTTAAGTTGTTGGAAGAAAACAAGCGTATGAACGTTACTGACATTTATGTAAAGTTGCGTTTGGAGCAGTCAGTTGCTTCACAGCATTTGGCAATTCTTCGTAGGGCAAACATCGTGATCACTGAGCGTGATGGTAAGTTTATCCACTATGCACTGAATCATGCACGTATCGCAGCAGTGGCCAAGTTCGTAAATGAGCTGGTTCATTCTGAAGAAACTGCAGCTTAATTATTTAGTCTCCAGTTAATAGAAACGCCCCGAAGTTCGGGGCGTTTCTATTAACTGGAAGTTTATAAACCGATCTGTCAGCTATTGCTATCCTTGATCTGCTCCCATGTGCTGTATAACGATTCCTGAGTTGGGCGATCAGCAGGTAGCTCACTAAGAGGGCTACATGCGATCAGGGTATCGTGACAGTCTTTTGGAAGCATCTGATACAATCTGGTACCCTTGGTTTTCCAGTTAAGCATTTCATCGCTTACTTCTTTAATAACCTTGCCCGGGTTGCCTACAACCAGACTGCGCGGAGCGATCACTGTTTTTGCTGCGATAAACGTCATAGCACCAATAATGCATTCATCACCTATTACAGCCTCGTCCATGATGACTGAATTCATACCAACAAGCACATTCCTGCCAATACTGGCGCCATGTATTATAGCGCCATGACCTATGTGGGCTCCTTCCTTTAATGTAAGCGTTACGCCCGGAAACATATGTATAGTACAATTCTCCTGTACGTTGCAGCCGTCTTCTATTACGATGCCTCCCCAGTCGCCACGGATAGCGGCACCCGGACCTACGTATACGTCTTTACCAATAATAACATTGCCAGTAACAGCAGCCTGAGGATGTACAAATGACGATGGATGAACAACCGGAATAAACCCTTTGAATGAATAGAACATGAAATCAAAATTATAAAATATTGTGGTCTAACGAACCATAAGCTGTAACATACAATTCAACAAATGATTATTTACAGCCGGGATGGATAGAGATTTTACTTTAGACCTTCGCCTGAAGCATTTTTATCCAAGGTTAGTGGTACAGTTGCTGGCCGGAAACTTAATTCAGCAAACTACCAATCAACCTGTTTTTAAACGGTGCACATAAAAAAGTGGCTGCAGCCTAGCTACAGCCACTCGAAAAAAACAAAAATTCCTATTGTTGTTGTTTCACAAGCCTGCCAGAAGCTTTGCCGGAAGAATTCTGCGCTGATACCAAATATACACCCGGTGGCAATGCAGCTATATCCATTGATACAGAAGCCCCACTTATCACATTTATGGGTTGTTCTGCTACTTTCTGACCTAGCATATTATATATATACACCGTAGCCTTGCCTTCAAACTTAGGCATGATGATCTTTATCTGATCGTCAGCAGGGTTGGGCAGAATGTTGATCTCCGTAGGTTTATTAGTACGGAAATTCACCATAGATGGTTTTGAATATGCCGTACGTGATTCACCTTTATGCTGAATACTGTGTTTGAGACTGGTGAAAGTCCAGTCGCTACCTGTATCTATAATTGAGAATTGTACAGCATTGATCACACTATCGGTAACACTAGTTGAAAGCGCTTCAGCTGGCTCGGTATAAAATCCATACGGAGGATCTGCTGAAACAGAAACGCTCCAGTCGCCTTCTACTGATTCATATACAACAGGAAGGTAAGAAACCGAATCAGTAAACTCTACAGCCATCGGTGACACAACCAGCATCAGCGAGCCGAGCTCTTTATGAGTATCTGCTTCTATACACCTGCCGGTCTGGTCTTTTAATACCGCATGGAACCGGGTAACGGAATTAGTACATGATCCAATCACAGATTCATCGTCGTCATCACGATCGTGATCATCGGCATCCACATCGTCATGTCCACCTACACGCTTTGCGGTGTAAATAGTACAAGTTGTGCCACCACATTTAGTAGAAGAAACAACCGACTGGCCTACTACCAAATAATGGCCGAAAGCAGGCACGGTAATAACATACTGGTAAGCCGGACCACCGCCCAGATTCACAGAAACGGGACTGCTGACTACAGCATTGGCTATTTGTCCGGAAGTGCTGTTCCATACCGAGGCATAATGACTCTGGCTGCCATCGCGTGCACCGGATGTGTGCCTGTTGTACACTTTTATGCTAGATGCAAGAGCAGATTTTGTAACACCGGGATGGTTACCACTGCCGGTAACATACAACGAAGAATATACCGTAATAGTTGCACTGGGTGTTACTGTTACACCCAAACCAGCAGTACTGGTGCAGCCTCCGGAGCCTGTTCCGGTAAGTGAAACCGTATAAGCATTAGCACAGCAAGGGCTTATTACTGTTACGCTTGAACCGGTAGCCGACCCGGAAAAATATGGCCCGCCGCAATGCTGGTGATTGCAATAGTGACCGCTGTTGTGATGACAGGCTGATGAGCAAGACTGCCCGTTGTGATCGCAGCCTGCGTCGCAGGTGTGGGCACTGTTGTGGTGGCAGTATTTACTGCAATGATGATCGCCGGTATGGGTGTTGCCGCAGCTATGTCCGCTGTGGTGGTGACAGCCGGATGGGCATGAGCCACCATAATGATCACAACCCGACCCACAGCTATGGCTGCTGTTATGATGACATTTAGGATCACAAACGTGGTCGCCACCGGTCAGTGACCAGCTGTAAGAAGACAGGCCGGAAGGAGCTGTATACACTGTTGCAACATTGCCAAGCACTGAAGTGCTGCCGGAGATACTAACAGTAGTGGTAGTGTAGGTAGTAACAGCTGCCGAAGCTGACTTGGTACAGCTATGGGCATCAGTTACTGTAACACTGTATGTGCCTGCTGATAAACCGGTGTTTGTGGATCCTGACTGTGAATTACTCCAGGCATATGTATATCCGCTGGTGCCGCCGCTAACGGAAGCGGCAATACTTCCATTTGAAGTACTTCCGCAGGAAACGTTGGTTGGTGTGAGCGTAACACTCAGTGCCGTGGGTTGGGTTACCGAAGCTGAGGATGCTTTGCTACAGCTATTTGCATCAGTCACCGTAACGCTATACGTACCGACCGATAAACCCGAGATACCGGAATTAGAACCGCCATTGCTCCATACATAAGAATATGTTCCTGCACCGCCAGAAACTGATGATGTAACGGCACCGTTGCCGGAGCTGCCTCCGTTGGCACTATTACAAGATACGTTTGTGGCAGACAATGAAACGCTCACCTGCGCAGGCTGGCCAACTGTTGCAGAACCCGTAACGGTACAATTGGAAGCATCTGTAACAGTTACAGAATAGGTACCTGCACTCAGTGCGGAAGGATTGGCACCTGAGGCACCACCGGTCCACGAATAAGAATAGGAGCCTGTACCACCGCTAACTGACGTGGTAATACTACCATTGGTATGGTTGCCGCCATTTGCTGTATTGCAGGATATATCGGTTGCCGTGATCGATGTAATGCTCAAAGCAGCAGGCTCAGCTACAGTTGAAGAAGCAGTTGCTGTGCATCCATGTGCGTCAGTAACCGTGTATGAATAATCACCTGCCGTAAGTGAATTAAAACTACCGGTGCCGGTATAGCCGCTTGTGCCACCGGATGCTGATACTGTAACAGAGCCATTATTACCTCCATAGCATGTAACATTTGTAACCGAAGTTGAGGCGGTAAGTGCTGATGGTGCAGAAACAGCTGCCGATCCGGTTGCGGAACAATTGTTAGCGTCGGAAACAGTAACGCTATACGTACCGGCAGCAAGCCCTGTTGGATTCGCCCCCGCAGCGGCGCCAGTCCACGAGTATGTATAAGTACCTGTGCCTCCACTTACTGTTGTAGTGATACTGCCGTTTGAATGATTACCTCCGTTTGCAGCATTGCAGGAAACATCAGCTGTTGTAATTGACGTAATGCTCAACGCAGCGGGCTCAGTTACAGTTGAAGAAACAGTTGCTGTGCAGCCATGTGCATCAGTAACTGTATTGGAATAATCGCCTGCTGTAAGTGAATTAAAACTACCGGTGCCGGTATAGCCAGTTGTGCCCCCAGATGCTGATACTGTAACAGTGCCATTATTACCTCCATGGCATGTAACATTTGTAACCGAAGTTGAGGCGGTAAGTGCTGATGGTGCAGAAACAGCTGACGATCCGGTAACCGAACAATTGTTCGCATCGGTTACGGTAACGCTATACGTACCGGGAGCAAGACCTGTTGGATTGGCCCCGGAAGCGCCGCCTGTCCAAGAGTAAGAATAAGAACCTGTGCCGCCACTTACGGAAGCAGAGATACTACCGTTAGCGTGATTGCCGCCGTTTGCAGCGTTGCAGGAAACATCGGCTGCTGATATAGATGTAATGTTTAGTGCAGTTGGTTCAGTAACTGTTGTTGAAACGGAAGATGAACAACCATTAGCATCAGTTACTGTATATGAATAGGAACCCGCAGCAAGCGAACTAAATGTACCAGTGCCGGTATAACCCGAAGTGCCACCTGAAGAAGCTATTGTGATACTCCCGTTGTTACCACCATGACAAGTTACGTTTGTTACTGATGACGTAACACTTAACGGCGCAGGGGCCCCGACAACTGCTGAGCCGGAAGCAGTGCATCCATTTTCGTCGGTAACAGTTACGCTGTAGGTTCCGGCGGTAAGTCCGTTGGGATTATCTACTGTTGCACCACCTGTCCAGGAATAAGAATAGGCACCAGTGCCGCCGGTCACTGAAGTAGTAATGCTGCCGTCGGCATGCTCGCCGCTGTTGGCCGAATTACAAGAAACGTTGTAAGGCGTTAAGGACGTTATTGACAGCGTTGCCGGTTCTGTTATAGTCACCACCTTTGATACCGGACTAACTGCACTACATCCGTTGTCGGTTACTGTGACGGTGTATACGCCTGCTGATAACCCTGTTGGACCGGCACCGGATGCACCTCCTGTCCATGAGTAGGAATAGGACCCGGTACCACCGGAAGCCGTTGTCGTTACCGATCCGTTATTACCTCCATGACACGAAACATTGGAATGGCTTTCGCTCACGCTCAATGTATTAGGTGTGATTGTTACATTAAAATCACAACTGGCGGTACCGCAGCTGTTGGTGGCTGTGGCTGTGACCGTTGTGACCCCAACATTGAAAGTTGTACCCGATGCTTTTGAATAAGTGATAGATGGAGATGTACCGGTTGCGGATGCTGCAGTGTAGGTGACTGTGGCACTGCATGCTCCTGCAGCAGCAGACTGGCTGATATTGCCTGTGCAGGCTATAGCGGGCGCCACACAATCTGCTGCAAATATTGCAGTAACAGAATGTGTGGTGGTAACGTTCGTTACAACAAACGGAGGCGTGTTTCCGATGCTGGTACCATCTATCTGCACATCTACAATGTGATATCCTGACGTTGGTGTAACTGTGTATACCATGGTAGAGCCTGAACATACATTTGTATTTCCGGGACTGGATATAGAGCCGTTGGATCCGGCAGAAGCTGTTACTGAATAGGTGGGCAATATCGATACAGTTACAGTTGCCTTTTGGCTGCAATTTCCGGTAATACCTGTCACAGTATATGTGGTTGTTGCAGACGGATTCGCAGTTACAGTTGATCCGGTAGTTGGAGATATACCTGTTCCCGGATTCCAGTTGTAAGTAGAGCAGCCAGAAGCAGTAAGTGTAGTAGATGAACCTGAGCAGATACTTGTATTACTTGTTACGGATACATCAGCATTATTGGTAATCACACTGATACTGCCGGTAGTTCCGTTGCCCGTACATCCATGATTGTCAGTAACAGTAACACTGTATGTGCCCGCAGCATCGGTAGTAACGTTGTCGATAGCGCTGTTCTCTCCGGTACCCGTAAACCCATTGGGTCCGGTCCAGGCATAAGTAACCACACCACTTCCGCCGCTGTTAAAACCAGACGTGAGCGAGAGTGTATTGCCCAGGCAAACAGGATTTGGCGTAGCTACTACGCTTAGCGTAGGATTTGAAAATACGGAAACCAGGGCCGTACCCGTGCCGGTGCATCCGTTGCTGTCTGTAACCGTAACGTTATAAAATCCGGCGCCATCTATCGTAAGTGGTGGCGTGTTAACAGTGGTGCCTGTTGATGTAGTGGCAAAACCATCGGGACCCGACCAGCCATAACTGTATGGTGGCAATCCGCCGGACGGGGTAACTGTTAGTGTAAGTGTTTTACCTACGCACGCAGGACTGGGTGTTAAAGTCTCAACTGCAGTGGGCTTTGATTTAACGCCGGCAATAATGGCTGTTCTGGTTGGCGTTACGCATCCGTTGTCGCTGGCATCTACATAAAAAGTAGTAGAAGTAGTAAGTGCTGTTGCGGTATAGGAGGTGCCGGTATGCAGTGATGTGCCGCCTGTAGACGATGCATACCAGTTGATGGTGCCTGCGCTTGCGGTGGCCGTCATCGCTACTGAACCGAAACCGCAGGCATAGCCTGTGGTGGTGGCAGTAATTGTGGGATTGGTGCAGGTGGGTAAAAATGCCTTTGCTCCCGCTGATGTGCCCGTCAGTATAATTGAAATGATCAGTACCGCTGGTATGACCAAAGTACTGAGTGTGGTCTGCGGCTTCATCTTTTTCAAAGTTGCATGAAGCAGATTATGTATATTTTTCATTGTGTGTGGAATTTTTATTTTTAATGAAATATGATTTCGGGAGTTATTCTATTGGAATGATATTGTTCTGTCGCTATTTCAGGTACCTAAGAAAGAAATTGGATAAAGACCTTACTTAGTTTATTGCATTTCCAAGCCCGATGCCCCTGACCCCAGAGACCCGGCAATTCTTCGTTTCTTTATTTTGGTGAGCGTAAACGAGGAGGTGGGAATTGTATAATGCTGATTAAAAAATAAAAGCGGTACACGAGATGAACTGTTGTACCCATATTCATGCTCTGCAGCCACAATATTGCTTGCCCCTGGAACAAGGCTTATGATAAACTGATCGCCTTCCGCCAATTTGATGCCTAACGTATTGCCGATATTTGGAATCATTGATTCTCGTGGTTTTAATGTTAGTAAGCAATGCCAGTAAAAAATGGTAGAGAAAGGGAGGTGCAACTGTAATATTGACACCAAAGCTAAACACAATTTTTATTACTTTGTTAATGATTAACAAATAATGTTGTTTATAAATGTTTTGTTTTTAGGGGTTAAATCAGATTTGGTGACTTGATTGGTGGCTAAGTCAGGCAAGAGGAAACAGAAGTAGCATATTTAAACAGACTATATTTTATATATACTTACTATATTGTTATTCAAGTACTTTTAACATATTATGCTAGTATTTCTGACCAAAATAGCTGTATCAAGGACTCTAATTCTCCTGAGAATGTAGCTCACCTAACCATGTAAAAAATCGATAATTTTATCTAAATTTTTTTAACAAACGAATAACAATTGAAATTTACTGCTCATTAACATATTGGCACGATATTTTTGTTAAGTTTCTGACTGCGATTTCTGCGGGAATTTTCTGAAAGAGCGTCTTAAAAGGAAGGATTTTTGATGTTACCTATCGGTATGGAAAGCGAACTATGCGGCATCTATGAAAAGACCAAAAAACTGCTGCAAACAGGTTGTCCTGCGGGGCCTGTTAGAATTTTACTGACAGTGGTGAAGTTGGATAAATGACTACATGGGAAAACTAGTGCTACGCAAATCTACAGGAGGTTAAAATTTGGCACAGTTCATTTACTTGTGATAGAGGGCCTCATTGAAATGGGTGTATTGTAATACCCTATGCGAGGCTGTTGGTAAGAAAATAAGACCAAAAGCGGCGGAAAGTTAGAAGCTTTCTTAGGAGAAAGATATCTGAGGTAATAATAAAAATACTGATGTATTTCTTTAAGGCACAGGATCATATCCGTGTCCACCCCAGGGATTGCAGGAGAGGATGCGTTTGAGGGCCAGCCAGCCGCCTTTAAATGGTCCGTGTTTGGTTATGGCTTCTACGCCGTAGGCGCTGCAGCTGGGATTGTAGCGGCATTTGGCACCAAGAAAGGGAGAGATCGCTCCCTGGTATACTTTGATTAGCCCGATAAATATAAATGAGAGCAACCTGCGCATAACTAATTTTCTTTAAGATCAGGATTGGGTATATCGTTGCGGGTATCTATGATATTTCCCTTCAACCGCTCCAGTCCTGCTAACATGCACTTCTGTACCAACTCGTACTGGGGCAAGGCAACATCTGTAAAGATGAAAAAGATATACAACTGCTTTCCGGGAGGGATAGAAGGGTAAAACCCAGCCTTATTAAGTCTCCATGCTTCAACCATCAGGCGGCGAATGCGGTGGCGCTTTACCGAGCTGGCGAATTTCTTTTTGGGAACCGAGAAACCGGCCAGAGCAGGGGAAAGGTCGGTTTCCTTTCGGTCGGTTAACAGAATGATGATACGTATGGGAAAAACAGAATACGCTTTCCCTGTTCGGAAAAGCGTATCAATATGCTGCTCTCGCTTGAGCCGCTCATATACTTTGAAAGTATTACGAATGGCAGTTAGATTTTAAAAAATTACTTAAGCGGCCTTACGTCTGATACAGTAAGCCTGTGGCGGCCTTTAGCGCGACGGGAAGCTAATACTTTACGGCCATTTGCCGATTGCATACGCTTACGGAATCCATGTACTGATTTGCGGCTGCGGCTATGCGGTTGATATGTACGTTTCATAAAATTGTGTTTTACCCTTTTTCAAGGGAGTGCAAAGGTAAGTAAAAAGTTGAAGTGAACAAAAATAAATCGAAAAAAGTGGCTTATATTATTCAATATTATCTGCAAATTGTATGTATCGCGTTTATAAATTCGGCATTCGGGCAAAAAATGGGAAGAGCCGGCAATGTACCGACTCTTCCCGGCTGATCCTTTATATGCTTGTACCCCCAGTTACTTTCTTTATCCATGCTTTGAATTTGAAACTCAACAAACACATTACCGGTACTACGATAAGCGTAAGGAAAGTAGCAAAAGTCAAACCATAGATCATTGTCCAAGCCAGAGGCGCCCAGAATGCTGTATTATCGCCGCCAAAGTAAATATGCGGATTACCCGTTGACAGCAATGAATAGAAATCAACGTTCATACCTACTGCAAGCGGGATAAGACCCAATATAGCCGCTGCAGCAGTAAGCAATACAGGTGTCATCCTGGTGCGGCCCGACTCCACGATTGCATCATATGGTGTCATGCCATCCAGCAGCATCAGATCCATAAATTCAACCAGCAGAATACCGTTTCTTACAACAATACCCGCAAGGGCCACGATACCAATTCCGCTCATTACCATTGAGAAGGTATTGCCGCCAATTGCATAACCGATGAACACACCAATCACGCTGAATAATATCTCACTCATGATGATCAGTGTGCGGCTGAAGGAATTGAACTGCAGCACCAATATGAGGAAGATAAGCAACATAGAAATTCCCATAGCCGTAAGGAGGAACGAACCCGTTTCTTTCTGGTCCTCCTGATCACCGGCCATTTTGATACTTACACCGGATGGCATATGGACCTTGTTTATCTCAGCCTCTACCGCTGCAACAACGTCGTTACCTTTATCTACATAAGCTGTGGCCAGGTTAGATGAAAGAATAATGATACGTTTCTGATCTTTACGTTTGATACCTCCGTATGTATTGGTGTATCTCACATCGGCGAAAGAACTTAACGGCACCTCGCGTATGATGCCCCCCATTCCCATATCACGGTAAAGAATAGGCATGTTGCGCAGCGCATCTACATCTTTTCTCTGCTCCTTACCCAGCCTCACATAGATCGGGTAGTCGTCGTTGGCATCACGGAAGCGGGAAACCTCGGTACCGAATATCGCTGTCCTTAAATTGTAGGCCACGGTAGAAGTAGTAATACCTTCGTGGTCCATACGCTCCCTGTCGAGGTCAAAGGCTATTTCTGGTTTATTGGCCTGGAAATCGCTGCGCAGTTTCTCAACGCCTGCTATCTGCTTGTCTTCCAGGTATTTTTTCAATTGCTCTGATGTAGAAATAAGCGTATCCAGATTGTCGCCTGTGATCTCGATAGAAATAGGCTTTTGCTGCGGTGGTCCGCCGTTTTCTTTATCAACTGTCACCTCTGCACCCGGCACATTTTTTACTGCTTCCCTGATTTTATTCATATAGTCCCAGGTAGATTTACCGTTTCTGGCCGCAAACTCTACAAAGGCTACAGTGATCCTACCCTTGTTAGGAAAGTCACCATACTCGCCGGCGCCCGGATCCACGGCGTTTACGGTTACGTTTGATATTACAGACAGTATAAGCGGATTGGTCTTGCCTTTTTCGGGGTCGATATCCAGCACTTTATTAACCCGTGTTTCCAGTTGTTTCATTACCTGATTGGTGTATGCCTGATCTGTACCTACGGGCAGATTCAAATATACATAGGCGAAGTTGGGATCAGGCGCAGGGAACAGTGTAAACGGTACGTGACGGGCAGTATAGGCGATAGGTGCAACAAAAAACAAAGCAATAGTGACAATCATTACAGTTGCCATCCCCTTGTTAGTCAATGACTTGATCAGCCACCTTGAATACCACTCTTTAAATGCAGGCCAGCCTTTGTGCTGGAAATTGTAGATCCATTTAGACAGCACATATTTCTCCAGCAGTATAAATACATACAGCACCATCACAAAATTGCCGGCGGCCCACGACTTACTTAAATAGAACAATAAAGCAATAGCCGAAAAAATCACCAACAGAATTACGTCGCGCTTTTTGAAGCTTCTTTTGTTCTCGTCACCCTCATGATGCGGTTTCATAAAACTCACCGCAAACACAGGGTTGATAATATAAGCTACCAGGAGCGAAGCGGTAAGCGTAATGATCAATGTAATAGGCAGGAAGAACATGAACTTACCAATGATACTGTTCCAGAAAGCAAGCGGCACAAACGGCATCAGTGTTGTGGCCGTGCCTGAGAGAACAGGGAGAAAGACCTCGCCGGTGGCCATTTTGGCGGCCTTGGCAATGGGTATCTTGCCATTGTCAAAAATACGGTGTGTATTCTCAATGACGACAATTGCATCATCTACCACAATACCCAACGCCAGCAGGAAGGAGAACAGCACTATCATGTTGAGTGTAAAGCCAATCACCGGCATAACCAGGAAAGCAATGGCACAGGATAGCGGCACCGACATAGCCACAAACAGTGCATTGGTTACACCCATGAAGAACATAAGGATGATAGTAACCAGAATAAAGCCGATAATGATGGTATTGATCAGATCGTGCAGGGTGTCTCTCGTATTTTGAGACTGGTCGCCGGTTACAACGATCTTAAGATCTTCAGGAAGATCACTCTGCTTCATTTTTTTGATCAGATCGGATACGTGATCAGATGCATCGATCAGGTTCTTTCCTTTGGCCTTAACCACATTCAGCGTGATCACATTCTTTCCATCGAGGCGGGCATAGCTTTTCTGTTCAGCAAAATCGTCTATCACATCGGCAACATCTTTGAGGTAAATAGCCCTGCCCTGCTGGTTCCTGACAATTGTATTACCGATCTGCCCGGCATTTTTATATTCATTCTTGATGCTTAGTACACGCTTCTGGCTGTTCATAGATACCTCACCAGCCGATGCCGAGATATTTTCTGAAGCGATCGTATTCTGAATATCTCCAAAAGTGAGACCAGCGGCCTGCATGCGGTAGAGGTCTACATTGATCTGTATCTCGCGGTCGAGCGCACCTACCATATCTACTCGCTTTACCTCCTTGATAGATTCAATGTTGTCCTTCACCTTGTCCGCATATTTCTTTAGACGGTTCAGGTCATAGTTACCTGAAATGTTTACAGACAAGATCGGGAACTCGGAAAGGTCAATATCCTTTACTTCGGGCTGGTAGGGCAGGTTCTTAGGCAGATCCTGTTTGGCCTTGTCCACTCCGTCTTTTACATCCACCTTGGCTTTGTCTATCTGCACGGCCGGATTAAATTCAATGATCACCACCGAATAATCCTGAAAGGAATTACTGGTTACTTTTTTCACCCCTGTAATGTTCTTTACCTGTTTCTCAATAGGCTTGGTTACCAGGTTCTCCATATTCTCAGGTGAAGTACCGGGGTATACGGTCTGCACGACGATCTGGGGAATCTTGATCTCCGGGAATTTCTCCTTGGGGAGTGCATTGTACACTACCAATCCCATGAGGGTAATAAAAACGGTAAGTATGTATACAGCCGTGCGGTTATTGATTGCCCAACTGGATAGTTTAAACTCTTTAAATGAATCTTTCATGCTGCAGTTTTTTAACTGGAATATCTTGAATTGAAAGTGTGTATTATGTACCTGTTACGCTGCAGATTATTGTATCAGCAGATCTTGTCCGTTATCCAGTTCTTCGTAGCCTTTTGTGACTACTTTGTCTCCGGGGTTCAAACCAGAAATGATCTCAACGAGACCGTTAGAATTACGACCCGACTGCACCATTACAGACTTGGCTTTATTACCTTCGGCTATGTATAGCATTTCACCAGCCGATGTTTTCTGCAGCACAGAAACCGGAACGACAAGTGCTTTTGGATTTTCATAATTAGATATCCTCATAATACAAGACATATTTGGATGCAGCTTGCTGTTGTTGGCCATGTGTACCTGCACGGTAAATGCCCTTGAAGCAGGATCAACCGCCTGAGATACATAAGACAAAGTAGTTTTGATGGAGTCGCCCAGATCAGGGAGAATGATCACAACTTTATTGCCCTGCTTTACTTTACCCAAATAGTTTTCACCTAGGCTGGCTTCAGCTTTCAGCTGATCGTAGCTTACCACCCTGATACCGTTCATACCCGGCGAGCAAGCCTCGCCCACTTTCAGGTTAATGGCGTCTACGGTGCCGTTGATAGGAGACACTACCCTATACATATCACGCTGGCTTTTCAGAGCTGCTATCTGCTTCTGAGTAGATTCGTAACTTGTTTTGGCTGTCAACAGCTGCACTTCGGTGCCGATATTCTGTGCCCACAGATTCTGCTGTTTCTCGTAAATAGACTTAGTTAAAGCTAAATTTGGCGACATTGCTTCAATCTGCTGCTCAATAGCTGCGGCATCAATAACAGCAAGTACCTGACCTTTACTCACTTTCTGGCCTACTTTTACCGAAATGCTTTTTACAACACCGGGTGCCTGGCTGGTAGCAAGGATATTCTGATCACCGGCAATCTGCGACTGCACCTCAACATATGCGTTAAAGCTTACAGGCTGTACTTCAGTTACCGAAACAGGTGTGATCTTCGCCTTGAGAGAATCGGGCTTTTTTGATTCGAGTGTTTTTATTTTTGCGTCCAGATCAGCTCTTTCCTTTTTAAGCTTTTCGATATCGCCGTCATTTCCAGCTTTATTGCCTCCACCGCAGGAAGCGAAAACTATTGCCGGAATAAGTAAGTAGGTAAGATGTTTCATTTATATTGTGTGTTTGTATTTAAATGTGATGATGGAATAAATAGATTATTTTAAAAGTCCCAGTGCTTTGCGCAGATCAGCCTCTGCATTGGTAACATCGAGCAATGCGCTGAAGTAGCCATTTTGTGCCCTCAACTGGTCGGTTTGTGCCTGTGTTATTTCCATGTTGCTGCCTACACCTGCCTTGAATTTTTTCTGTGCCAGATCCAGCACATCATCTGCCAGCTCCATGTTTCTCTTTTGGCTTTGTACCTGTAGCAGTGCATTTCTAAGCGTTGTACGTGAGATTGCCACCTGAAAGTCGATACTCTCCTTGATCAAACTGATGTTGTTGTTTGACTTCTCGATATTTAGCTGCGACTCGCGCACCTGCTGCAAACGAAGGCCTCCGTTATAGATGGGCAAATTTATCTGAAGACCAAAAGCAGAACTCAATTCATATCTGTACAACTTATCAAAAATGTGCTCGAATTTGTCGGAACCATAGTTAGTGCCATACGCCCAAAAAACATTAACGGTAGGCAGTGCTGAGTACTTGTACCTTTTAAGATTGTATTGGTTGAGCTTTAGTGCAGTTGAAGCAGTATTGTATTCAGGTATCCGCTCATAATTTTCCTCTTCTGCAAGCAGTGCCAGTGCATCTGCCTTGTGTTGCTCAATGCCTGTGTCTGTGAGTGCAATGCAAACATTCATGCCCAAACCTATCTGGAACTTCAGTACGTCTTCTGAAACGGTGAGCAGGTTAGCTATCCGGATACTATCTGTAGCAAGGTTATTAACCTGAACGCTTGTACGCTCCACATCAATTTTCTCAGCAAATCCGTTCTTTCTTGTGATCTCTAAGTCGCGCTCCAGGCTTCTTGCAAAACCAAGTGAATTCTTAACTATCTCGAACTGACGATATGCAATGACCAGTGAGTTATAAGCTTTGAACACGTTATAACGTATACTCTCCTGTGTGGCCTTTTCGTTACTTTTAGCCAGCTCCAATACAGATCTCCTTGCTTTAAGCGCTATGAATACAGCACCATCGAACACGAGCTGAGATGCTGTGGCACCAACGGATGAAGCGTATGGCAGCGAAAATGCAACGGGAGCAATTGTGCCCGTAGGCAAAGAAGGGTTAAAGGCGCTGGCATCCAGAAATGACTTCTGCGGGATGTGCATATAGTCAACTTCCCCTTTTCCATTTATATGCGGGCGTGAAGCAGAAAGCGTCTGTCTGTTTTGAGCGTCCTGGATCAATACGTCTATGGCGGCATTTCTTACTGAGTTGTTATGCTTCATGGCATAATCCATACATTCAGCCATGCTTAGCCGCATCACTTCCTGTGCGCCGGCAAGATTGCTGGCAAGCACTACGCACAATGCTGCGGAATATATCTTTCTCATACTTTCTGAACTTGTTTTAAATATTTAGCTTTATATTTCTGGTATAGTTTTTCGCCTTTGGGAGTCATAATGCCGTACAGAAAATGTTCCCCTATTTCCATTGCTACGGACATCAGGTCGTTACGGTCGCTCACCAGTAGGTTTGGTTGTAAAATGAGCATAGATGTTTCCATTTTGTAACGAGCCATCAGATCTGCGTTTACATCTTCCCTAAATAAACCTTCTTTTATGCCCTGATTGATATTGTTGGCCAGCATTACGACATCATTTTCCAGCATCAAATCCCTGAATGTTTTATAAGCAAGGGGAAAATAGCGCTGCATCTCAAAAATGGCCATAGGGTTGATCTTCTTGTGCACCTCGTCGAAAAAAGCGAGCATCTTCACCATTGCTTCAATTGCATTCTCGGCTTCGTTGAGAATAGCCTCGCAGTTTGCGCACATGTTGTTTTTGTGCCATATAACGGATTCATTGACTACTTCGTCCTTATTGGCGAAATGCAGATACAGCGTTTTCTTAGATATCCCCGCTCTGCGGGCAATATCGTCCATAGTAATTGACTTAAAGCCGTATTGAGTGAACAACTCTGCTGACGCACCCAGTATTTTCAATAATGGTCCCATATTTTCCTCTTTCACAAAATCTGCGCAAAACTATGGAAACATTTTTTACGAAAAACGTTTCCTGAGTATCTAATTTGTTTATTGCCTTATTTGTGAAACTAATAACATAAAAATGTATCTCTGTAAAACGGTAAGGCTCTTACAATAAACGCTTGAATGCTAGCCAATATTGGGCGCAGTGTGGATTGTGGGGTTACAATAAGATAACATTAGTAAATGAAACTGAGTGTGTTGGCTTGAATTGCGGTCGGAAATATTAAATCATAGTTACGCAGCTTGCGGCTTACATGACAACATTTATCATTTTTTAAGGAGGTAGCTGGTTAACTATAAATATAAAGGGTTATTTTTGAGGTCATAAATCCAATACCGAACACGGTTAATTTATAATACACAGAGACGACCGGTTGAATAGGCGCAATGGGAAAAATCCAAACACAATTCAGGGATCTGAAATCGCAGGGAAAGAGTGGTTTCGCTGTTCTTGCCGACCCGGACAAGATAGCACCGGCGGAAATGCAGTATCTGGCGCGGCTGTGCAATGACGCAAAGGTTGATTTCCTGTTTATGGGTGGCAGCTTGCTGATGGCACACCAAATGGAATTGTGCATTCAGCGTTTTAAAACAGAAAGCGACATTCCCGTGGTACTGTTTCCGGGCAGTCCGGCGCAGGTAACACCTTATGCAGATGCGTTATTGTACCTGTCGTTAGTTTCAGGTAGAAATGCCGATATGCTCATAGGGCAACACGTAATATCAGCACCACAGGTTAAAGCCAGCGGACTTGAAGTGATATCCACCGGATATATGATCATTGATGGAGGTGTGCAGACAACAGTGTCATATATCAGCAATGCACAGCCCATTCCGGCAGACAAGCCCGAAATAGCACTCTGCACAGCATGGGCTGCCGAACTGCAGGGAAAGCATATAATATATATGGATGCAGGAAGCGGTGCCAGAAGACCGGTATCTGCTGAGATGATCCAAAAGGTGAGCAGCCATATAGATGTACCTCTGGTAGTTGGTGGTGGTATTCTCACTCCTGAGAAAGTACACGAAAACTGCAAAGCCGGGGCAAACATTGTGGTGGTGGGCAATGCCATAGAACGAGACCCAATGCTTATAAGAGATATGGCGCAGGCTGCAAGGGCAGCGGCAACAGAAAAGACACTGAATTAACTATAACATGCAGCATTATTCAAAAACAGACCGCATACCGCACGAACTCAGCCTGACTTTGAATTGTGCGTTTACCTTATTTATTACTCACTCCCACAAATAATAATGGTTCTCATTACCGGCGCTAGTGGTTTTCTTGGGCAGCATCTCGTGAGGCATATTGCAGCCAGCGGCAGGCAGGCACGCGCCTTATATCATACACATAGGCCGGAAGCGGACATAGCTGCATTGCCGGGGATTGAATGGATACAGGCCGATCTGCTGGATGTATATGATGTTGAAGCTGCCATGAAAGGAGTAACGGAGATCTATCACTGCGCCGCTATAGTATCATTCGATCCTGCCAAAAGAAACGAAATGCTTCATTTCAATCCGGAGAGTACAACTAATATCGTCAATCAGGCGTTGCTGCAGGGTGTCAGGAAAATGGTATATGTCAGTTCTATAGCAGCTCTTGGCCGGACAGGAGAAAACGCAAAAGCGATCAATGAAGATGCTGAATGGGGCGAAAGTCGTTACAACTCAGCTTACGGCATCAGCAAATACATTGCTGAGATGGAAGTATGGAGAGGGGTAGGTGAGGGGCTTGATGCGGTGATCGTAAATCCAGGAATTATACTGGGAGCCAGCAACGGTCGCGACTTATCATCCAGGCTTATGCGTATCGCATACAAAGAGTTTCCGTTTTATTCAAAGGGTGTCACATCGTGGGTGTATGCAGGTGATGTTGTGAGAATAATAACCAGACTTATGGATTCTGACATTACTGGTGAACGATTTATAGTTAGCGAGGGCAATACTTCCTATAGAGATGTATTTACGATGATGGCAAGTGCTTTAAATAAAAAAGCACCGAGGTTTTATGCCAATTCTTTATTAACAGGCATTGCATGGCGCACTAGTGTGCTGGCAGGTTGGGTTACAGGGAAACCATCATTGATCACGAAGGAAACTGTAAATAACGCAAACTCTATTTGCTTATATGACAACAATAAGCTGCTTTCGGCCTTGCCGGGATTCAGTTATACGCCCGTTAAAGATGCTATACAGGTGATGGCAAAGTCCTTTTTAGGTCAAAATAAAAAGTAACAAATATTTTCTTTATTACAGAAAACAGTTGTAAACTTGCACGAAGGAACTGATAATTGTTCCGTCCTTTCATAGAATTTATCTGATAATTCCCATTGTCATTACTAGGTTTCAAGAGAAGATCATAGATAAATCAGCGTTAAACGACTTTTATTTAAAATATTTTATTCAGAAAAAATCCAAGCATGCCTTACGACATTTTGCAGTTAAATGATATGCTCATACCTGAGCTTATAGATGTAGCTGACGCTTTAAAAATTCAAAACACAAAATCTCTCGATAAACAAGCCCTGATCAATACTATTCTCGACAGTCAGGCAAACAGCAGTAAATCTGTGGAAGAAGAACCTAAAAAACGCCGTGGACGTAAAGCTAAAGACGAGGCTCCGGCAGCAACTACAGAGCCTGAGCCAGTAGCGGTTCCGGTACCAGTAGCTCCGGTTGCGCAACCTGCAGCGGAAGTTCCGGTGAGCGCACCTACACAGGCTCAGGAAGAAGGTGTGGAGAAAAAACGCCGCCTGCGCAAACCAAAAGAAGAAATAGTACCGGATGCTATGCCAGTGCGCCCCGAGCCAACAACCGACCCACTATGGGGCCCAATAAAAAAAGAAAGAAATCCATTACCACATCACCGTAAAGCGGAGCATAATGCACCTCAACCAGGTCAGACTCAACCGCAGCACGGACCTGCACAACAGCAACAACAGCAACAACAACAACAACAACAACAACAGCAGCAGCAACAACCTGTGCAGTCGCAGACGCCATCAACAGAGGAAGCAACAGGCATAACAATGCCGGTTGAATCTCCGGAGGTACAGCCGCCACAACAATCTGCTGAAAACGAAAATACAAGACCACCACAACAGCATAATCAGCAGTTTAATAACAGACCACCACGCAGGGAAGAAAAACAATCCAATTTCAACATTGAGTTTGAAGGAGTTGTAGCCAGCGAAGGGGTACTGGAAATGATGCCGGACGGATATGGTTTCCTGCGCAGCAGCGACTATAACTATCTGAGCTCACCCGATGATATTTATGTATCACCATCCCAGATAAAATTATTTGGTCTGAAAACAGGCGATACCGTAAAAGGCAATGTGCGCCCTCCAAAAGAAGGCGAAAAATATTTTGCATTACTAAAGGTAGAAACAATCAATGGCCGTCTTCCGGATGAAATCCGTGACCGCGTACCATTTGATTACCTGACACCTTTGTTCCCATTCGAGAAACTAAATCTTACCACTACCGGCAGTAACTACAGTACCCGTATCATGGATCTGTTTACACCTATTGGTAAAGGCCAGCGCGGACTAATAGTGGCGCAGCCGAAAACAGGTAAGACCATGTTGCTTAAGGAAGTGGCCAATGCTATTGCCGCCAACCACCCGGAATGCTATCTGATGATAGTGCTGGTGGATGAGCGCCCGGAGGAAGTTACCGACATGCAGCGCAGCGTGAATGCCGAAGTGATCGCTTCTACATTCGACGAGCCTGCAGACAAGCACGTAAAAGTATCAACCATAGCATTGCAAAAAGCGAAGCGTCTTGTGGAAGTGGGACATGATGTAGTGATACTTCTGGATTCCATCACCAGGCTGGCTCGTGCGCACAATACAGTGGCACCAGCGAGTGGCAAGGTATTAAGCGGTGGTGTTGAAGCTAATGCGATGCAAAAACCAAAGCAGTTTTTTGGTGCAGCTCGTAAAATTGAGAATGGCGGTTCACTGACAATTCTTGCTACTGCACTTATAGATACAGGTTCGAAAATGGATGAGGTGATCTTTGAAGAATTCAAGGGTACTGGTAACATGGAACTGCAGCTGGATCGTAAACTGGCCAACAAACGTATATTCCCTGCTATCGATATCACATCATCATCTACACGCCGCGACGATTTGCTGCACGACAAAGATGTTCAGAACAAGATGTGGCTGCTGCGTAACCATATCGCTGATATGAATACTGATGAGGCTATGCACTTCCTTTTGAAACAAATGAAGGGAACCAGAAGCAACGAAGAGTTTTTGGCAACCATGAATAAATAACTGCACTGCCGGCAGGCGGATTGCAGTATTAGGGAATTATAGCTAAATTTATGTCTTATACATTAGCGCATGGCACCATCACTTATAACTATAATTACACCTTGTTATAACGAAAGTGTTTTTGCGGTTAAGTTTTTAGAAAGCCTGGAACATGAACTGTCCGGGCTTCCTTATTCTTTCTGTGTAGTATTGGTTAATGACCATTCTACCGACAACACATTGGCTTTACTAAAGGGTTTCAGGTTTAAATCAGCGAATATGTACCTGGATATTGTAGACCTTAAGTTCAATGTTGGTCATCAGGGTGCCATTTATCAGGGGTTTCTATACGGCAAAACACTTGCATCCAATCACTTCATTGTTATGGACTCTGATGGAGAAGATTCTCCGGCTGCGATTCCCGAGCTACTCAAACAACTGGATGCTGACATTGTGAATGTAGTGCGCAACAGGCGGAAAGAATCTTTTGCTTTCAAACTATTCTATTGGTTCTATAAGCTGCTCTTCAGATTTGTCACTGGCAAACAGATGAATTTTGGCAATTTTTGCCTGATCAATCGCAATGTGCTGGAGAGTGCGGTCTTTACTACCTTTTCACATTTTGCGGCATTCCTGTCCAAACAAAGGTGCACTACCCGGTATATAGTTGCCGACAGGGAGAGCCGTATTGGCGGGCAATCTAAAATGAGTTTTAAAAAACTCTTTTATCATGGCTTCAAGTCTTTTGTGGAGTACGGAGAAGATATGCTGATGATCTTTTTCAAAGGTTTCATGATCATACTAGCTGTGTTACTGCTGGCGGTGGGTAATGTTATCTACCAGAAGTTTATAGCGCATACCGCCATTCTGGGATGGACGAGTCTTGTTATTATAGGACTTGTGAACCTGGCAGTGATTTGCATTGGTTTTTTTGTGTTGGGCTTATTATTGATTCACCTTAACAATCAGAACTCAAACAGTAAAGAACCTATTTATGAAATATGCTCAGGAAAACCTGTCCCGGAATCTGTATAAATACATCTTCGGGTTATTTTCGCTTGTTATCTTAAGCAGGTGCGTTTTAATCCCTTACTACGATATTAATCTGGGTGGCATTGAGCCAAATGTGATCTACGGCATCCAGCGTATTTTACTCGGGCAACCATTATACCAGGATCCATCTTCGGGAGCATATGCGATTATACAATACACACCACTCTACTATTATTTTGTTGCGGGAGTTGGTAAGCTGGTTAACTCAGACAGTCATAAGCTGGGGCTGGATGTACATGCTGTGTATACTCTGGCGAGAGTAATTGCTCTGATTTTCAATTTGCTTACGGTAGCGGTTGTGGCACTGATCATTCGTACCTGGCGCTTTAGCTGGATATATTGCATTGCTATGGCCATGCCGGTTATGATCTTCCTTACCAACCACTACTATACCCGCGGCGACTGTATGCATTTATTCTTGTTTACCCTGGCAATATACTGTTACATACTGTATAGCCAGAAAAGCAAATTAGCCTACGTGATACTCAGTTCTTTGTTTGCAGCCGCATGTTTTATGACTAAGCAGAGCGGAATACTCTGCATTGGTATCGTAGGCTTTTGCCTGCTGTTTGTTGAGAGAAAATTCCTTGTTGCGGTAATGTACGGAATACTTACTCTGGCATTTGGCTGGGCACTGGCCAAAATGTGTATTCAAAATGACTGGCTTGCTTTTTACCAGAACGCCTACCTGGGTCTGAAAAACGGAATTGATCTCAGCTTCCTGTATACCATATTCATCAGTCAATTTTTTCTAGAAATTGTACCCTGCTATTTGTTGGGCGGTTTGATCGTTTACCTGGGTATCAGGCGTGATACAGATAAAACGTTCAAAATAATGGCATGGGGTGTATTGTTGTCGTGGTGGTTTGCGGTAATCACTGGGCTAAAAATTGGTAGCAGTAATAACTACTTTATTGAATTCCTCTTATTCGTGATCATAGCACTGGCATGGTTTTTACAACATGTACCGGAAGACAAAATACTGTTCAGACTAAAAGGCAGGAAAATGTCTTACCGCACATATGCGCTTGTGGCTTTTATCATTCTAATATCTTCGAAAACAATGGGGTTGTTCTCCGGGGTATTTGTAGAGAAGGGGTATAAAAACGACTATCAGGAATATGCGAAGGAAATGGAACTCTATAAATATTTTAGAGAGCAGCTACATATACAAACTGGAGACAGGATCTATTTTACAGAACGCAGGTTCCTGGATAATGTTTTTGCTGAGTATACTATTGTGCCAGTTAAGGATGTAACAACACAAGTTTATTTATCGAGCAGCACCACGTTCGATTTTAAGAGCTTTGAGGCAGGTATGAACAGCGGAATGATCAAGTATATAGTAACTGAAGATAAAAGAGAGGAAATAAATGTTACTACTACTTTTTATGATCTGCCGTTTATAAAGTTCGATGTAAATCGTTTCAGATTGGTGGCGCAGATAGCCGGGTATAAGATATATAGCTTTGTACCCGCTGCCGTACTATAAATAAAAAAGCATTTACAAGCGGGCGGTTTCCCATTTGTAAATGCTACAATTTATTTTGAGACTACCTGTTAAATAAGAAGTAGCAGACTATTACTGCTGCAACTAATGCAATGTATGCAACACCATAGGTCGCAAAATCCGAGTGCTCTAATTCGTTCCTTTTCATAGTTTTTGATTTTATTATACTAAAGCTACGACACCTTTTTGTACCCTTCTTCAACTAAATGAATAACGAATTGTTAATCCAATTCGCTCACTTTTTAAGTTATTAATAGGTGTTGGTTGTTAACTGTGCCGTAACAATATCTGGCTCGTTTTTTGCAATTGTCTTTCGGCTTGCAAGATTCGAACTTCAGAAAAATATTTTGACGGTGCGGTACCTGATAGTGCGCAGATTATCCTGGCTGATACCCAGCAAGGCAGCCATAGGCGCATGATTCAAAGCAATCTCCAGATAACCCGCATCGTTGAATTTGCACAATGAATTTCCTTCGGGGACATCATTGTAGTTATTGCTTACAACAATAATTTCATCGGCTTTAGGAACCCTGATCCTGAATGGTTTGGTACCAATCAGTTGTTCAAACTGGACTTTGTTGATATCCAGCACCACATTTCCATACCGGTCTATATGCCTGATACCGCAATCTATACCATCGGGAAACTCACGGCGTAAATTGGGAGCTATCCCTTTTTCAAATTCAAATCGCATAACTGGCAGCAGCTCCCCGTTCAGTATATTCTGCGCAAGTGTTGCACATTGTAAGCCCCAGTCTTTGAAACTATAGGGTTTAAAAAATTCGAAGAATAATCGCGTATTTTCCATTGTCTCACCAAAAGCCAGTGGCAAAACTCCATTGTCCGGAGCAATAAAATAATGACCATCTTTTTGCACAGCAAGAAGCCGAGGGTTGCTGCCACCAAAAATATCTGCTGCCACAATATGCACAGACCCGGCAGGAAAATGTCTGTATGCAGACTGTAAAACGTAAGCTGAATTTTCAAGATTGTACTCTGAAATTCTATTGGTGATGTCTACCGGAACGATACCCTTGCAATGATTCATCAACATCGCTTTCAACGCCGCCAAAGATGGATTACCCGGCCCAAGGTCTGACAATATGGTAATAGCGATGTTACTCACTTGTATTGATGCTTTCTATTTTGCAGTAAAATTAATAAACTAACCAAAGGAACGGCTAATAAATAAAAAGCCCGCCAAACGGCGGGCTTTCTTAAAATTTATAGTACTACTTAATTTGCACAATTATAAAGTACGCTTCACTTCTACTTCATCGTAACCTTCAATGATATCACCTACACGTATGTCGCTGTAGTTTTTGATAGAAAGACCACATTCATAACCAGCATTTACATCCTTCACGTCATCTTTGAATCGTTTCAGTGAACCCAGTTCGCCGGCGTAAACTACGATACCGTCGCGTATCAGGTTCAGTTTCGTCTGGCGTGTCATCTTGCCATCGAGTACGTAGCAACCTGCAATTGTACCCACGCCACTGATCTTGTACACTTCGCGTACTTCGATGTTGCTGACGGTCTTTTTCTCCACCTTCGGTTCCAGCAGACCTTCCATAGCACTCTTGATCTCATCAATTGCATCGTAGATGATCGAGTAAGTACGGATCTCAATGTTCTCCTGTGTAGCGAGCCTTGCTGCCTGTATAGAAGGACGCACCTGGAAGCCAATGATAATGGCATCTGACGCTGTAGCCAGCAATACGTCACTCTCGGTTATCTGCCCTACACCTTTATGTACTACATTGATGGCTACTTCTTCGGTTGACAATTTCTGCAATGAATCGCTCAATGCTTCTACTGAACCGTCAAAGTCACCTTTGATGATAACACCCAGTTCTTTAAAGTTTCCGAGAGCCAGACGGCGACCGATCTCATCGAGGGTTATGTGCTTACGTGCACGTATACCCTGCTCACGCATGATCTGCGCTCTGTGACCGGCCAGGTCTTTTGCTTCATCTTCATCTTCAAATACACGGAATTTCTCACCCGCCTGTGGCGCACCGTTCAAACCAAGAATCTGTACCGGAGTTGAAGGACCGGCAGTTTTCACACGCTGTCCACGTTCGTTGAACATCGCTTTGATTTTGCCATAGTGCTGTCCGCAGGCAATCATATCGCCCTGATTAAGCGTACCATTCTGCACAAGTATTGTAGACTGGTAACCACGTCCCTTATCCAGAGACGCTTCGATCACACTTCCTGATGCCGACCTATCAGGGTTAGCTTTCAGTTCGAGTAATTCAGCCTCAAGGCCTATTTTTTCAAGAAGGATATCTATGTTCAGCCCTTTCTTAGCCGATATAGCCTGACACTGGAATTTACCACCCCAGTCTTCTACCAGGATATTCATATTGGCCAGTTGTTCTTTTATTTTTTCTGGATTTGCACCTTCTTTATCTATTTTATTGATGGCAAAGATCATTGGCAGGTTTGCAGCCTGTGCATGCGATATAGCCTCCTTAGTTTGAGGCATGATAGCATCGTCTGCCGCTACCACAATTACTGCAACGTCTGCCACCTTAGCACCTCTGGCACGCATGGCTGTAAACGCCTCGTGACCCGGTGTATCCAGGAAGGTGATATTCTTTCCTGTAGAAGTAGTAACGCGGTAGGCACCAATGTGCTGGGTAATGCCACCGGCCTCACCTGCAACTACATTTGCGCTACGTATATAGTCGAGCAAAGAAGTTTTACCATGATCTACGTGACCCATGATGGTAACGATAGGTGCACGCGGGCTCAGATCAGCTTCATCATCCACTTCCTCCACCTGCTCTTCCGCTTCCTGCTCCAGATTAATAAATTCGACATCGTAACCAAACTCGCTAGACACCAATTCAATTACTTCCGCATCAAGACGCTGATTAATGGACACCATTATACCAAGACTCATACACTTGCTGATGACATCGGCAAAACTCACGTTGAGCATGCTCGCCAATTCACTCACGGATATGAACTCGGTAACCTGTATTGTGTTGCCTTGTTCAGCATTTTCAGCGGCTGCACGCTTGTCCGCCATTTCATCACGTTTGTTACGACGGTATTTGGCTTTAAGGTTTTTGCTGCGGGTTGATCCGGTAAGCTTGGCTTGTGTTTCCCTGATCTTATCCTGAATAGCTTTAGTATCGATTTCCTGCTGTTGTGCAGATATAGGCGCATTACGTGGAGCTCCTCTACGGTCTCCACCCGGGCCACCCGGCCTGAAGGTTCCACCACCAGGACCACGATTACCCTGATATCCACCACCCTGCTGACCAGGAGGTGGCCTGCGTTCGCGATTGAATGGAGAAGCCGGTGGTCTACTACCTGGCACTCCGCTACCCGGAGCCTGATTTCTATCCCTGTTATTCGGATCCTGCCTTGGTGCTTCCGGCTTCTTTTCTACCGGAATGCGTTTACGCTTGCGTTTCTCCCCTCTATCCAGCCTGTTATCTGGCCTGGTACCCGAGCCTGATGGCTGAGATACAGGCAATTCAATTCTGCCTATTATTTTCGGCCCCTCCAATTTCGGAGCCCTCATTTCAATATGTTCGGGCTTATTGCTGGTATCCTCTTCAGGCGCAGCCTCAATAACCGGTGGTTCTTCCTTCACTTTGGCTACCACTACTACCTGTTCAGGAACGCTTTCTTCCTGTTGTACGTCGGCTTCTGCCTCCTTGGCTGCCTTCTTTGGCGCTTCTTTTTTAACCGTTTCTGTTTTCTTTGCGGCACCCTTCTTAGGCCGCGAAGAAAGATTCATATCTTCCAGGTTAATCTTCCCAAGTATGTTTGGCCCCTCTATTTTAGGAGCCTTAACATCAAGATGTTCGGGCGACTCAGCCGGTTCAGCAGCTTTAGTTTTAACTTCAGGAACCGTTACCGGAGGCACAACTTCTACTTTAGCAACTACTTCAACAGGCTTTACAGGTTCTACAGGTTTTGCAGCTACTGGCTGTTCTACTACTTTCTTAGGCTCTTCTTTTACCTCTACTACCTTAGGCTTTTCTACTTCCTTCGGCTTAGGCTTCACCTCTGCCGGAGCTACTACTTCTTCTTTCTTATCTTTCCCTGTAATATCAAGATCCTCTTTAGACTTTCTCAGGCTATCAAGCAATGATCCTTTAGGTAATGCAATCTCCTCACTCCTGCGCTTAGCAAGTTTGTCCTGGGCAAACTCCACCTGCAGTGCATTGTACATCTGCTCAGTAAGTTTGGTACTCGGGTTACTGTTTATTTCAAAGCCTTTATCGGTAAGAAACTCAACCAGAGTTTCCTTACCAATATTGAATTCCTTTGCAGCAGCCAGTAACCTGGGTGTGTTATTCGTTGTTGTAGCCATTCTACTGTTTCCTTCTGATAGTTATTGCTAAGTTATATTAAACTTAAGCCTTTTATACAAACCTACGCCATTTTAATTGAAAATGGCACCTCTTCGTACTCTGCAAACACCGTTGGCAGAGCGTTATATCCTTATTCTTCGCTGAATTCTGCCTGCAATATCTTCCTTACGTCATTTACTGTTTCTTCTTCCAGATCCGTGCGGCGTATCAATTCCTCAGCAGAAAGGCCTAACACGCTTAATGCCGTGTCACAACCAATCCGTTTGAACTCGTCAATCACCCATGGTTCTATTTCGTCTGCAAATTCATCCAGATCAATGTCGTATTCAACCTCTTCTTTCACATCCCTGTACACATCTATGCTGTAACCAGTGAGTTCCTGTGCCAGCTTGATATTAACCCCTTTCTTACCAATAGCCAGTGAAACCTGGTCAGGATCAAGGTATACATTAGCGCTGTGTTCTTCATTGTTCAGCTCCATTTTATTGATGCGCGCCGGTGTAAGCGAACGCTGCAGCAATAACTGTATGTTATTGGTGTAGTTTATTATGTCGATATTTTCATTCCGCAACTCACGAACGATACCATGGATACGGCTTCCCTTCATACCTACACATGCGCCTACCGGGTCTATACGGTCGTCATAGCTTTCTACAGCTACTTTCGCCCTTTCACCTGGTTCACGTACAATTTTCTTCACTACTATCAGCCCATCCATGATCTCAGGAACTTCGATCTCAAGCAGTTTTTCCAGGAATGAAGGATGCGTACGGCTGAGAATGATGATCGGTGAATTGTTCCTCATTTCTACCTTTTTCACCACTGCCCTTACGGATTCTCCTTTTTTGAAAAAGTCAGTAGGAATCTGTTCAGATTTAGGCATGATCAGTTCATTGCCTTCATCATCGAGCAACAATATTTCCTTTTTCCAAATCTGGTATACTTCGCCCGAAATAATATCTCCGATTCTGTCGGCATATTTCTTGAGCAGGTTATTCTTTTTAAGGTCACCGATACGGGCAGCAAGAGTTTGCTTTGCGGCCAATATAGCGCGGCGGCCAAAGTTGCGCACATCCACCTCTTCATAAACCTCCTCACCTACACTATAATCCGGCTCAATTTTTATCGCATCTGAATAAGGAATCTGAAGATTTTCGTCTTCCACCATTCCGTCTTCCACGATCTCCCTACGCCTGAAAATTTCAAGGTCACCTGTCTGGTCATTCACGATAACGTCGAAGTTCTCATCCGTTATATACTTTTTACGTAATAACGTTTTGAAAACGTCTTCTAATACCTTCATCAGGGTAGGCCGATCAATGTTCTCGGCGTCTTTAAACTCCTGGAATGAGTCAATGAGATTAATGCTTGCCATATGTTCTCTTTTTCGCGTTTTCCGTACACTGTAAGCACGGAATTTTAATTAAAAATGATTTGTACAACTGTCTTTTTTATGTTAGAAAATGGAATCTGGGTTATGATCAAAGACTCCTTTTGCTTTGCGGGCTTGATTTCGAGCGTTATATTTTCTTCTGTAACCTCTTTCAATATGCCCGTCTTTTCTACGTCTTCGCTATCTGTTACGGTTACCTTTCTACCGATATTCTTCACGTACTGACGATACTGAAGCAGCGGCTCATCAACACCGGGGCTTGAAACTTCAAGCGAGAAATCGCCAGCCGGAAACATTTCGGCGGCCTCGATCTGTGCGTACAGTTTGCGGTTTACCATTGAGCACTTTTCAATAGAGAAGCCACTTTCCGCATCAAGGTAAACCTTAATGTTATTGATTGGTTTCACTCTTACATTGACAACAAAAATGTCGGTACCCTCCAAAATGGATTCTAAGAATGAGAGTATTTTTTCGGTTGTTTCAGCCATATTTAATAAATGAGGGGACAACCAGTGTCCCCTCTCTTTTGTTTCATATCCATTGCAAATGTACAACTATTTTCGTATCAAACCATAATATGCACAGAATATATGTAATTATATTTCCATTAACATTATAAAACCGGCTTTTATCCTATACCTTTGTGCCACTATGTTACGAATAATTACCATTGTATTAGTTATCGGTTTAATATACAGGGTGCTTACCAGGTTCATATTTCCGGTAATGAATATTACCTCGGCTGCTAACGATCATCTGAAAAAAATGCAGGATCAGATCAACGAGATGAATAAGAACAATGCCGCACCGGTGCAGAGAAAAACCGTAAAGAAAGAGGGTGACTATATTGATTACGAAGAGGTAAAATAGTGATCGATCCCAATGCGGGTTTACATCGCAAAATCCAACTTTATTTGTACAAACGACCGTTTAGTCTAAGCACTGATGTTCTTAAAAACGTCAGCTTCGATTGTCATTCCTTTTACCAGGTGAATGGTTTGAATACCTAACAGCTTTGCACCCTCAATATGCTGCGGACTATCATCAATAAACAAGGTATGCTCTGGCTGCAAACCACTATCCTGTAAAACTCTTTCAAAAATCTCTTTCATAGGCTTCCTCAAACCAACCCTGTGTGATAAATACACTTTGTCGAAAAACACGCCTATGTTTGGAATACCATGCGACTGCATGAGTATCTGATTAAACGCTTCTTCATGTATCTCGTTGGTATTACTGAGCAAAAAGAGGTCGTAATACAAATGCAACTGCTGCAATATCTGAAGCCTCCTAACCGGAAAATCGAGCAGCATCGCATTCCAGGCTGCTATTATCTGACTTTCCGTTATGGTATTTGAAGCCGCCTGTTTCAGCCGGTCTATGAACAACTCCTTAGAAATAAAACCCATTTCAAACTGGTCGAACAGATCTGTTTGGTGCAGTTGAGAATACAGTTCCTTAAAATCTTTGATCCCTGCCTTTTGAAACGCCTCTTCTGTAAGTTTGTAGTCGATGTTGATCAATACTCCTCCTAAATCGAAAATGATGTGCCTGATACCCTTTACCATGGTGCAAAAATAAACTTAAGTTTTTTTGTAAGTTCTCTAAACATCTCACACCAACTGCATAAAGTCTTCGGGGCCTATTGCGCTTTCGGTTAACAACAGAGCCAAATAGGAGAGTACCATCAAAGCGCCAGGCCAACGGTCATATTTGTGCTGATTATAGAACATCACCAACCAGGTACCCTTCAACCACTTATAGCGCAAAAAGAAAAAACGCAAAAACCTGATGGTAATGTGCTCGCTTTGCCTCCAGTTTTTCAATGAGCGGATTCTGCTTCCTTCTTCAATATCATCGTGTGCAAACAAGGTGTCATAGGCATCAAAGAAGAGACCTTTTCCTTTGTTATGCAGGAAGGAAATAGCCATGTAGTAATCAGTCTTATCGCCATAAATACCCTCACGGTATCTGCCAAACTTCTTACGGAAATTGTTTCGGCGAATATTGGGCGTATCGCTGAACTGGTAGAACTTAAAGTGATGCAAATTGCTTATTTTATTGATCATCTGAGAGAAACCCTTGCCATAGGGCTTTAAATCCAGATGCATTTCTCCAAGGGCCCAAAATCTTATATAGTCAAGGCTTTGGTCTTCATTCAGAAACTGCAGTGCATTTTTAAAATTCTCAGGGAAAATATCAAACGGCACAAAATCCTCCTGCAGATACAACGTATAGGGAGTTGTTATTGCATCCTCACCTTTATTTATGCAGTTGCCATAACCCTTGTTTACGGGGGTGGTCACCAACCTGTAATTATATATTTCCTGAAGGCGTATCACCTCCTTCATTTCCTCAGGCTTGCTGGCATCATCTGAAACCACAATGTCTTCAAAGGTGCATTGAAGCTTTAACAGGGCTTTAAGCAGACGTTCCAAAGACCGGCTGCGGTTGTAGTGTGTGATCAGTAAAGTCACATCTTTAAAAAAGTAGGGCGCACTCATGCTGTGGTACTATTTTTTTTAAAATTAATTACATTTCTGATTAGCTGAACTAACTCTGAATAACCCAGCCTGAAAATACCCGGAATTGTATGCGGAATATATTTACGAAGCTGATAATAACCGTAAATGATTCCAGCTATTGTGGCTACAAAATTGGCAATGACTATTCCATACAGGCTCATGAGCACTTCGGTAAACAGCAGGCCACTCGCTATTTTTACCGAAGTAACGATGATCATTTTGTAGAAATTTGCCTTGGTGTGGTGGGTGATATCCAGCGCAATACCATTGAACCTGTCGATCGGATATGAAATGGCCAGAACCATTAGCAAACTGTAAATATTTGTGGCCAGCATACCGCTCTGTCCGTCAAAATGAATACCTCCCAACAGCCTGATCACCGGCGGGGCGCACACATAGGCCATTGCGGCAACGGGTATCAACGCAACTGCCAGCATACCGGAATACTTTCTGAATATGTGCTGTGCATGAAACTCATTATCTGCATTATAAGCAATGGCCATTTCTGATATACCAGTGGTGGCGAAGGTGCGCAACGGCAATTCTACTATAGCCATTAGGCGCATAGCCAAATTGAATATGGCTACCGGTGCCGCTCCCAGCACAAAATTAATGATCCAGATATCTACATTGCCCAGAAAACTCGAAAACGCCGTGGTACCGAATGTGTACTTACCGTAATGGAATATCTCCAGCGTACACTCCTTTGTCCGCTTTACCAGATACTGTATACCCGACTGGAACCAGATAATGCCGATGATGCTGGAAGTACAATTGGTGAGAAAATTGTAAATGATCACATTCTCCAGAGTGAAATCGTGGAAAAGGGCAAGCAGTATAAACGACAAAAAGGTACTGCAAGCGTTGATCATCCTGAACCAGAACATGGTGGTATATTTTTCATCGGCCTGCAGGCGCCAGAAAACCACATCTGATGGCAGCGAACTCAGATAATTAAGCCCGATCCATTTGATCAGTAAACCTGTCTCGTAATTATTTGTGAAGGGGAGGTAGAACAGTGCAAGACCATTGAGCGAGAGTACAATTGCAGTAAGTGCCAGTGCCAAAAACCAAACGGAGCCCAGCACGGTTACTGCTCTTTCTCTCTCTGCACCAGCGTAGAACTTCACCGTTGCTGTAGCAAGGAATCCATATCTGCCTGCCTCACACAAACCCACAAAACTCTGTAGCACAAACCATATACCGGCATCTACCAGCGACAGGTTGTGGAACACGATATATGCCATGCCGAAACCAATAATGGAAGTTACTCCATTACCGAACAACACAACAAAATGCTTATTACCAAATCTCATCCTTCCCAATACGGTTTTTGAATAGTATTGGCGAAAATATAAAAGAAGTTGTGATTTCGCACAATCTACCTTTTAACAGGTAATTAATAATTTATTGATAAACCCTGAATAAACCCTGAAGTAGAATCGTGCTGAACAAGTGTACCAGTCATGTCCAACTGATTAAAGTAGCAACTACCCCAAAACGGGCCGCCGAGGGTAGAAATGATATATCTGTTGGAGCAAGGATCCACACAAGCAGTGTAAAATTCGGGATTCACCTGAAATGTCAATACAGACAAAGTAGCAACTGTTCCGGTTGCGGGATCAATTTTAAGAAAATCATCGGCTAGCGTAACAGGATAATGCGGTTGTCTGATAGCGTAAAGCATATTATCGTTTTTGTTGAAACTCAGTCCCAGCAAAGACCAGCCTGAAGTCACTGTCGCCACAACGGTAGACGAGCTGCCGCCTGGAATGTATTTTTCTATGTAAGACGTAGTGGTATCACCGGTTGTAAAATAAACAGCACCGGTATTGTCGTCTATTGTAGTATTGTTTCCGTAAGGTCTATGAACACCAGATGTAAGGTTTGTGGTGGTGTATAATGAACCAGCAATAGTGATCTCGGCCAGTGCACTGCTGGTGCCGATGCCGTAGCCGGTTGACGTGATACAATATAATTTGTTTGTTACCCTGTTGTAAGTAAGGGCGTAACACAACACAGGGAAGATATTTGTAAGCGTAATAACGACCCCTGACAGGCTTATTTTGTACAGGGTATTGTAACCGGCACCCACACCCATATGAGTCTTAAATACATAGTAGCAATTGTCGGCAGAATTGAATGCGGCCTGATTGGTATATGCCGAAGCAGTGAAGGTGCCAATGCTACTGATGTACCCTGTGGATGGATTGACTATACCATTGGTTCTGGCACCTAAGGTGTCACCTATTCCGCTATAGGGCACATTGTAAGCATACAGCGTAGATGTGCAGGACGTAGTCTTTTTGGCATCTTTTTTACATGCGGCAAACAAAGCGATCAGTGAGCATGCAACGGCAATGAAATGACGATTATTGATATTCATAAGGTACTTTAATTTTGATTTTTCAATACAACAGACACCAGAGTTATATAAAAAGGTTTGGTAGGTATAGCAAAAAGGCCAAAATCAAATACATTTTCCTTTTTTTCAGAAAATCTCCTACATTTGCAACCCCAGCGAAAACTGGGATTGCCTTTTGGCATTGGTCCTATAGCTCAGTTGGTTAGAGCACCTGACTCATAATCAGGTGGTCCTAGGTTCAAGTCCTAGTTGGACCACAGAATAAAGAGCGAAGTGCGGAGTGCGAGAGCGTCCTCACTTTTTTTTGTGCCGGAAAAGGAAAGCGCAGTTATAATCAGGTGGTCCTAGGTTCAAGTCCCAGTGGGACCACAGAATGCAGAGCGAAGTGCGGAGTGCGAGAGCGCCCCGCACTTTTTTTGTGCCGGAAAAGGAAAGCGCAGTTATAATTAGTCCCGATATTTATTGGGATAGGTTCAAGTCATAGTGGAACCACACTGAAAATTGAGGACATATGTTTTTTGAAACAACAAAAGTCGGTTTTTACTTTTACGCGATTTGCAAGATTTTCCCCAAACCGTTATTACATTTTCAACTTCTTATCCGTAGAAAGTAAGATTGTTTTACCTAATGTCACTAATCCTTCTTTTCCTACCCAGCAGGCTCATATTGATGAAGTCACCTTTGATAATAACCGGCTGAATAGCACAACTTGAATTGCTGGTTATTAAGTGGGCAATCATCGATGTTCCCCTCGCACCAGGTTTCAGACCAGCATTACCCAAGCTACCGGTGTCATTAATGGACACAATATTCGCTGAAGCATTAGATGATGCTCTAGACTGCGCAAAACCATTAAATGACAACATCACTGCTACGACAACAATTGTTACTCTTAATCTAATTTTCATCTCAATGTTGTTTTTGGGTAAATAAATAATTCATTTAATTGAAGGATAAAATTTAATAGCTAACTTTTACCTTTCTCGATTTAAATTCCTAACTGGTTTCTGAATGTTTCATTTGTCAATAAATTCCCGCTTCGCAACTACGTTGTTTGACTATTAAATCTTTTCAAATAAAAACACTGGCAATTATTTTCGGGCCAATCGTTAACAAAAATTTTTCAAAAGATTAACCGCTCAATAACTTAATACAAAAGTAATAAATGTTTTTTATTTTTAAAAAAAATTTAAAACATTTTAGAGGGTTTTTATTCCATTATTTATATGCTAGACACTTGCCGGTACAGCTATAAAGACATTGAATCTTGAACTGCAACTAAACAGATCATGGAAATTTTGAAACAAATTTCGAATAGACTTGGCGGGGTAAGCAATGAAATACATCGCTTGGCGTTTCATAACTGCAAGTGTGGATACCAGTAGCATAACAGGAACGAACGGTAGAGACGAGATACAGGGAAAATGCTAAGTCCGAGTGCACTCAGCAATATTTCTTGCCTTAAGAGGAAAGGGCGGTCATATTCAGTCCTGATTGTTATATAGATAGGTTCATGTCCCAGTTGTAAAGAGAAAATACACATCAAATTATCCTGCTTCGTTAATTTCGAGAGGCAGAGTTTGAGCATTTTTCAAAAATATCTGCTATAAACTATTTCTACAATACTTTACACTTCCTTCTGTTTTATCGTCTGTATTGCATGTTAAAGCTATATGAAACATTTTTCTAATGCATGCAAAATCATCAGGCGCACTACTAATAATAGTGGCTTTTTTACGATCGTTGTATCATATGTTTGACCCTTTGTTTAGAGTGCTTTTTGCGAAGATTCACTTGTCGAGATTGGGATGCCAATGGTTGAACGGCGGTCTGGCTTCGAATAAAAAATTGGTGAGCAGCGAATAGAATTTGTTTTTCGCTTCTGGGTTATGAAAAAACTATACTTATATTTTGATGGTGTTTACAAACCTGCGCTGACTTTCGATGCTGCAATCATGGAAGATGTATATTCCTGGTGCCGCATTTTGGCTATGAGTTTTACAATTGATGGTTATTGTTTCAGGCCATATAATGATTATCCGCTCCAAAACGAACCGCCTCATTTGGAGATTTGGGATGAACAAAAGTTCTTTAAAATATTAAAGAACATATAGCCCGAGTGAATATTTAGACTGACCAATATAGTCTAAAAATAATATCGAAAAGACTGGGGAAGAAGATATACAAAGTGAGTTTTACATAGGGTCATGTTATAGGTTACAGTTTAGCATGGGGTATCAGCAAAAAATGCGGCAATTAAGCCGCATTTTTTATAGTTATCTGCCATGCATTCTTGTTTCTAAAAAGTACATGATAATCGATGTTTGAGTTATAGTATTCGTTTACATTCAACACACAAGAGAAACTACTACCAGTTAACATCAGATTCAAATCAACATATACTTTCTAGTTTTTACCTACGTCAAAAATTCTCAGGCACTTTCGTATAGGTTTAAGAATAAGTGCATGCAAGCATGTAGAGGTGCATTTTTCGAAATAGAAATGACCAACAATAAAGAAAGTTATTTGATAATCGTGTGAATTTCCTTTCCTCCGTTAACGAAGTATGAGACATAGTAGAAACCAGGCAACAGTTGTGCCGTATTGATTTCACCCCTACCCGATGCAACTACTCTTCCATAAATGTCATGTATTACCACTTCGCCATTATAGCCGTCAATATGCAGTACATCCTGAACTGGATTGGGGTATATTTTTACCTGATTTGCGGCTACATTCTGCACGTCTGATGTATTCACTAATTCGGCAAATGAAGTATGGGCACCATTCCACTTGTCACCCGGATCATCGCCGCTTGGGCTGGTATTTACAGCATTAATTACACCCCAGGCGGTAACAGTGCCTGTACCTGCAGCAGGTGCGGTCCAAGTTACGTCTACCTCGTAAGTAGTACCAGTACTGCCGGTGCCGGTGGCAGGAGACAAACGCATAGTGTGCTCCAGAATATTTATGGCCGAAGTGGTATGGGAGGCTACGCCAGCCGGAAGGCCGGAAAAAGTACCGGCATTAGCGGCCGTAGTACCGCTGCCGGATACCATTGACAATTGCATTCCGAACTTTGGCAAAATTAATGTTGTAGTGTTTGTGCCAATCATTTTAAGTGTATAACTCATACCGGCTTTATAACGTGTTACGGGTGTACCGGCAGAATCCAGTATAAATGCAATGCCGACGCCTGTTGTTGCAGAGCTACCATGACAAGTGCCACAACCTATAGCCCCGCCCTTGCTGCCTGTGCGGTTTGCGCCCGGACCAGAAGAGTCACTTGTGAGTGTTACGAATATGCCGATTCCAGCAATAACAGAAAGTAAAATTTTCTTTTTCATATTGATTTTTAAAGTTTTCAAGTTGAAAGTACTGCACGTTGTAGTATTTGTTTTTTCAATTTTTTAGTTTGTTCGTTTTTACCTGATCCTTCTTAGCAAATAGCGACCGTGTATTGTTACGATAATACAATGTTATTTATAGCTAAAGTAGATTACGTTATTCAACAGCAGTCAATATCTACAAATTGAGTCCGCTTTTCTTTGAGCATGATTAATTTGCAATAATAAAAAAAAGCCGGCGTATTGCAATTCCGAATTTTTAGTGGTTTCTGAAAGGC